>JAEXTK010000174.1 GCA_023406985.1 Spirochaetota bacterium | reverse complement strand
GGCCGCCAGGGCCGCGAGCGCGAGGGACGCGGGGCCCGGCAGGCCGTCCGGGGCGAGGAGGACCAATGACGCGGCGAGTCCGCCGACGTAGATCTGGCCTTCGCCGCCGAGGTTGAAAGTGCCCGCGCGGAAGGCCAGGGCGACGCCGAGCGCCGCGACGGCGAGGAGGGCCGCCTCGTCCAGCATGTTGCCGAGGAACCAGGCGGAGGACCAGGGGGAGAGGAAGAAGGCCCGGAGGGCCGGGCCGCGCTCGTCGGCGGCGAAGGCGACGAGGAGCGCGGCCACCGCGGTAGCCGCGCCGAGGGCCACGAGGGAGCCGAGCACGGCGCCGCTTCCGATTTTCGCGCGTTCAGCCATCGACGCAGGCCTCCGTGCCGATCATCGCCGCGCCCACGGCCTCGCTGAGCGTGGCCGCGCGGAGGGCCGCGGAGCGCGGATCCCCGTCCCGGCATTCGGCGGGCGCGAACCGCGCCGCGATGACGCCGTCCCGGAGGATGGCGATCTCGTCGGAGAGCGCGATGAGCTCGTCCACGTCGGTGGAGAGGAGCAGGGCGGAGCGCCCCGACTCGGTCAAGCGGCGGATGCGGTCGTTGAGGCGTCGGCGGCTCGCCGCGTCCAGGCCCCAGCCCGGCTCCGCCATGATCACGAGGGAAAAATTCTCGGCGAACTCTCGGGCGGTTATGAGGCGCTGCAGGGTGCCGCCGGAGAAGGAGTCCGCGCTGCTCCGGCCCTCGCCCGCGACGCGGGCCTCCTCCATGACGGAGGCGGTCCACGCCCGGAGGGCGGTCCGGTCCAGGAAGCCGAGGCGGCCGAGGAGACCGCGGCGGGCGCGCCGGTGCTCGTGCACGGTGAGGTTGTCCGCGAGGGAGAGGCGCGGCGCCACCGCCATGCCCATGCGGTCCGCGGGCACGTAGGCCGCGCCGGCCGCGCGGAACGCGGCCACCCCGCGTCCTTCGATCCGCTTCCCGCCCAGTTCGATGGTCCCCGCGGCGATGGGGAGGAGCCCGGCGAGCGCGAGCTCGAGCGTCTCCAGGCCGGAATCGCGGACCCCGGCGATGCCGAGGATCGTGCCCCGCGCCACCTCCAGGTCCACCCCGCGGAGATGGGGCCGACCGCTCTCGCGCACCTGGAGGCCGCGGACCGTGAAGACGGGCGGGCCGGCGGCGCCGCCGCGGGGCGCGTTCGGCGCGGAGCGGCCGATAGCGCGCTCCTCGTCCGCGCCGAACATGAGGGACGCGAGTTGGGCGCTCTCGACGTCGGCCGCCGGCAGGGAGGCCACCGTGCGGCCCCGGCGGAGCACCGTGACGCGGTCGGCGACGGAGAGCGTTTCGGCGAGCTTGTGCGATATGAGGACGATGGAGCGCCCTTCGTCCCTGAGCGCGCGGAGCAGGTCGAAGAGTCTCTCCGTCTCGTCGGGGGCGAGGACCGCGGTGGGTTCGTCCAGGATGAGGGTGCGGACGCCGCGGAGGAGGAGGGCGAGGATGCCCGCCTTCTGCCGTTGGCTCACCGCGAGGGTGTCCACCAACGCGTCCGCGTCCAGGCCGAAGCCCCAGGCCGCCGAGGCCTCCATGACCGCCTTCCGGGCCGCGCGCCGGTCCAGGAACCCGAAGCGCCGGGGTTCGGCGCCCAGGACGCAGTCTTCCCAGACCGCGAAGCCGTTCACGAGGCGCGGGTGTTGGCGCAGCATGCCGACGCCGGCGGCCAGGGCGTCGGAGACGGAGGAGAAGCGTCGCTCCTCCCCGTCCAGGCGCAGGATGCCCGCGCTCGGCTCCAGGTTTCCCGAGAGCACGTGCATGAGCGTGGACTTTCCCGCGCCGTTCTCGCCGACGAGCGCATGGATCTCCCCCGGACGAAGGTCGAAGTCGGCGCCCGAGAGCGCCTCCACCCCGTTCGCGGCGAAGAATTTGCGGATGCCGACGAGTTCGATCATGGCCTTACTTCCCGGCTTGGCCCAGCTTGAGCTTCCCGGTCTTGAGGGCGTCCACGAGGTCGGCCTGCTTCTTGCGGAGCGCGGCGGGCACCGCGGCCACGTACGCCGGGTCGTCCTGGACGAAGTCGACGTAGCCGTCGGCCACGCCGACGATCTCCGCCTTCCCGAAGGGCAGGCTTCCGGCGAGGTACCGCTTGGTCGCCTCGTAGGCGGCCAGGTCCTGCCGGAGGATGGCGCTGCCGATCACCGTGCCGGGGCGCACCGCGTAGCCGTTCACGTCGAACCAGACCACGGACGCCTTGGCGTCCGCGGCGGCCTGGACGACGCCCTGGTTGGCCCCGCCGGCGATGGCGAGGATGACGGACGCGCCGTCCCGGATCATCGCCGCGGCGAGCTCGCCGCCCTTGGCCGCGTCGTACCAGTTGCCCACCACGCGGAAGTCCACCTCGATCTTGGGATCCACGGCGCGGGCCCCGTCGCGGTAGGAGGGCAGGATGACGCCGTTCATGGCCGGATACTCCTGGCCCGCCACGAGGCCGATCCGGAGGGAAGCCTTACCGCCGAGGCCGGCCTGGGCCGCGAGGCCGGCGATGTGGCCGGCCAGGTAGGCCTGCTCGCGCTGGTCGTAGCGGAGGGTGTAGATCTTCGGGTTCCCGGCGAGCTCTCCGTCCAGGAGCAGGAAGGCCTGCTTCGGGAACTTGGCGGACACCGCCGCGCAGATGGCGGGGATGGCGGGGTTGGAACTCACGATGAGATCGTAGGTCCCGCCCGCGGCGAGGGAGGTGAGCTTGGCCTCCCACTCGGCTTGGTTGAAGCCGCCCTCCAACACCTTCACCTGGGCGCCGGCGGCCTCGCCCGCGGCCTTTTGGACGCCGGCGACGAGCATCTCGTAGATGGGGCTGCCGGAAACCACGCCGGGCACGAAGACGGCGATGGACGCGGCCTTGGCCGCGGGGGCCGCGGACTCGGCGCCGCCCGCGGCGAAGGCCGCGGGAGCCGCGATGCCGACCGCGGCGGCGGCGAGGATCGAAACGAAACGACGGGAAATGCGCATGAGGGCCTCCGAAAAACGGATCTGCTTTCCGGGGCGAAAAAAAGCCCCGGATCGGGATCCAGGGCGTTCTCTGCGGGAGATGCACGGGCGTACGGGAAGATCCGGCCGGAACTCTTCCCCGCGCTCGATTTTCTTCCATCCGGACTATACCGTCGGCACCGGAATCTCACCGGTTCAGTTCAAGGAAACCCTTCGGGGTCGCCTCGAAGTCGCGGGCTTTAACCGCCGGTAGGGAATCGCGCTCGCGCGCTCACCCGACCCTGAAAATCTCGCTGTCGATAAAAGAATACCGAACCGCGCTCCGATCGTCAACAGGCGCCGGCCGCGGGGCGCGGCGGCGGTCGGTGGACCAAGGGCGGAAAGGCGGCTATATTCGAAGCATGATCGGCTTCCTCATCAAGAAGACCTTTTTCGACCTCTGGGACAACCTGTTCAGGATCGCCCTGGTGAACCTCGGCTTCATCCTTTCCGCCGCCGTTCCCATTTTGGTGCCGACCCTCTTCGCCGGCGTCCCGCCCCTCGCCCTGGCCGTCATGGTCCTCGGCTCGCTCTGGTGTTTCGTGTACCTCGCCGCGGCGGCCCTCTGCGTCCGGGCCGTCTCCGACTACGGAACCTTCGGCTTCGTGGACTTCTTCGCGGCGGTCAAGGACGCCTGGCCCGCCGGCCTCCTCTTCGGAGCCGCGGCCCTCCTCATGGTCCTGCTCTCCTACGTGGCGCTCCCCTTCTATCTCGGTATGGAATCGATGGTCGGCATCTTCGCGGCGGCCCTCGTCTTCTGGACGGTGGTCGTGGTGACGCTCGCGTTCCAGTACTTCCTGCCCCTCCGCGCGCGGCTCGACCGCGACCTCCGGAAGGTCGTCAAGAAGTCCTTCATCCTCTTCTTCGACAATCCCGGCCTCTCCATCTTCGCGTTGATCCATAACGCCGTGATGCTCGTGATCTCGTTCTTCCTGGCCTTCCTGGCCCCCGGCCCCGCGGGCATCCTCCTCTTCCTGGACGAGGCCCTCCGTCTGCGCCTCCTCAAGTACGACTGGCTGGAAGCCCACCCCGACGCGAACCGCCGCAAGATCCCCTGGGACGAGCTCCTGATCGAAGAGCGCGAGAAGACCGGCACCCGTTCCCTGCGGAACTTCATCTTCCCCTGGAAGGACTAGGCCTCCGGCCGCCCCTGAGCGGACGGCGGAATTCGGCGGGGACGGGCACTTCGAAACGGAGGACCTCGCCGGTCCGCGGGTGGCGCAGGGCGAGGCGCTCGGCGTGCAAGGCGAGGCGGCCGATGGGGTCGGTCCGCGCGCCGTACTTGGGGTCGCCCGCCACGGGCCGTTCGGCCCAATCGAGGTGGGCCCTGATCTGGTTCCGCCGCCCCGTCTCCAGTTCCAATTCCACGAGCGTATAGCCGCCGCCCGAATCCAGGACCCGCCACCGGGTCACCGCGGCCTGTCCCCCCGCGGCCACGACGACCCGCCCGCCGCGGTCCTCGCCGAGCGGCGCGTCGAAGACGCCCTCGGCCTCCGGGAAATCCCCCTCGGCCAAGGCGACGTAGCGACGCTCCACGATCGAATCGTTCCAATCCTCCATGAGCGCCCGCTTCGTCTCCTCAGACTTGGCGAAGACCATGACCCCCGAGGTGTCGCGGTCCAGCCGGTGGACGGCCGCGACCCGGCGCTTCTCGCCCCGCTTCCGGAGGTATTCGCAGAGGATCCAGTACGCGGTCTTCTCCCGCTCCGCGCCGGCGGCCACCGAGAGGAGGCCCGACGGCTTATCCACGACGATGAGGTCGCGGTCTTCATAGAGGATGCGGAGGCCGTGGGGAAGACGATACTCGCTCATGGGTCGACGATACGACGCGGCCCGACGGCGCGGCAAGGCCCGTCGGCGGCGCGGCCGCCCCTCGCCCCCGCGTCCGCGATTCGATATAATCCTACGCATGAACTCCTGGATCGAATGGTTCGGCACTCTGGCCTCGGTGGTCGTGGCCCTGAGCCTCACGATGCGCAACATCAAGCGCCTGCGCATCCTCAACCTCGTCGGCTCCCTCGCGTTCGCCGTCTACGGATTCCGCATCTCCGCGTGGCCGGTCTTCGGCCTCAACGTCTTCATCGTGGCGGTCAACGCCTGGTATCTCTACCGCATGGCGGCCGACGCCCGGAAGGAAGAGACCTTCGACGTGCTCGCCGTGGATCCCGCCGCGAACGAGTACGCGCGCCGATTCCTGTCCTTCCACCGCGCGGAAATCGAACGTTTCTTCCCCTCCTTCGATCCCGATCCGGCTTCGCTCGCGCATTCCGGCGCCGAAGGCTGCTTCATCCTCCGCGAGACGTTGCCCGTTTCCTTCGTCGTTTTCCGGCGGCTCGCCAACGGGGAGATCGCCCTGCTCTTGGATTACGCGATCCCCGCGTACCGCGATCTCAAGAACGCCCGCTTCTTCTTCGAGAAGGCCGCGGGAAAGATCGCGAGCGGAAGCGCCGTCTTTACGGCGGTCGCGGAAGAACGCGTCCATGAAGGCTACCTGCGCAAGATGGGCTTCCAGGTCGTGGGCCATTCCGGCCGCGCGACGCATTTCCGCAAGAAGGCGGCGGCCGCCCCGAGCGCGGCGGGCGCGCCGAACGGGGCCCCGGCCGGCGAGAGCGGGCCGCGATGAGGCTGCTCTCCACCTCGGAGGAGGATCTCCGGCGGGCGGCCGACGCGCTCGCGGCGGGCAAGCTCGTCGCGTTCCCGACGGAGACCGTGTACGGGCTCGGGGCGGACGCCTTCAATACTGCCGCCCTCGCGCGCGTCTTCGAGGCCAAGCGCCGACCGACCTTCGATCCGCTTATCGTGCACATCGCCGCGCTCGGTGGGCTTGAAGCGGTGGCGGACCTCGCGGCCTTGCCCGCCGAAGCCGCGGAGAAGGCGCGCCTGCTCTCCCTCCGGCTCTGGCCGGGGCCGCTCACGATGATACTCCCCAAGCGGCCCGAGGTGCCCGATTTGGCGACGAGCGGCCTTTCCACGGTCGCCGTGCGTTTCCCGGACCACCCCGTGGCCCGGCGCATCATAGAGCTTTCCGCGACCGCCGTGGCGGCGCCGAGCGCCAATCCCTTCGGCTACCTGAGTCCGACCCGGTCGGAGCACGTGGTCTCGCAACTGGGGGATCGGGTCGATTTCGTCGTGGACGGGGGCCGCTGCAGCGTGGGCGTCGAGTCCACGGTGTTGGACCTGAGTTCGGGGGTGCCCACCATCCTCAGGCCGGGCGGCATGAGCGCCGAGCGGATCGAGGCGGAGATCGGCGTCGTCGCGGTCTTTGACCGGAGCGTCGCCGCGCCGAAGTCCCCCGGCCAGCTTCCGAGCCACTACGCGCCCCACGTCCCCCTCAAGCTCTATCCCCGCGGCGCCCTCGGCGACGTGGAGGCCCGGGACGGCGAAGCCCTGCTCTTCTACGACGGCGCCTCGCGGGACGAGTTCCTCCGTAACCGGGGAGCCGGAGCCGGCGCCGGTCCCCTCGTCCGGACGCTCTCGGAGGACGGCAGCGCCCTGGAAGCGGCCGCCAACCTCTTCGACCTGCTCCATTTCCTGGACGCCTCGGGCGTCTCGGTCATACGCGCGGAGCGCGCGGACGGGGGCGGGCTCGGCGCCGCCATCAACGACCGGCTCTACAAGGCGAGCCGGAAGGATTGAAGCGCCTCTAATCAGTATTTATTGATCTATTATCTTTCACATTCGCTCTTCGCATGTCCATCAATGCGCGCTTTGCATTATTTTTCTGCTCATTGCGGAAAAGTCACTTGACACGCCGCCGGCTTATTCGATATTTTATTCTCGATAAATAAATATCGAGTAAATAGTATCGATATATCGAAGGAGGCAGCTATGCTGGCGTTGAACGAATCGATCGGCGTGGGCGTCGGGACCGATACCCTCGGAGAGCTCATAACCGCCGTGGGCCGGGCCCAGGCCGAATACGCGACCTACTCCCAGGAACGGGTGGACGCGATCTTCCGCGCGGCGGCCCTCGCCGCGGCCGCCCAGCGGATCCGCCTGGCCAAGATGGCCGTGGAGGAGACGGGTATGGGCGTGGTGGAAGACAAGGTCATCAAGAACCACTTCGCCTCCGAATACATCTACAACAAGTATAAGGACGCCAAGACGGCCGGCGTCATCGAGCGGGATTCAACGTATGGTGTCACGAAGATTGCGGAACCCCTCGGCGTGATCGCGGGCGTCATCCCCACGACGAACCCCACCTCCACCGCGATCTTCAAGACTCTGCTCGCGCTCAAGACCCGGAACGGCATCGTCCTTTCGCCGCACCCCCGCGCCAAGAAGTGCACGGTGGAAGCCGCGCGCGTCGTGCTGGAGGCGGCCGTAGCCGCCGGAGCCCCCGCGGGCATCATCGGCTGGATCGCGGACCCGAGCGTGGAGGACACGAACCGGCTCATGAAGCACCCCGGCATCGCCCTCATCCTCGCCACCGGCGGCCCGGGCATGGTGAAGGCCGCCTACTCCTCCGGCAAGCCCGCCCTCGGCGTCGGCGCCGGCAACACGCCCGCGATCATCGACGAGACCGCCGACCTCGAACTGGCCGTCTCCTCGATCATGCTCTCCAAGACCTTCGACAACGGCGTCATCTGCGCGTCCGAGCAGTCGGCGCTCGTCCACGAGGCAGTCTACGAGAAGGTCCGCGCGGAATTCGTGAAGCGCGGCGCCTATCTCGTTTCGGGGGAGGAACGGGACCGGCTCGGCGCCCTCATCCTCAAGGACGGCCGCATCAACGCCGGCATCGTGGGCCAGAGCGCGCGCAGCATCGCCTTCATGGCGGGCATCGACGTGCCGGAGACGACCAAGCTCCTCGTCGCGGAGACCGAGCGCGTGGACGCGGAGGAGCCTTTCGCCTACGAGAAGCTCTCCCCGGTCCTCGCCCTCTACAAGGTCGCGGATTTCCCGGCCGCCGTGGACCTGGCCGCCCGTCTCGTGGAGTTCGGCGGCATGGGCCACACCTCCAGCCTCTACACCGCGCCCGCGAACGCGGACCGGATCCAGGCCTTCGCTTCTCGCATGAAGACCGGCCGCGTGCTCGTGAACACGCCGAGCTCCCACGGCGGCATCGGCGACCTCTACAACTTCAAGCTGGAACCCTCGCTCACCCTCGGCTGCGGCAGCTGGGGCGGCAACTCGGTGAGCGAGAACGTGGGGGTGAAGCACCTCCTCAACACCAAAACCGTCGCCGAACGGAGGGACAACATGCTCTGGTTCCGCCTTCCCCCGAAGGTCTACTTCAAGTACGGCGCCCTGCCGATCGCCCTGGGCGACCTCAAAGGCAAGACGCGCGCGTCCGTGGTCACCGACCGCGGCCTCTTCAAGCTCGGCGTCCACAAGAAGGTCACCGACGTCCTGGAGTCCATGGGCATGGCGGTGGAGGTCATCCACGAGGTGAATCCCGACCCGACCCTCGCCGACGCCCGCTCAGGAGCCGAGCGTATGCTCGCCTTCAAGCCCGATCTCATCGTCGCGGTGGGCGGCGGCTCGGCCATGGACGCGGCCAAGATCATGTGGGTCCTCTACGAGCACCCCGAGGCCGACTTCGCCGACCTCGCCCTCCGCTTCATGGACATCAGGAAGCGCGTCGCGACCTTCCCCGAACTCAGGAAGAAGGCCCACCTCGTCTGCGTGTCCACGACCTCGGGCACCGGCTCCGAGGTGACGCCCTTCGCGGTCATCACCGACGAGTCCACGGGGATCAAGTATCCGCTCGCCGATTACGAGCTCACGCCCGACATGGCCATCGTGGACAGCGAGTTAGCCCTCGGCCAGCCCGCGGGCCTGACCGCGGCCTCGGGCTACGACGTGCTCACCCACGCCGTGGAGGCCCTCGCCTCGGCCTACGCCACGGACTACACGAACGCCCTGGCCCTGGAATCCGCCCGCATGGTCTTCGAGTACCTGCCCCGCGCGTACCGTGACGGCGGCGACCTCGTCGCCCGCGGCAAGATGCACGACGCTGCGGCCATGGCCGGCATGGCCTTCGCCAACGCGATGCTCGGCCTCTGCCACTCCATGGCCCACAAGCTCGGCGCGGCCTACCACATCCCGCACGGCACGGCGAACGCCCTCCTCCTGGACAAGGTGGTGCGCTACAACGCCGTGGAGGCGCCCACGCGGCAGGCCGCCTTCTCCCAGTACGACCACCCCATGGCCGTGGAGCGCTATGCCCGCCTGGCCGACTACCTGGGCCTGGGAGGCAAGACGCCGGAAGCCAAGGTGGACGCCCTGGTCAAGAAACTCGCCGACCTGCGTAAGGAAGTGGGCCTCCCCGCCACCATCCGCGAGGCAGGCGTGGACGAGGAAGCGTTCCTGGATAACCTGGAGACGCTGGCCGAGCGCGCCTTCGACGACCAGTGCACGGGCGCCAACCCGCGCTATCCCCTCATGGCGGAGATCGCGGAACTGTACAAGGAAGCGTATTACGGTAAGTAATCGGTAGTGTCGCGAAGATTTGGGAAAGGGAAGGGGGAAGTCTCCCCCTCGGCCGAACTCCCGCTCTCCTCGGGCCGCAGCGGCCGGCTTACTCGGCCGCCGCGCCTCCGGCCGCCATCGAGGTCTCGGCCGCCGCGGCGTCCGGCGGCCTCCGGCGGCCTCCGGCGGCGGCGAACGCATCCCGTGTTCGCCGCCGCCGATCTTTTTGTTTACGGCGCCCGCCGCGATGACAGGGCGAAGCAGACGCCGTAATACGCGAAGGTCGCGCCCGCGATGATGATCTGCGGCAGCATGGCTCCCGCGGGCACGAGCCCTTCCCGTACGCCGTAGAGCATCGCGGCGAAGTTCCAGGCTATGACGATCATGGTCAGGGGGATCACGCCGCGGCGCTCCGACGGCTTACGGTCCGCCCAGAAGAGGAGCAGCGTCCAGGCGAGCATCAGGCCCGCGCCGAGCTCGATGGAAAAGACGTACGCCGGCCCGACCGCGATCGTCGATCCGAGCATCTTGAGGCCGATGGCGGGGAAGGCCATCTGGACGAAGGCCAGGGCATCCAAAGCCATGCCGATCCAGTACGCGACGCGAAGCATCTTGATCATGAGTCGCTCCTTTTCTCCAGGTTCATGAGTTTGGGTAAGAAGAAGGCCGCGCCCGCCATGACCGCCATGACGGCGCCTGCCGCGAGATACCAGGGGCGGATCCCCAGACCGTCGGCCATCGGTCCCGCGATGACCATCCCCAAAGGCGACATGGCGTCTATTCCGCTCCTTGATATGGTGAATACTCGACCTTGCATCCCGGGCGGAACGATCGCCTGTTGGATGGCCTGGAAGGAACCGACGGCCATGGAGGCGGCGAGGCCTGCGAGGAAGATGGGAATGAGCGCGAAAGAGGCGGCGCCGCGCGGCAGCGAGCCGAAGGCCGCGAGGCAAGCGCCCATCAGGCCGATGCCCGACAATACCGTTTCGATCCGGCGCCTGAAGCCGCCCCAGAGGCCCAGGGTCAGACCCCCGATCGCCAGGCCGAGGCCCGAGGCGGATTGCATCCAGGCCAGTTCGAACGCGCCGCCGCGGAACTCGCGTGCCACGACGACGGGGACGAGGGCGAAGGCCGGTGCCGCAAAGAAGTGGAGGATCGCGATGAGGGCGATCAGGAGCGCCAGGTCAGGCCGGCGCGCTACGTAGCGCCCTCCCTCCCGCAGGTCGGCCCAAAAGGAGGGAGCGTCGCGCCGCCCGTCCGTCCGTATCGGGGGCGGGAAGCGGACCGCCACGAGCGTCGCGATCGCGAGGGCGGCGGTTCCGATGTCGATGAGGAGTAGGGTCGAGATCGGGGCGGCGGTAAGGAGCAGCGCGGCGAGCGGCGGCATGGCGATGCCGGCCACGCCGCGCATCGCTTGGTTCAAACCGGCGATCCGCGTCAGGTGCCGTTCGCCCACCAGCGCGGCAGTCTGGGCCTGCATCGCGGGCCACTGGAAGGCTCCGCCCAGCGAACGGACGAACATCGCCGCGTAGACGGAGGCGCTACCGGCCGCCTCCATGGCGAAGAGGATCGCGAGCGCCAGCGTCGCCAGGGCGACCGACAGGTCGGCGACGATCATCGCGGTCCGCCTGTTCCACCGATCGATCAAGACGCCGGCGAACGGCCCGAGCGCGACCGATGGCGCCAGGCCCACGAGGGCGGCCATAGCCAGAGTCGTCGCGCTGCCCCCGGTCTGGGCGAGCCACCAGATGAGCGCGAACTGAACCAGCTCGCTGCCGAGCAAGGATGCCGCCTGGCCCGTGAAGATGACGAAATAGTTTCTCATGGGAGGAAAGATGCGCCGGTTGCGGCGGGAGGTCGTCAGGAGTTATCTATCCTGACGATTTTTCTTTTTGAATTCGCTGGGCGTCATCCCCGTGCTCGTCCTGAACGCTTCGTTGAACGAGGTCTTGTTTCGGAAACCGACCTCCAGGGCCACGGCCAGCACCGTGAGCTCCGGTCTCGCCGCGATCAATTCGCGGGCTTCTCCTATGCGGAACCGGTTGATGTAGGCGGTGAAATTCGTCCCCATGCGTTCGTTCAAGAGCTCTGACGCCTGATGCCGCGTCAGGCCCACGCGTTTGGCGAGGGTTTCCAAAGAGCAATCCGTCCGCCGATACAAGGCGGTAGACCGCACCATCTCGTTCATACCGGCGATGAGCTCCTCGACGTCCAGACCCGCGAGGGTCGAGCGGGCGTACCGTCTCCTGACCGTCTCCTCGCGGAATTGATGGACGGCATCCGGCGCGCGGAACGAGAGCGCGGCGGCCGAGAGTACCAGGATCGCTACGACGGCGTCCGTGATCGCGTACAAGTGGGCGTCGCCTGAGGCGAAGCCGACCAGGCCGACCAAGAGCGCCAGGAATCCGATCCCCGACGAGCACAAGACGACCCAGGCCAGGCTCGTCATGTGGCGGGGGAAATGATACCTGAAAACATGGATGAGGGCCGCGGCGCAGCAGAGAACGGCGAAGGCGCCGGCGAGAGCGCGCAATCCGGTTACGGCCGCCGCGCCCCAAACGCCGCTTCCTCCCGCGAAGAAGCGGCTATACACATCCGCCATGACGCCCGGCACCGCGACCAGGAACGGATACCGGCTGAAGCGACGCCGTTCGGTCTCCAGTCTCGTCAAATGGAAGGACAGGTAGAAAAAGAGCGCCCCGCCCAGAGCCAACACGCCGAACGACGGAGCGGGCCGCAACACGAGATTCGGATCGATGCGGTACCGCGCCGCGGAACTCCCCAAGGCCAGGGCCGCGCAGCCCAGCAGCGCCGCGACGAGCTTGGTAACCGCCGTCCTTTCCGGGCGTATCAGGTAGCCGAGGGCGAACAGGGCTGCGACCGCGCTCGCGGCGATGCAGAGGAGCTCCATGGGAAGAGCATACTACGCCTTGGCCGCCTCCGCCGTTTCGGCCTCGGATTTCGGCTCTCCCGCCGTCCCGGGCGCGGCATCCGGCGCGGCCACCGGCTCGCCCGCCTCCATGAGGCGCTTGTTGGCGAGGGTGAGGAAGGCGAGCAGCACCATCACGGCTCCCGTGCCGAGCAGCAGCCATTCGATCCGCACGCGGTCGGCGATGGGCCCGAAGATGAGCATGGAGATCGGCATGACCGAGGTGTTCAGCATGGTCATGACGCCGAACACGCGGCCCATGTACTCGGCCTCCACGTGTTCCTGGATCATAGTCGTCATCGGCGCGTTGAAGAGGGGCATGCCGACGCCGAAGAAGCCCATGAAGACGAGGTAGAGCCAGAACCAGGGCACGAAGCCGAGGGCGAAGGTGCAGAGCGCCCAGACGAGATTTGCCAAGAGCAGGGTCCTCACTCGGTTCCGGAAGCCCTTCCAGAGGGTCAGGGCGGCGCCGCCGAGCATCATGCCCGAAGAGAACACGATCTCGATGGCGGTGAGGCGCCAGACGTCCTCCCCGAAGGTCCGCGCCGTCTGGAGAGGCGTGAGGAAGGCCGCGGGAGTCACGAGGAAGAAGAGGATGCCGAGGTAGAGGAAGAGGCTCACGAGATAGCGGTGGTCCCGGATATAGCGGAGGCCGAGCTTCATATCCTCCAGGTATCCGCGTTCGGCCGCGGCCAGTCCCGCCGCGGGAGCCGCATCGGTCGCGGCCGAGACTGCCCGGTCGGCGGACGCCGGGCTCTCGCTCGCGGGAGCGGCCGGCTTCAGGAAGAAGGCCAGGATCGCGATGGCGGGAACGGCGGTGACCACGTCGATGAGGAAGATGACCGACATGGAAGCGACGGAAAGGAGGGCGCCGCTCACGATCGGGCAGACGAACATGATGACGGACATGATGGTCTGGGTCAGGCCGTTGATCCGCATGAGCTCCGCTTCCGGCACGAGCTGCGGCAGGATGGCGCCCACCGCCGGCTGCTGGATCGCCTGGCCCACCGACCGCGCCGCCTGCGCCGCCAGGAGCAGCCAGAGCGCGTCGCCTCCAAGGCCGTAGATGGCCGCGAGGACCGCGCTCACCGCGGCGATCATCCCGTCGGACAGCATGATGAGCCGCTTCCGGTCGTACCGGTCGGCGAAGACCCCGCCGAAGGGCGAGATGAGGAAGGTGGGGAGGAAGCCGCAGATGATGGAGAGCGTCATCGCGATCCCCGACTTGGTGGAGAGCGTGATGTGCCACATGATCGCGTACTGGACGAGCATGGAGCCGAACAGCGAGAGCGTCTGGCTCGCGAGGAATATCGAAATGTCCCGTTTCCAGGAAGGTGACGGACGTGCCTTGGTTTCCATAGGAGTAATACCTCACTTGTAGAGTATGGAATTTCGACGAGTTTCGGCAAACTGTCAATTTACCGGTCGCTTTGAATCGAATTTTCCGCGTAGGCGAGCGGACTTACTAGTCCGCTTCACGGACTTACTAGTCCGCCGAAATGTAGTCCCCGAACTCGTCGTCCACGCACACGAGGAGTTCCCCCAGCTCGTGGTCGGCGATGGCGGCGACCGAGCCGAGGGTGCGGGCACGGCCCGTGTCCACGTCGATGCCGCTCCGCCTCCAGGTCGCCTCGTAGAAGAGGAGTTTCTTGGTGGCGGGGACCTGCATCTCGATGAGCTTCCGCGCCCCCGCTCGGATGGAGGCGGCCTTGCGGCGCCCGTCGTCCTCGTCGCCGATCTCCCAGACGCCGAGCTGGATGGGATTGGCCGGATTCCGGAGATCGCCGAAGAACTCGCCGCGGAGGAGCTTGCCGCGGTCGCCCCCCAAGAAGGGCACGAAGTCGGCGTGCTCGGCGAGTTTCCGGTCGGTGGCGCCGAAGCGCCCGGTCTCCGGGTCCATCGTGAAGATCACCGTGCGCTCCATCGCCTGGCCGTAGCTCTTGAATCGGATGCCCGACCACTCGCGCTCCGGGGCGAGCCTATCCATGACCGCGTCCGCCCGCTTCACGAGCCGGGCCGAATCGGCCAACCAGAGCCGGAGCTCGCCCGAGTCGGTGTGGTAACTCTCCAGCTCGTCCCGGAACGCGGAGAGGCTCAGGGGCCCGCAGCGGAAGGAGAGGAAGGACCGGTAGAGTTCGCGCACGTTGTTCTTCCGGCCGAATTGGAGGATGAGGTCCCAGACGAGGATCTCGAGCTTCCGCTTGCGCCACACGAACGCGGCGATCTCCGCGTTGTCCGCTCCCGCCTCCGGTTCGTCCGCGTCTCCGAGCGCGCGGAATTCCGCCCACCGCGTCTCCAGCGCCGCGAGTTCTCCTTCCTCCTGGATCTCCGCCTTCGGCATGCGGATGGTCCAACGGGAGCCGCGGCCCGCCTCGCTCTTGACCGAGATGTTCTCGGTGCCGAAGGCCGCGAAGATTTGCCGCGTGCCCTGTCCCTCGCCCGCGTCCTCCTTGGTGGTCACGCCCACGAAGCGCGGCCGTCCGTCCGGCCCCGGCATCAGGCGCTCTTCCGCGATGCCGATCCCGTTGTCCTCCACCGAGAGGATGACCCACCCCGCCGACTCGTCCAGGGTGATGGACAGGATGCCCGGCCGCTCCGCCGCGCGGATCGCGTCCAGGGCGTTGGAGACGAGGTTCACGATGGCCCGGCCCGCCTCCAGGTAGTGGGCGCGCGCCTCGCCCACGTTCGGGGCGAAGCGCAGGCGGAGCTCGCAGCTCACCGGCGAGTGCTCCACCATCGGGATGATCCGGTCCACGACCAATTCCTTGAGGTTCACCGTGCGGAAGCGCTGCACCGAGTCGCGGAAGAGGTTGAGCATGTTGACCAGGGCCGTCGTCTCCCGGTTGATGTCCTCGATGATGCGGCTGCAGTTCTCCGCCGACAGGGCCCCCGCCATATCGGCGAGCAGGCGGATCGCCTTCTTCGCGTCGTGCCGGATCTTGCCGAGTTCCTCCGCCGTGCCCGTCTCCACGCCCGCGCGGGCGATCGCCTCCAGGATGGCGGGCGGATCGGCCTCGATCCGGATGAAGGTCAGGGCCTTCCACGCGAGCCGCTCGCACTCCTTGAAGCCCCGCCGCTTGAAGAAGGCCAGGGACTCCGACTGCCGCTCCCACACGTACAGGTCGATCTTGGCTCCGGCGCCCGCCTCCGAGGCCAGCTTGGTCAGGATGGCCGCGCCGATACCCTTGCCCCGCCCGAAGGGACTCGTGACCTGCTTGTAGATGTGGAGCCGCTTGCCCGCCGGGTCGGACCACGTCTCCACGTATCCCAGGATCTCCCGCTCCTCCTCCCACACGAAGGATCGCGCGTAGTCCTTCACCAAGGCCTCGTCCGCGACGTAGGGGGAGGGAATGATGAAACTGTCCAGGTTGAGGCTCGGGTTACGCCTGATCCGTTCCTCGAGGGCCGCGGTCATCGGCTTGATATAGAGCGACGTCATGGGACCAATGTCGCGTCTCCGGGGTGGGGAGTCAAGGCTCGGTCCGGAATGGACGCGGAGGGGGGAAGTCTCCCCCACGCCCCGGGCGCCCCCC
>JAEXTK010000095.1 GCA_023406985.1 Spirochaetota bacterium | reverse complement strand
CTCGGCGCCTCGCTCGTCTGGTTCTTCGGCCTGAGCCTCTTCGGACGCCTGCTGGCCCCCGTCCTCGGCAAGCCGAAAGTCTGGCGCGCCCTCCAGGCGGCCGTCTGCGCCTTGCTCTGGACGCAGGCCTTCGGCCTCGGCCGCTTCGCCCTGGCCGCCCTCGCCCCGGGTTCGGCCGGTTAAGCCGCGGCCGACGCCGTCCCCAAAACCGCCGTCTCCGCTGCGGCCGTCGCGGTGGCTAAAGCCGCGGCGGCCGAGACAGCCATCGCGGCCGCGGCCGCCGAATCAGCGCCCTTCCGTGCGCTCCCAGCGCCCTTCACCGCGAGGAAGCGAACAGTTCCAGGGCCTTCCCGCGGAGCGAGGCGAGGTCGGCGTTCTGCACGTTGCTGAGGATGATGATCGTCCGATCCCGCGCGGTATCGCGGTAGATGGTGCCCGCGCCCCCGGGGATCGTCCCCGAGTGCTGGACCGCCGGCTTCCTTCCCGGTCGTTCGATCCTCCACCCCAGGCCGTAATCCGAGGCCCCCGCGGCCGGCGTCTCCATGAGGGCGATCGAACGCTTTTTCAGGAAAATCCCCGCGCGGAGGGCCCGGTCCCATTTGTAAAGATCCGCGACGCTCGAAACGAGGCCGGCCGAGGAGAATTGGGAGGACAAGTCGAGGGGGAAGGCGGGCGCGGCTTTGAGGACGCCGCCCTCTTCCGTGAGCCGGAGGTAGCCGACGGCCTCCGCCGGCGCCCCGCCGTAACGCGTGGCGTCCATGCCGGCCGGGCGGCAGATACGCTCCGCCACGAAGGCTCCGTACGACAGGCCGGAGACGCGTTCGATGATGAGGCCGAGCAGCACGTAGTTGGAATTCGAATATTCGAACGCGGAGCCCGGGGGGAAGCGCAGGCCCTTGCTCTTGAAGGCCTTGAGGAGATCTTCCTGAGCGAAGGGCCGGTCGGCGCGGCCGAGGAAGGCCACCGTGGCGTACTCCGGGACCCCCGAAGTATGGGAGAGGAGGTGGCGGACGCGGACGGAATCGCCCGCCGGATACTCGGGAATGAACGCCGAGACCGGATCGTCCAGGCTCAGGAGACCTCGCTCCGCGAGCTGCATGACGGCGACCGCCGTGAACGGTTTGGTGAGGGAGGCTATCTTGAACGTCGTCTCCGCGGTATTCGGTAGGCGCGTCTCCGCGTCCGCGAACCCGTAACCGCCGGAGAAGATGACCCGCCCCCGTTCCGCGACGAGCATCGCCCCGTTGAAGCCGTGCGCTTTGCAAAACGCGTCCATGCCGGCGGCGAATTTCGCCGCGTCGGTCCGGGCGCAGGAGACCGGAAGGATCAGCGCCGCGGAAACCAGGCCCGCGGCGAAGGCCCGCATCGTCGAAACGCTCACCATGGGAACAGTCTAACGCGGCCGCGCCGTCCGCGCTCGCTTTCTCCGGTGTCCCGAAGCTTTGGGAAACGGCACGGCCCCGCTCGGCTCACGCGGCGCTCGCCGCGAGCGCCGCCTTCACGCGCTCGGCGAGGAGCGCGGCGCCCGCGCGCACGGCCTCCAGATCGGCCTCCTTGGGCCGGCCCTTGAATTCCACCGGCTCCACGAAGTTCCAATCCAGCTTGTACCGCTCGGCGATCTCGTCCAGCTCCTTCTGGGCGCCGCCCGACCAGCCGAAGCTGCCGAAGCGGAAAGCCTGCCGGTGCTGCACGTGCTTGCGGCCCAACTCGCCCACGGCCTCCGCCATGGGCGGGAACATCTTGTACTCGTAGGTCGGCATGGCGAGGACTATTCCCGTGCTCACCCAGGCGGAGGCGAGGATGTCGCCGAGGGACGCCTGGGGCACCCGGAACTCGCGGACCTCGAGGCCCGCGTCGCGCAACGCCTGCACCGCGACCGGCACGGCTACCTCCGTGTTCCCGTACATCGACCCCCAGAGCACGGTGACGATGGGCTCCGCGGTGCCTCCATGGTACTGCACGCACTTCTTGTACAGGTCGAGGATACGCTGGGGGTTCTTCCGCCATACGAGGCCGTGCCCCGGGGCGATGATCTTGAGCTTGTCGCCGATGAGGGATTCCACCTTGGCGATGGCCCGCCCGGTGGCGCCGGAGAAGGTCGCGACGATATTCGCGTAGTAGCGGAACACCTCGTTCGCGAAGAACTCCACCTCCGTATCCGACAGCTGGTCGTCGTAGGGCGAATCGCCCACCGCGCCGAAGCTGCCGAAGGCGTCGCAGCTCATGAGGGTGCCGGTCATGGCGTCGAAGGTGGCCATGGTCTCGGGCCAGTGCACGTTGGGGATCTCCGCGAAGTGGAGGACGCGGCCGCCGAGGTCCAGCGTATCGCCGTCGGCGACCGTGCGGACCTTCAGCGAAGGGATATCGTAGAAGGCTTCGAGGAGGGGGACGGCCCGCTTGGTGGTGACGATGGTGAAATCGTCGCCCCGGATCTTCTTGAAATCCGCGAGCCAGCCCGAGTGGTCGCCCTCCATATGGTTGATGACCACGTAGTCGATATCGGTGAGGGCGATGCCCATCTTGTCGAGCTGGGAGAACAGGGTGTCGGGGACGCCGTCCCAGCCGCACACGCCGTCGACGATGGCGACTTTCTCGCCCTTCACGATATACGAGTTCATGGCGACCCCGTTCGGGATCGGCCAGAGACCTTCGAACAGGATGTCGTAGACATTGGCCGAAAGACGGTAGATACCGTCGGCCACCGAGGTGACGTTCGCACTCATTCTATACCTCTTTAGTAATAAATATAACGATTCACCGGGACTTCGTCACGGGGGCGGTAATCGATCAACGCGAAGATTCCGCGTCCGGGCGGCGGGCCGGCGCCGCGGCGGAGGGACAGAGCTCCGCGAGGGGACAGGCGGCGCAGCCGGGGACGCCCGCGGGGCAGAATTCCCGGCCGAAACGGATGAGGTTGACGTGGAGCGAGACGGCGGAGCGCGGGTCCAAGTCGCGAAACACGAGCGCCTGGAGGGAATCCGCCCCGCCCCGCGTCGGCGCGGCTCCCGTCCCCTCGTGCCACCCGAGGCGCCTCGCCACGCGCCAGATATGGGTGTCCACGGCGAAGGTGCGATGGCCGAGGCCGAAGGAGGAGACGCAGCGCGCCACTTTGAGGCCGACCCCGGGGAGCGAGAGGAGGAAACGCTCGCACTCCCGGTCGTCCATGCCGCGGAGGGCCTCCAGCGAGGCGCGCCCGAAGCGATCGCGGAGGGCGGCGAAGATCGCGACGAGGTTCCGGGAACGGCTCCGGTACAATCCGGCGGGCCTGAGCGGCGCGTAGAAGACCGCCTCGCCCTCGCGCTCCGCCGCGAGCGCCGCGGCATCCCAGTCGGGGTATCGCTCGCGCAGAGCCGCGTACGCCGCGTCGCAGTTCTCCACGGTAGTCCGCGTGCTGAGGAGGAACCAGATAAGCTGGTCCAGGACCGGTCCGCCGCTCTCGTCGGGATAGGCGCCGTACCGGTTCTCCAAGATGGCCGCGACGGCGGATACGGGTGCCTGCATGATCGCCGAGTCTCCACGGGAACCGGCGCCTTGGTCAAGGAGGGCCGCGGCGAAGCGATCTCCGGAGGGGCCGCCTCCGCGGGGCGGCCTCCCCGAGGCGGCCTCCGCGGGCGGGCAGGGTGCGAAAATGCGGCGCGCGGATTGATCCCGGCGATCGCCGCCGCTATGTTTCCGGAGTACGCGAACGGAGGAACGACATGGGAACGAGCGAACCGAGGCGCCTTCGCGCCCTGATACATATCGAGCATGAACGGCTGGGGCTCATCCGCCCCTACCTGGAAGCCCGGGGGTTCCTCATCGAAGAGACCGCCCTCTGGGCCGGAGACCCCCTACCCGCGGCGGGCAGCTTCGACTTCCTCATCGTCATGGGGGGCGCCATGAACGTGGACGAGGAAGAAACCTATCCCTGGCTCGCCGAAGAGAAGGAACTCATCCGGCGCGCCATAGCCGACCGCATACCGGTGCTCGGCGTCTGCCTCGGCGCGCAGCTCATCGCCCGCGCCCTCGGCGCCCGCGTGGCGCCCATGGGCTACAAGGAGATCGGGTGGTTCCCGGTGCGCCCCGCGTTCGTCGGCCACCCGCTCTTTCCGGGCCTGGAAGGCGGGGCCCCGTTCGGCGTGGCCCACTGGCACGGCGACGCCTTCCAACTGCCGCCCGGCTGCGATCGGCTCTTTTCTTCCGAGGCCTGCATCGAACAGGGGTTCGTCCTGCGCGGCTACCCGGTCGTCGGATTGCAGTTCCACCTGGAGCTGGACGAACCCACCCTCGAGCGTTACCTCGCGGAGGGAGCGGCGGAACTCGCGGAAGGCGGTTCCTGGGTCCAGTCCCCGGCGACCATGCTCGCGCTCCGCAGCCGGGAGGGAGAACGCGCGTCCCGCGTCCTCGACGGCCTCCTCGGCGCGCTATTCGCCGATGGTGTGTAAAACATGTAAAATACGTCCTGGCCGACCTTTGACGGAGGCGACTCCCCGAAGGGGCATGCGCTAGAATCTTTCCCGTGAAATCCGTCACCCGCTATTGGGCGTCCGCCATCGCCGCGGTGTTCATCATGCTGCTCATCGCGCTCGCCGTCTACCAATTGAAGTGGATCGCGGACATGGGAGAGCGCCAGCGCGCGCGGCTGACCCAGGACCTGGCCGAGACGGCGGAGGAACTCTCCCAAGCGATACGCGACGAGTTTCTGGTGTTGCCCGCCGTATTCGGCATGGACGAGGCCAACGCCGAAGAGATCGTCACCCACGGAGCGTGGGACGACTTCAGCCGCCGGTGGCGGACCTGGAAAGTCTATGCCATGGACACTTCCATCGTCGCCGGTTTCCACATCGTGGATCTTGGCCGGCGCGACTCGTCCTTGGCCGTGAGCACCTGGGACGGAGAGAGATTCGTTCCGGACCGCACCCCGGCGCTCGCCGCCGAGCTGGAGCAGAAGGTCCACGAGCGCGGGCGGCATTACGGGAGACTCGCGCTTCCCCCTCCGGAAATAGACGACATCATCCTGCCGTTGGATCCGCGACGCCCCATCGTGTTCTTCATCCGCATCGACCGCGCGGCGGTGGCGCAGCACCTCATACCGCGGCTCGCCGATCGGTTCTTCCGCGCGAAAACCGAGTACTTCTTCCGCATCATAGACCTGGATACCGGCAAGACGCTCTATGCGACGCCCGGGATCCAGACCGCCGCTCTGTTCGCCCAGCCCGATCTCCGTTTTCCGTTGAGCGGGAAGGAGCGGCTCGACCTCTTCGCGGAGGCACCGCCGCCCGAAGACCATCCGGTCTGGATGCTCGAAGCGGTTCACCGTTCGGGCTCCCTGGCGGCGGTCGTTCGCGCGGAAAGCCTTAAGAACGAGGCCCTCGTGCTGGGACTCTCCCTCCTCCTCGCCGGCGCCTTCGTCATCCTCGCCGTCGGCGTCCGCCGCCAACAGGATTTCGCGGAGCGGCAGAACGAATTCATCGCCTCCATCACCCATGAACTCAAGACGCCCATCGCCGTCATCCGCGCCGCGGCGGACAATCTCGCGGACGGGGTTGTCCGGGACCCGGAGCGTACCGTAAAGTACGGCGGCGCGATCAAACGAGAGAGCGGCCGCCTGGCCGAGATGATCGATCGGCTCCTCGCGTACGCGCGGGTCGGCGAAGGCAGCCATCTGAACTTCGAGAGCGTCGACCTGCGTCCGTTGGCGACCCGCATCGTGAACGGCTTCCGCGCCGAACTGGAGGACGCCCGCTTCGAAGTGGATCTGTCGCTTCCCGAAGATCCGGTCATGGTGCGGGGCGACACGGTCGCCCTGGAGTTCGCGCTCGGAAATCTCGTCTCCAACGCGCTCAAACACGCGCGCGAGGGGTTATACTTAGGCATCGATGTCCGCGTTGAACGCAACGAAAAGGATGCTCCGATAAAGGGAGAATGGGCGGTCATTTCGGTCGCGGATCGTGGGCCGGGCATCGCCCGACGCGAGAGGAAGCTCGTCTTTGAGGCCTTCTATCGCGGGAGCAACGCCAAACGGACCCAAGTGCCGGGCAGCGGCATAGGGCTCGTGCTCGTACGCCGCGTCGCGGAAGCGCACGGCGGTTCGATACGCCTGGAAGATTCAGGCGAGATCGGTTCGACTTTCGTCGTCCGAATACCTTTGGAGGTCCGCAATGCCTGAAACCGTATCCATATTGTTGATCGAAGACGAACCGGGCCTCGTCATGACGCTCACCGACCGCCTGGAGGCCGAAGGTTACCGGTGCGAATCCACCGCCGACGGGACGGAGGGGTTCCGTCTGGCCCGGTCCGGCAAGTACGGCGCCATCGTCCTGGACGTGATGCTGCCCGGCAAGAGCGGATTCGATATCTGCCGCGATCTACGGGCCGCGCGGATCCGGACGCCGATCATCATGCTCACCGCCCGCAGCCAGGTGATCGATCGCGTGCTCGGCCTCAAGCTGGGAGCGGACGACTATATCTGCAAGCCCTTCGACATGTCGGAGCTCTTCGCGCGGCTTGAAGCCCTGCTGCGGAGGACCATCCCGGCGGCCGGCGAAATCAACGCCGAATGCTCGGACGGAACCAATTCCTGGGACCGCGCGGTCGCGCGCGGCCGCGTCGATTTCGGCGGATTCGTCGCCGATTTCGCCGAGGGCGTCGTACTCCGCGACGGCAAGAAACACGCGCTCTCCAGCCTGGAATACAAGCTCTTGGCCTATCTCTCCGAGCACCCGAACGAGATCATCTCGCGGGGACGCCTCCTGGAGGCGGTATGGGGCTACGGCGACGAAACGGAAACTCGCACGGTGGACGTCCACGTCGCCTGGCTCCGCAAGAAGATCGGCGACACCGATCCCATCCCGCGGCACATCGCCACGGTGCGCGGCCTCGGCTACCGCTTCGTGCCGTAAGCCGGGTACCGCGCCCCCCAGTTACCCCTCCGGTCGGCCTCGTCGCGTTCAGCGTCCGGAACGCGGTCCGCGCCCTCGGCCCTATCGGTCCCGCCGAAGCGGAGCGCTTCCGCGAGGAAAGCGCGGAACGCGGAACGGGGGATGGTCCGCGCCCCGAGGCTGCCGAGGTGTTGCGTCGGGAGCTGGCAATCGATGAACCGCACGCCGTCGCCGAAGAGGACGCGGGCGAGCGTGAGGAACGCGGCCTTGGACGCGTTCGGCTCCAGGGCGAACATCGATTCGCCGAAAAAGGCCGCGCCGAGCCTGAGCCCGTAGCACCCGCCGACCAGCCGGCCGTCGCTCCAGGCTTCCGCGGAATGGGCCCAGCCGAGTTCGTGGAGGGCGATGTAGGCGTCCGCCATATCGCCGGTGATCCAGGTCCCGTCCTGCCCCGGCCGTTCCTTGGCCGCGCAGCCGCGGATCACCGAGGGAAAATCCCGGTCGAAGGAGATCTCGAAGAGCCCTTTCTTGAGGACCTTCCGCATCGACTGCGAAACGTGAAGGTCGGCGGGAAAGATGACGAAGCGCGGGTCGGGCGAATGCCAGAGGATCGGATCGCCCTCGGCGAACCAGGGGAAGATGCCCTGCTCGTAGGCGGAAAGGAGCATCCCCGGGGATAGGTTCCCGCCGACGCCCACGAGGCCTTCGCGGGAACGCTCGGGATCGGGGAACCGGAACCGGTCCCGTTCGCCGAGGTAGGGAAAATCGGGATCGGGCCCCGCGGGGGGCACCCCGGGAGCGGACCGGCGTCGCCGTTGATCCGCTTCGCTCCCGTCCACTTACGTCCGGTCCGCCACGGTGATGCGGTACGAACCGTCCACCCAGTCGGCCGTCGCCGCCCCGCCCTCGGAAAGGCGCCCGAAGAGGACCTCGTCCACGAAGAAGGCCTTCACCTTGTCCTCCACGAGCCGGGCCACGTTGCGGGCGCCGAATTCGCGGCTGTAGCCTTCCTCGGCGAGCCGCGAAACGCAGGCGGCGGTCACCTCCAGGGTCACCTTCTTCTCCGCGAGCTGGGCCTTGAAGGCGTCCAGTTCCTTGCGCACGATCGCTTCCACCGTGGAGGGGGCCAAGTGGCCGAAGCGCACCACGGCGTCCAGGCGGTTGCGGAATTCCGGCGTGAACGCCTTTTCCACCGCGTCGTCCACCGCCACCTCGTCCACCACGCGGTCGCCGAAGCCGATGAGGCTCTTGCCGATATCCCGCGCGCCCGCGTTGCTCGTCATGACGAACACGACGTTCCGGAAATCGGCCTTGCGACCGTTGTTGTCCGTCAAGGTGGCGTAGTCCATGATCTGGAGGAGGACGTTGTAGATGTCCGGATGCGCCTTCTCGATCTCGTCCAGGAGCACCACGGCGTGGGGCTGCTTGCGGACCGCGTCGGTGAGGAGGCCGCCCTCCTCGTAACCCACGTAGCCCGGCGGCGAGCCGATGAGGCGGCTCACCGTGTGCTTCTCCTGGTACTCGCTCATGTCGAAGCGGTGCATGGCGATGCCCATGAGCTCCGAGAGCTGGCGCGCGAGCTCCGTCTTGCCGACGCCCGTCGGACCGACGAAGAGGAAATTCGCGATCGGTTTGGTCGGTGCGCGGAAGCCCGCCCTGGACCGCTTGACGGCCGAGACGATGGCCGTGATGGCCGCGTCCTGGCCGAAGATGCGCTCCCGCAGCCGGGTCTCCAGGTTCTTGAGCTTGTCCTTCTCGCTCTCGCCCACCGAGCGCTCGGGTATGCGCGCGATGCGCGCGACGACGGTCTCTATCTGGGGAACGCCGATATCGATGACCTCGACCGAGTCTTCCTCTTCGGCCGCATCCGCTGCCGCGGCGGCCGCTTCCTCGTGGTCCTCGAAGGGCTTCCGGCGGCCGCTCAGCGCGGCGTCGGCGGCTTCCGCCGCGGCCGCGGCGGCGCCCGCCTCGGCGAGGGCCTCGGCGGCCTCGGGGTGCGCGAGCGGATCGGTCTCCCCGTCCCGCTTGAAGGCCTGGATGCGCACGAAGGCGCCGGCCTCGTCGATCACGTCGATGGCCTTGTCC
>JAEXTK010000153.1 GCA_023406985.1 Spirochaetota bacterium | reverse complement strand
GCCGGCCGGAACGGAATTCAGCATCCGTGACGGATCGTCGCGCCGCGCTTCACTTCGCGACGTTGAGGAACTTGTAAAGGCTCTGGTTGGTCAGGACTTTCTCCACCTCGAACTTGAGGGGGCCGATGACGGTCGTCACCGCGCCTTTGTCGTTCGCCAAGGTGATGGTGTTGTTGATGGCGATGATGGTGACCCTTCCGCCGCTCTCCAGCACGTCGCCGTACTTGATGTCCTTCTCGTCCTTGCTCGGGTTGCGGTAGATCTGCCTGCCGAGGTATTGCGTCACGACGAGTTTGTTCTTGTACTTCGGATCGGCCGTCTTGCTCTCTTTGGGGAACGCCACGGTCCGGCCCTTGGACTTGAGGATATCGGCGACCTTCTTGGTGACCGCGCCCGAGGCGCTGCCGGTGACCTCGTATACCATGGTCGGTTTACCGGTCTCGACCACCTCGATCCAATCCCGATCCACGGCGATCTTGATCTCCGCGGCGGCCGGGATGACGTCCCCGACCTTGACCACCGTCCACGCGCCCGTACCTACCCGATAACTTATGTATCCGGCGTCGGTTTCGGAGTAGAGCCCCACGCAGGTCAGCGTGCCGGCTTTCGTCTCCGCCGCGTACAAGGCGCCGGTCAGGATGAGCGAGAACGACAACGCTACGGCCAGTCTCATAAGGAATCGCTTCATGCCCCACCTCCTGTTAATGGAGCACAGCCTAGCAGCGGTCGGTCGAGCTGTATTTAGGCAAGACGGCTATTTTGTGCACTTTTCGGATGAGGAGGGTCGGAAGGGGGAGGTCGGTTATCGCAGCCCGTAGACCGCGAGCACCGGCCAATGGTCGGAGGCGCATTTCCCGTGGGCGTAGTACCGCGGAACGGCGGCCAGCAGGGGGAAGAGGGGCCCCCGGGCCATGATCTTGTCGATGGCCTCAGTCACGTGGATTTCCTCCGAGATGGGACGGCAGGGGAAGGTGACCGGCTGGACGAGGCCGAGGCTGTTGAAGACCTCGCGGAACCCGATGCCGGAGAGGATGCGGGCCGGATGGATCGGGTCGTTGAAGTCCCCGCAGACGAGCGTCGCTTCGCCCTCGCAAGCGAGCTCCGGCATGGCGCGGACTATGGCGTGCGTCTCGGCATGCCGGTACGACAGGCCGGTGGCCATCTCGTCCGCGTTCTCCTGATGGGTCAGGTGGACCGTGCAAACCAGGATCGTCTTCCCCGCGTCGCCGACGCCGAGGCGGACCCAGAAGAGGCGGCGGTCCGGCTCCGGCATGGCGAGGTCCACGGCTCCGTGGCCGGTCTCCTGGAAGAGGGAAGCGCGGAAGTATATGGTCCCCTCCTCGCTCCAGCCCCGCAGGGAATCCCGGACGCGCAGGTGGCCGGCGAGCATCCCGTCGATGGCGGCGAGGGTCCGGCTCCGCACCTCCTGGAAACAGAGGATGTCCGGATCGTAGGCGGCCAGGAAGGAAGAGAGGACCTCCTCCCGATCCTCCCACTTCTCCGTGTTCCAGAGGTTGAAGGTGAGCACGCTGATGCGCGGGGGGAAACTCATTCCACCGCCTCCGAAGCGGCCAGGGCCGCGGGGTACCGGGACCGGATGCGCTGGTAGGAGCCGAGGCCGAGCACCGTCACCCAGGCTATGTCGATGTCGAAGTGGCCCGCATGCCGATCCTTCCGGTTGAAGTAGTCCCACGCCGTGTGGTTGATCTGCTCGGGTTGCCAGCCGATGGCTTCGTCTCCCCTGCCGAGGAGGTCCGCGGAGGAGGCGACGAGCTGGGCGGAAGCGCGGAGCATCCAGAGCGCCTGATCCTCGTACAGCCGGTCCCCGGAGTATTCCGCCAACCGCAGGAAGTCGTAGGCGATGGCCATGCCGTAGAAGTCCAGGTGGTGGTGGGCCACCGAGACCGCGGTCATGCCCCGGGTCCGGAAGCCCCGCGAGCCGAGCGGCGAATCGGGGGGGAAGGCGCAGTCGTACTGCCAGATCCAGGTCAGGACGAAATCCGCCGCCTCCCGCGCCCGCTCCAGCATCTCGGGAGCGCGGTCGCGCTCGTAGAAGTCCAGGAACATGGCCAGGAGGGCCGTGCCCGCCTCCTTGTCGAAGGAGTCGGCGTCCAGGGTATCCCCGTAGAATTCGCCGGCCTCCGCGAGGGAGCCGTAGTAGCGTCCCGCGGCCGCCAAGCCGGCCGCGAGGGCGGCCTTGTCCTCATAATAGGGTTCCACCGCCATGAGGAAGGACGCGATGTAGGCGCCGTTGGTGCCCAGGGCATTGACCGGCTCGCCCTCCGCCGACCACCAGCGGCCGAACGAGCCGGCCCGATCCCCGCCGAGTTGGTGGGCGAGGTAGAAGGAGGCGACCCGCTTCGGCAAGTCGATGAATTCGGCCACCTCCCGCCCCCGCTTCTTGAGCTCCTCGTACAGGGCCACGTAGGCCTTCATCACTTCGCCGTTGCACCGGGCGTTGATGCAGCTGCGGAAGGAATCGTCCTCCGAGATGCCGAGGTACCCGCCCCACACGCGGCGTCGGAGATCGTAACAGTCCTGGTGCGCGCCGGGGGCCCGCTCGCCGGCCAAGAAGAAACGGCCGATGCGCTCGGCGAGCTCCCGAGGGAGGTCCGCGCCGTCTTCCAGGCCGAAGAGCCGCGCGAGCCGTTCCCGGAAGGGCGCCGCGGCTTCGGCGGCGAGCGCTCCCGCGTCGATGCGGGAGAGGATCACGGCTCCTTCGAGGCTCTTCACGAGGAAGGAACCCGCGGTGTAGTCGTAGATCGCCTGCAGGTCGCCGTTGCCCTTCCCCATCGCGAGGTACGCGGTCTTCCCGCCGGACGCCGCCTCCACGAGGGACAGGAGGTGGGCGGTCTTGAGCGCGGCGTAGGCGGCCCAATCGGTCTCGGCCGGCCCGTTGCGGCGATCTTCCCGCGGACTGCCGCCCCGCGCGGGGACGGGCGCGGTCGCCTCTATCCGAGCCAGCGCGGCGACGAAGCGCCGATAGGCCCCGTAGAGGGAGAGCCCTTCAATCGGCGCATAGCGGCAGTAGAAGGTCTGCTCCACGACGAAGGGTAGCGCCGCCGCGTCCACGGAAAGGGCGGCGCGCTCGCTCGGAGGCGCCGAGCGCTCGCTCTTCCCCGTATAGGCGAAGGGGGCCTCCATGCCCGGAAGCTCCAGCTCCACGGTGGCCCGCCCGTCCTTCCAGGAAAAGCCGGAGGAGCAGAGCAGGGAGGCGTCCGTGGCGGCCTCCGCGGAGACCGTGAACGACTGGCCGGCTCCGTACCAGTGCACGCAGCCGGCCAGCGGCGCGCGGGTTTCCAGGAAGGACCAGGAGGCCGCTTCCGCCCGCGTCGGGAAGGCACCCTTGCCGAGGTCGTTGTTCCGGTACATCACGGCGGGGACGAGCAGCTCGACCTCCCCTTCGAAGGCCGCGCTGAACCGGGAGCCGAGCACCCATCGGCCGTCCCGGAGGAGGGTCCATCTCCGCCGCACGACGGTAAGGTCGCCCTCCACCGAAACGCGATCCTCTACCGCGGCGACTTGGCGGTACTCGAGGAAGAAATCCACCTGGACGGTGCCGGCGGCGGCCCGCGGGGCCGAGCTCCGGCACGGAACCCCGTCGCGGAGGAGGCGGTACTCGGCGCCGAAGGAGAGCCCGCCCCGGCCCGGGTAGGTCACCGCCTCTTGGAAGAGCATGGATGTATCGCGCTGCATGATCAACCTTTGATGCCGGTCATGGCGATGCCGGCGATGATTTTTCTCCGGAAGAAAACATAGAACAGGAATTGGGGGATGGACGCGATCATGGCGCCCGACATGATGAGGGAGTACTCGGTGCCGTGGGTGCCTTGGAAGTTGGCGATGCCCACGGTGATGGTGTACTTCACCGTATCGTTCAAGATGATGAGGGGCCAGAGGAAATCGTTCCACGCGTTGATGAAGGACAGGATGATCACCGTCGCCATGGCGGCCTTGCCCAAGGGCAGGATGAGTTCGAAGAAGATCCTGAACCGCCCCGCCCCATCGATGAAGGCGGCCTCCTCCAGCACGGAGGGGATGCCTTCGTAGAACTGCTTGAGTATGAACACGCCGATGGGGAGGGCCAGCCGCGGCAGGATCACCGCGGCCAGGGTGTTCACGAGTCCGTACGCGTTGAACTGCTGGTAGAGCGGGATGAGGAGGACCTGGAAGGGGACCATCATGCCGGCCATGATCAGCCAGAACATCGCGGAGCTTCCGCGGAACTTGATCTTGGCCAGGGCGTAGGCGATGGGAGCGTCCACGACCAGGGTGAGCGCCATGGTCACCGTAGCCACGAGGACCGAGTTTCCGAGCCACCTGACGATCTCGGTGGCGCGCAAGGCCTTGACGTAGTTGTCGAGCGTGGGAAGGGCCGGCAGGAGCCGCAAGGTGGAGGAGACGACCTCGCTCTCGTGCTGGAGGGACGTCAGGGCCAACCAGAACAGCGGGAAAATCCAGAGGAGGATGAAGAGGGTTTCGATCGTGCGGAGCGCCGCTTTCTTCATGCGTGATCCTTGTCGAGCACCAGGTACTGCGCCAGCGAAACCGCCAGGATGATGAGGAAGAGGACGTAGGACATGGCGGCCGAGTAGCCCATCTTGAAGTACTTGAACCCGGCCTCGTAGGCGTACTGCGTGAGGACGCGGGTCGTCCCGTAGGGTCCGCCTCCGGTCATCACGTAGACTTGGCCGAACACGTTGAAGGAGGCGATGATCTGCAGGATGAGGCAGAGCGTCGTCGTGGGCCGGACCATCGGCAACGTGATGCCGAAAAGCCGCCGGAGATAGCCGGCGCCGTCCATCTCGGCGGATTCGTAGATCTCCTTGGAGATCTGCTTGATGCCCGCGGAGTACAGGACCATGTTGAAGCCCGCCGTCCACCAGAGCGTGGCCAAGGTCACCGACCACAGGGCGACGTTCGGATCGATGAGCCACCCCACGGTGCCGAGGCCGAGCGCCGTCAACAGCTGGTTCAGGAACCCGTAGTTGTTCTGCATGATCCACGCCCAGAGGGTGCCGACCACCGTCATGGAGAGGATGTACGGCAGGAAGAACACGTTCTCCGCCACCTTGGCGAGCGGCGAGGAGGACGTGACCACGAGGGCCATGACGAAGCCGGCCACCATCAGGATGGGCGTGGTCATGAGGACGAACTGGACGGTGTGCCAGAGGGAACCGTAGAAGAGATCGTCGGACAGCAGCTTGAGATAATTGCCCAGGCCGACGAAGGTGCGGGCGGAGAGGATATCCCAGTCGAAGAAACTGATGAAGAGCCCGAAACAGAGGGGAAATACCATGAACACGCCGTAGATCGCCAGGAAGGGCAGCGAGAAAACCAAGCCGTCCCGCGCGTCTCTTCTTCCGGGAATCGCCATTCGTCAAACCTTTCCGTAAAAAACCGCTCGGAGCCACATGCGGCCGCCCGGAAGGTCGCGAGAAC
>JAEXTK010000145.1 GCA_023406985.1 Spirochaetota bacterium | reverse complement strand
CCACCGCGCCGATCCGGCCGAACGCGCCGCGCCGGGCCAGGAGCACGGCGATCCGCCGGGCGCAGACCGCCCCGCGGGAAGGTCCCTCCGCGCCGAAGGCTCGGCCGAGCGCGCGCTCCAGTGCGGCGTCGAGCCGATCCGCCGCTACCCGGCCCCGAACCTCCCGCCCCGCGGCCGCGAAGGCCGCGCCGATCTCTTCCAAGGCGCCGATGGAGGCCGCGGCCTCGTCGCCCGCGTACGCGAGCAGCGCCTCCGCCCAGCGGACCGCTTCGAACCGGGCCATCTAGTCGCTCCCGAGCGCGGCGATGAACTCCGCCGTTGCGCGCCGGGCGTCCTCGCCGTTCACCTCGCGCTGGAGGAGGCGCGCGGTCGCCGCGAGCACGAGGGAAGCGGCCTCCGTCTTGAAGGCGGCCTCGGCGGCCCTGAGCTCGTCGGCGATCTCCTTTTTCCCGGCCTCCACGAGCCGGGCGGCCTCGGCCCTGCCGGCCTCGACGATGGCGGCGGCCTGCTCCTGGCCGGAGACGCGCGCCTCGCGCAGGATACGGTCCGCCTCCTCGTCCGCGGTGCGCAACTTCCGCTCGTACGCCTCGCGGAGTTCTTCGGCCTTTGCCTTTTCCAGCGACGCCTGTTCCAACTCGCCTTTGATCTTGAGCCGCCGGTTCTCCATGAAGCGCGTCACCGGCTTGAACAACAGCGCCCGGAGCACGAGGTAGAGGACCGCGATATTGAGGAACGTTATGAAGAACGTTACCGAGAACTCGAGCATGGACTCGGTCCGGCTTATTTCTGGATGATGAGGAGAATCGCTACTACGAAACCGTAGATGGCGGTCGCTTCGGCCAGGGCGATACCCAGGAAGAACGCCCCCTGGATCTTACCCGCGGCCTCCGGCTGCCGGGAGATGGCCTCCGAAGCCTTGCCGGTCGCTATGCCGATGCCCACGCCGGCGCCCAAGCCGGTTGCCACCGCGATGCCCGCTCCGATTGCGACGATAGGATCCATATCTTCCTCCTCGATTGGCTATTCGATCGCCTCGGCGACGAAGAGCGACGTCAAAAACGTAAACACCAACGCCTGGATCAGACCGTCCAGGATATCGAAATAGAGGGAAAGGATCGGCGGGATGCCGATCGGGGCCACCGCCTCTATGAGGCGCATGATGATGAAGGCGCCGAGGACGTTGCCGAAAAGCCGCAGGCACAGGGAGAGGGGACGGATGAGGTATTCCAGCAGGTTGAAGGGAATCATCATCGGCGTCGGGTGCGCGAGATGCCGGGCCCAGCCGACGGGCCCCCGCACGACGATCGCGGAGACGAGGACGACGGAAATGGAGAGGACCGAGAGGGCCGCCGTCACGTTGATGTCCCGCGTCGGCGGCTTGATGTCGAACGAGGGTTCGATGCCGAAGGCGCCGACGGGCGAGAGGACGGGAATGAGGTTGGCGGTCGTCAGGAACAGGAAGACGGTGCCGATGAAGGGCGCGAACCGCTGCCACTTGTGCCCGAATTGTTCCTTGGCGAAGGAATTGAGGAAATCGATGACCGCCTCGAGCAGGATTTGGGAGCCCTCGGGGATCTCGCGGAGCTTCCGGGTGAGGAGGAAGGAGGCGGCGATGAGGATGGCCATGACGACCCAGGTGACGATGACGGTTTCGGTCACGGGAACTTCAAAGCCCGCGAACCGCACCGTGAACACCGTCCTGAACTGCAGCGCCTCCATGAGGCGTTCGCCGAGGTCCATAGGTCCCCTCTTTCGCTTTTAAGGGCGAATTACGCCGACGATGACATACAACTACATCTTATGCAATGGAGGTACAAAAAAAAGAACGAGGCGCGGTCACCGACATACCTTACTTAAAAAAGAAGTCATCGCGGAAGTATCGCTTGAGCAGTTCCTCCGGAACCGATTCCTTGTCGCTGAGGGCGACGTAGGTTTCTTCCAAGTATCCCTTCGTCAGGTAGAAGGAGCCGAGCAGGAAGAATTCGGAGAGGCGCGTCATGATGTCCACGACTTGGTACATCTGCATGGAGTTGTCCATGACGCACTCGGTCAGGAGGTATTCGACGACGACCTTCTGGGACAGGTTCATCGAAAAGATGACTTCGGAAACCGGAAAGCCGCGCCGCATGCGGTCCTTCCCGAAGCGCACGAAGTACGCGCCGAGCGCGTTCTTATCGAGGCCCCGTTCCAGCGACCGGGAGAGCACCGGATAGAACTCGGCGTTGAGCTCCACGAGCTGCGCGTCGGTGAGTTCGTTGTACCGCTTGAGCTGCGGGGCGCCCCGGATCATATCCTTCCAGAATTCCGCCAGAGTACGCGCTTTGAAATTGAGATTATCGATGAGCATCCGTTCGACCACGAACCTAAGGTTAAACCCGCCGGAGGGGAAACGCAAGACGGATGGTTGATATATTGGAGTATTTGAATTTTTAATCGATGCGTTCCCGCCGTTCCCGCTCCTTGATTTCATCCGCTTTTCTCGCCATGGCCGCCCGGAGCGAACAGAGGCCGTCGGCATCCGCCGCCCCCGCGTCGAGGAGGGAGGAGAGGCGGTCCAGCTCGCCGCGGATGTTCGCGAGCTTCCTCGCCGAACACCAGCGCGCGATCTCCTCCAAGGCCTCCGGACGGCCGACGAGGGCCGCGGCGATGGTCCGGAAATCGCAGCCGTCCACCACGGACCGGAACTGCCGAGGCGGCAGCGAGCGGAGGAGCGCGAACGGATAGTCCGCCTCGATCATGGCGTCCAGGCGCTTCCGCTTGCGCGGATAGACATAGCGGGCGTACACGTCGCCGATGAGCTCGCGGGCGCGGAAGCCCAGCTCCAGCCCTCCGCGGCGGAGGTCCGCGATCGCCGCCTCGTAGAGGCCTTCGTTCCGGAGGACGAAATCGTCCGCGGTCGCCGCGGAGGCGCCTTCCTTCACCGCGGCGATGAAGGACGCGCGGACCGCTTCCGGCAGGAGGCCGACGAAGCGGTTGAGATCGAAAGCCTGCGGCCGCACCACGACGCGCTTCGGCGCTCCGTCCGCCATGATCGTCTTCCGATAGAAGAAGAGCTCGGCGAGTTCCTCCCGATGGTAGCGGCGGACCAGAAAATTCTGCGCCAACTTACGATAGTCGCTTTCGGAAAGCACGCCGAGCGCCTCGTAGAACGGGATGAACCGATAGCCTTCCGCCGCGCGGCCGCCGACGGCTTCCGATCCATAGAGGAGGGCGCGCGAGTCGATGGACCGGGAATCGAGGCGCGGGAAGAGGCGGCGGTCCAGGGCGAGCATCGCGGTCAAGGCCTCCGCCGCCTCGAGGCCCCCGAGGGAGGCGAGCTTCAAAGGCAGGGCCGGCGGCACGACCGCGCGGAGTTCCATGACGGCCGGCCCGACGGCGACCGTCCCCTCCAGGATGAAGGTCGCCGCGCCGCCCAGGTTCGGCGCCGGGGCCGGCGCCGCCGCGGAAGAGACCTGCTCCGCGAGGCCGAGGACCGCGTACTCGGCGGCGAGCGCGCCGCCCGCGGCCTTCGCGACCGACGCCGCGAGGGAGGGAAACCGTTCGGCCGGGACCGCATCCGGCCGGCGCAGAGCCCAGAAACCGCCGAGGGAGGCCGTTTCGGTCTTGAGGCCGAAGCGGAACCACGCCTCGTCCTCGTCGCCGGTTTCCGCCGAGCCGAGGCCGAGGGCTCGGGGCGTGAACCGTATCGCGGTCTCCCCCGCTTGGACCGCGGCGGGGAAGAGGAGCCGGGAAGCGCAGGCCGCCCGGGGCTCGGTCACGAGGAGGCGACCTTCCGCGGGAGTCGCCGCCGCAGACGGGGCTTCCGGGGAAAAGGCCGCGGCCGCGGCGGCGTACGTGTCCTTGGGGCCGCGGGAGGCGAGGAGGGAGCGGAAATCTTCCTGGAAGCGATCATCGAAGAGGAGGAACCAGCCCGCCGGTTCCGAGGCGTACCCTCGGTAATCGCGATATTCGGGGTTCGCGGAGGCGGGGGGGGGGCGGGGGGCCCCCGCCGGCGCCGCCCCCG
>JAEXTK010000092.1 GCA_023406985.1 Spirochaetota bacterium | reverse complement strand
GATGCCCTCCAGGAAGGCGCGGTCGTGGGAGACCGCGATGACGCAGCCGGGGAAATCCGCGAGGAAGTCCTCCAGGAGGGCGATGGTCGGGATGTCGAAGTCGTTCGTCGGCTCGTCGAGCAGCAGGACGTTGGGAGACGCGATGAGGAGGCGCACGAGGAGGAGGCGCCGGAGCTCGCCGCCCGAGAGCTTCCCGACGGCCTGGGCGTGCATGGCGCGCGGGAAGCCGAAACGCTCCAGGAACTGTTCCGCGGTGAGCTCCAACCCGTCGTTCATCCGGACCCGCTCCGCGGCCTGCCGCACGTAGTCCAGCGCCGGCGTCTCGGCGACGAGGCCCGCGGCGCTCTGGTCCAGGTAGCCGATCGCGACCGTGTCGCCGCGGTCCACGAGACCCGAGTCCGCCTCGATCCTGCCCGCGATGAGATCGAGGAGGGTGGATTTGCCGGACCCGTTGGGACCCACGACGCCGATCCGTTCGCCCTTCGTGAGCTTGTAGGAGAACGGCGCGAGCACCTCCCGCCCATCCCAAATCTTCGCGACACCGTTGAGTTCCAGCACCTTGCCGCCGAGCCGGCGCTTGGCCGCCTGGAAGGCGTCGCTGCCCGCGGCCTCCGCCTCCGGCCTGCCGTCCACGAGGTCGCGGATGCGGTCCTTCCGGGTCTTGTCCTTGCCGCGCCGCGCCTTGGGCCCGCGCTTGAGCCACTCCAGCTCCACGCGGAGGATGGCCTCGCGCCGCCGCTCGCGGCTCTGGGCCATGGCCTCGCGCTGCGCGACGCGCTCCAGGTAGTCGGAGTAGCCGCCCTCGTACTTGCGCACCTCCCCGCCGTCGATCTCCATGATCGTGGTGCAGACGGCGTCCAGGAACCAGCGGTCGTGGGTCACGAGCACGAAGGCCCGCCCCGACGAGACGAGCTTCTTTTCCAGCCATTCGATGGTGTCCACGTCCAGGTGGTTCGTCGGCTCGTCCAGGAGGATGAGCTCGGAATCCGGGGCGAGGCAGCGGGCGAGCGCCGCCTTCTTGGCCATGCCGCCGGACAGCGTATCCATGCGGAGGGACGTGTCGCCGATGCCGAGCTCGGAGAGCAGCGATTCGAAGCGATGCTCCAGTTCGAAGCCGCCCCGCGTCTCCATCTCGTGGGTGAGCCGGGCGAGTTCGGCCTCCGCGCCCTTGCCTCCCTTGCCGGCGGCCGCGCCGCCTGAGTGCAGGGCTTCCAGGCAGCGCTCGTAGCTCCCCACGAGGGTCACGAGCGGATCGGTGGACCTGAAGAGGAAGTCGCGTATCGTATCGCCCGATTCCCATGCGGGATTCTGGTCCACCACGTTCACGACGAGCCCGCGCTTCCGGGCGATGGATCCCTCGTCGCACTCCATACGGCCCGCGATCAACTTGAGCAGGGTGGACTTGCCCGAGCCGTTCGGCCCCACGAACCCTACCCGCTCTCCCTCTTCTATGCCGAACGACGCGCGCGAAAACAACGGCCCTTCGCCGAGGGCCTTGGACACCGCGTCGAGAGAAATCAACGTCATGATGAGGGTTATATCCGAATCGGGTCTCCGCGGGAAGGCTCGCGGGGCGGCCTCCGCGCGGGCGGGAAGGCTCGCGGGGCGGCGTCCGCGTGCGGCGGCCCGCCGCGGGCCCCTGCCCTAGAACGCCTTCGGCGGCTTCTTGCGCTTCGGCTTCGGCGCGGGCAGCTCGTTCTCGGTGATCCGGATCAATTCGCCGAGCCATTCCGCGTCTTCGTATTTTTCCTCGATGAGGTAGCTCATCTTCGCGCCCGGATAGGCGGGCGCCTCCACGACGTCGCCGATGTAGGCCGCGCCGCCGGCCGTCGGCTTCACGAACAGCTGATTGTCGCAGATGAGGGCGACCACTTTCTCCTCGCAATAGAGGGCGTATTCGCCGAACATCTTCCGGTACCGGACATTCCCCGCGTCGCGCATCTGGTCGACGATGAACTCGACGAAGCTCTGATCGGATGCCACGAAAACCTCCCCGCGCCGCTTCCGGCGCGCTTTCAGTATCCTTCGATTATCTTTTCGCTGATCAGGAACGCCGCGGGGCAATGGAGCGAATCCAGGGCCAGGCCGACGAGTTTCCGTTGGATGTTGACGGAGAGCGTGTGCGGGAATTCCCTGCAGGAGAGGGTGCGGTTCTCGTATTCCGCGCACCGGTTGTCCGCTTCCTGGAACGGGCAGGGCAGCCGCTTGAGGACATAGCCGACGCCGTCGGGATCCTGCTCCAGGTAGGTGTCAAAGAAGAGCTTCGCCGAGGTTCCGCTCGACTTGCAGATGTTCTTGATGTCGGTTTCCCTGAACCGCGGACCCAGGTTCCGGCAGCAGTTTCCGCATTCCCGGCAATCGATGATCGAAAAAACCTCCTCGTGATACCGGTGGACGGTCGCGTCGAAGTCCTTCCTGTTCAGTTTGGAGAGGTGGCGCAGGTGCCGGAGGATCTCTTTGTGCTTCGACCTGCTCCGCTGCAGTATCTTCTCGTAGTCGTCCCTCATCGCGGTCGTTCCTGGGCGGATCCCCCGTCGGCATGCCCCTCGCCGGCGGACCGCGCGTCCGCAGGGACCGCGGCGGCGCCCCACCGGAGGCACCGGAACGTTCCCCCATCGCGCTCCACCAGGATCACGTCGGCGTTGTCGATCGGGTGGGTCCGCGTGAAGTCATAGGTCAAGTTGCCGGCCAGGGCGGGCATCGCGGCGATGTACAATCCGCCGTGGCCGACGAACAGGAAATCGGCGTCCGCACGGCCCGCTCCGTCCGCGGACTCCGCGACTCCGCGGACGAAGCGCGTGAAACGGCGGACCGTCTCGGCGTAGCTCTCGCCGCCGTGGTAGCGGCGGTCCCGGTTCTCGGGACGCTCCCACGCCGCGTGCATCTCGAAAAACCGGTTCCAGCTTTCCTCGTCCGACCTGCCTTCGAGCTCGCCGACGTCGTGTTCCCGCAGCGCTTCGTGGACTTCGAAGGAGGGGATGCCGAGGCGGCCGGTCAGGATGGAGGCCGTCTGGATCGCGCGGAGGATGGGGCTTGAGAAGACCTTCTTAAAGGGGATCCCCTGGAGCTCCGCGGCGAGCCTTTCCGATTGGTCGATCCCTTTCGGGGTCAGGGGATGCTTGAAGCCTCGGTTGGAGAATTCGTTGAGGACGTTCGCCTCGCTCTGGCCGTGCCGCACGAAGTAGAGCATCGTCACCCCTGGAGGGCCTTCTCCACGAGTTCGGCGAGCAGGGGCATGAGCTGCTTCTTCCGGGACACGATGTCCTTGAGCACGTAGATGCCGTCTTCCAGCTTCGGGAAGGCGAGGACGCCGGTGAAGGACTTGTCGCCGTCCACGAAGAGGATGGACGTGAGCTCGGTCACGTCGGTGACCATGAGGGCGCTGAACAGGCGCTTGCCCGCTTTCCGCGCGGAGGCGAGCTCGGCGAGGATCTCCGCCTTGCGGCCGACGAGGGCTTCGGGGTTGTCGGTCTCCACCTGGCTCACGGTGAAGGCCGCGCCCTGTTCGTCGTACTCCTTCATGTCCATGCGCACGAGCTCGTCGGCGGGCCGCGCGTTGACGCGGCTCGCGGCGGTCATGAGTTCCGCCCCGAGGGAATCGATCTCCAGGCCCGTGATGGACGCCAGGTATTCGGCGGCCTCCCGGTCCGTGTCGGTCGTGGTCGCCGATTGGAGCACGAGCGTGTCGGCCAGGATGCCGCAGAGGAGGATGGACGCGATGGGCTTTTCGAGGGGCAGCCGAGCCTCGCGGTAGAGATTCGCGATGATGGTGCTCGTGGCGCCCACCACCTTGTTGATGAAGGTGATGGGGTAGCGGGTGGAGAGGTTGCCGAGCCGGTGGTGGTCGATCACTTCCAGGATCTTGTAGTTCTCGATCCCCTCGATGGCCTGGGACGGCTCGTTGTGGTCCACCATGACCACCTCGACGTTGGGCTCCTTGATGAGGTCGCCCTCCGAGATGACGCCGACCACCCGGCCCTCGTCGTCGGTGACGGGGAGGCAGCGCGACGCCGATTGCGAGAGGGGGCCGCGGATCTTGCGCACGCTCTCGCTCGCGCGGACCGCCGCCACGGTCTCGTCGCCCATGGCGCCGACGGGCGTGGAATAGATGATGAGGAGGGAGGTGGACGAGGTGTCGAAGGGACTGATCATCACCGACACCTTGTTCTTTTGGGCGAGGTCCACGAGTTCCTTGTCGAGCGTGACCCCGTTCGTGATCACGAGCGCCCGCACCTTCCGCTCGATGCAGTACCGCTGGATGTCCACGCGGTCGCCGACGATGACGAGGGTATTTTCCGGCAGTTCGGCTTCCAGGTGCGTCCGGAACGAATCGTCCGCCGAGGCGGCCACGACGATGAAGGACTTGCGCACCTCCGCGGTCTCGAAGGCCGTGACCGGCTGGGACCGCAGGGTCGTCAGGAGGAGATCGATGGAGGTCGGGATGGCCGACTTCTTATTCGGATTGATCTTCTGGAGGATGTAGCGCGCGAAGGCGTTGTAGTGGAGGAGGCTTCGGTACGTGCCGTCCTTCCGCACGACGGGGAGGACCTTGAGGTTGTCCCGCTCCATGCGTTCCAGGGCTTCCCAGAGCGGCAGCCCCTCGTCCACGGTCACCACCGGATCGCTCAGGTAGTACTCCACCTTCGGCACGAGGTCGGCGAGGAACTCGGGCACGGGCGGACCGAACCGGTCGAAGATGTATTCCGTCTGCGGATTGACCTTGCCCGCGCGCGCGGCGCGGTATTCCGAAAGGCCCAAGGCGTTCTTGAGCCGAGCGTAGGCGGCGGCGGAGACCACCGAATCCGTGTCGGGATTCCGGTGGCCGATGACGTATATTCGCTTTTCCATGGTTCTCCTATAGCCTGACGATCGTGATGGATCGAGGGGCGAAGCGCACGCTCCGCTCCGTTTTTTTGATTCGATGGTCCACGAGCGGAACGCCCGACGTCAGCGCGGCGAAGAGCCGCTCGTCCGTTCCCCGCTTCAAGTCGAAGGGGCGGCCGCGGAGGTTGATGAGCCCCGCGATCCTGAGCGACCTGCTCTCCAGGCGGAAGACGTCCCGCGCCACGCGCACGGCGCCGTATTCTTCGTCCGCCGGAACTCCGGCCGCCGGACCTTGGTCCGCCAGCTCCTCGTAGAGCCGCGCGATGCGCTCGGTGAGCGCGGCCTCCTCCGGGCTCAGGCGGACCGGGTCGTCGGAGAACATCACCTGGCTCGCGAGGAGGAAATCGACGAGCGCGATCAGTTCCTTCTCGTTCGCGGCGAGGCTGCAGTTCCGCTCCCGGAGGAAGACGACGTCCGGGTCATTCACGAAGACGGTCCCGTCCATGTAGGACCGGCCGATCGTGTCCATGAGGCTGATATACGCGCTCGGCCTGCCGACGTGGCCGATGAGACGCACCTTGGGCCAATCCCAGGTCTCCCGCGTGTCCGCGCCGATGCGGGACAGCGGGAAGTGGGGGTACGAGGGGCCGAAGGGGACGCCGCAGCCGAGGTAGGCCACGGGCCTGCCCCGCTGGTCCGCGGTCCGCGCGGTGAGCCTACGGCAGGCTTCCTCGTAGAACCGATACGCCGCCTTCCTCCCGTCCGCCGCGGACCTCCGGTCCGCCGCGGGCTCGGCGTTCGCCCCGGCCGCTTGGCCGGCCGCGCCGCCCGCCCACGCTCCGGAGAGCAGGCCCGCGTACATGAAGTCGAGCTTCAGGTACCGGAAGCCCCACTCGTCGATGGCCCGGTCGATGACGCCGGAGAGGTAGTCCAGGACGTCGGGCCGCGAGATGTCCAGGCAGTAGAAGCGATGGTCCCAGCGGTCGTTGAAACCCGCGACCACGGGCTCGCCGGACCGCTCCCGGAGGAGCCATTCGCTCTTCTCGCGGAAGACGCGCGCCTTCCGGGTGACCAGGAAGGGGGCCAGCCAGAGGCCGGGGATCCAGCCCTTCGCCTCGATCCTCTCGGCGATGGTCGCGAGGCCGCCGGGGAAACGCCGCTCTTCGATCTCCCACTCGCCCACGGCCCGTTGCCAGCCGTCGTCGATCTGGAAGACCACGGGCCTCCCGCGGCGGACGTAGCGCCGCGCGATGAGGTTTTCGGTGCGGTCCAGGGCTTCCAGGTCGTCCAGGATGAGGCGCTCGTCGATGTCGGTGTAGTGGTTGTACCAGGATTCGAAGCCGCCGGGTACGGAATCCTTACCGTAGGCGCACGCGCCGCTACCGATGACGCCGGTCCCGGCCGCGCCGCTACCGGCGGCCGGGAGCCCGGCGGCGCCCCGGCGCCCGGCGCCGCCGAAGAGGAAACCGAGGCGGCCGAAGCGCTCCGCGCCGTAGATGCGGCGGAGTTCGTCCTTGAGGCCGAAGAAGCCGCGGGCGCGGAAGACGCGGACCTCGGCCACCTCGTCGCCGTCGGCGAAGGCGGCCGGAGGCGCGTACGCTTCCATGGTGACGCGGCCGGCCTTACGGTCGATGCGCCAGGTCACCGGAGGCAACGCGCCGCCATCGCGGGAGGCCAGGCAGAGATAGTCGTCGCCGGCGCGGAGGTACATGAGGAAGTGGCCGACGATCTCGCGCCTCCCGTGCTCGTCGCCGTCGCGGTTGGTGAATTTGATGAGTTCGCTCACGACGCGGACGCGGCGCGGCAGGCTCTCGCGGCCGACGAGCTCCCACCCGGCGGACCAGGATTGCCAGCCGCCCGGCTGGATCGCGAGCCGCTCGCGGTCGGCGAAGGCCGGCCGGAGGTCGTCCGCCTCCGCCAGATCGAGCAGCTCATCGAAGCCGAGCGAATCGAACACGAGCGCCGCGCCGGCGTCCTCGCCGCTTTCGAGCTCCGCTTCCTCCAGCTTCCGCGCCGTGTAGCGGAGGACGGCCGTAGCCCCTTCCGCCTCGATCCGCCGTTCGATTCCGATGATTTCCATGCGCCGTTCCTTTACCAAGGTCGTCCGATCAGTCTACTATGCGGCCCGGAGCCTGTAAACGTCATGATCGAACTGGTCGCTTTCCTCGGCAACTACGGCCGCGAATACAGCCGGAACCGCCACAACGCCGGATGGATGCTCGCCGACGTCCTGCCCTTCGCCTCCGCCCTCTCGTGGCAACGCAAATTCAAGGGCCGGTACGCCGCGCTCGAGACCGCGCGGCTCGATGCGGCCCGCCCGGCCTCGGACGGCCCGCGCCCGGCCCCCGCGGCCGACGCTCCCTCCCGGCTCCACTTCCTCATGCCCGAGACCTACATGAACCTCTCGGGCGACTCGGTCCATGAGGCGGCGACCTTCTTCAAGATTCCGGCGGAGCGCATCCTCGTGGTCCACGACGAGTTGGAGCTCCCGCTCGGCACGGCGGCCTTCAAGTTCTCGGGCGGGCTCGGCGGACACAACGGACTCAGGTCGATGAAGGCCCGCTTCGGCACCGCGGACTTCTGGCGCCTCAGGCTCGGCATCGGACGGCCCGACCACCCGGACGTGGCCGCCTGGGTCCTCTCGGATTTCACCCGCGACGAGGCCATCGCCCTGGGCCTCGTGCTCGAGGCGGCCGCCGCCGCCCTGGTCTCCGCCCTGCTCCGCGGCCCGGAAGCCGTGCTGCCGGAGTGGAACAAGAAGCGCATCACCGAATAGCCGCCGTTTGCGCGGGCCCGCCCCGTGCGCTAGACTTGGACGAAAGAACGAGTCCGAGGAGTTCGCGATGGCGGGTTCGAGATTCGAGGTCGACGTGGTCCCCCGTTCCGTGCCGCCGCTGGAGCGCGCGTACCGTCTGCAGGAGTCGGCCGCCGACGTCGGCCTGGACTGGCCCGAGGCGGAGGACGTCTGGTCCCGCATCAACGAGGAACTCGCCGCGGCCAAGGCCGCGAGCGAGGACATCTCCATCCTGGGTGCCCGCCTCGCGGCCCGCGCCGAGCGGGACGGCGCCGTTACCCCGGCGGAGGAGCAGGGCCTGGATTCCGCGCACGCCCTGCTGCGCGAGGAGCTCGGCGATCTCCTGTTCGCGGTGGTGGACGTCTGCCGCACGCTCCATATCGATCCCCGCGCGGCGCTGGAAATCGCCAACGACAAATTCGCCGCCTGCTTCGCGTACGTGCGGGAGCGCACGAGCGCGGAGGGCGTCTTCTTGGGGCTGGAGAGCCCCGAACGGCTCAAACGGCTCTGGCGTGAGGCGCGCCAGCGCGAACGGCAGCCGGAACCGCTCACGCTCTGGCAGGGCGACCGCGAGCGCGGCGCGGAGCGCGGGGCCGCTCCGGAATCGGACGAGCGCCGGGCGTAATCCCGATAACGATTCTCCTCCGCTTGACGCTGACTCGGTAAACGGGGCTAACTCTCGCCATGAGCGAAGCCGCGACCTCCTTCGAACGACTGTACGGAATCGTCAAGCGCCTCCGCGCGCCGGACGGCTGCCCCTGGGACCGGGAACAGAGTCCCGCGACCCTCCGGGGCGACCTCATCGAGGAAACTTACGAAACGGTGGAGGCCATCGACCAGAAAGATCCGGAACACGTCCGGGAAGAGCTCGGCGACGTGTTCCTCCTCGTGACCATGATCGCCTACATGCACGAGCAGGAAGGCTCCTTCTCGGTCTCGGACGCCCTGGAGGAAGTTTCCGCCAAGCTCATCCGGCGCCACCCCCACGTCTTCGGCGAGAGCGACGCCAAGACGGCGGAGGAAGTCCTGGCCCAGTGGGCCAAGATCAAGGTGGAGCAGGAGGGGCGGAAGCCGAAGGATTCCCTCCTGGACGAGGTTTCCCGCGCGCTGCCGCCGCTCGACCGGGCCCACAAGATGCAGAAGAAGGCCGCCAAGGTCGGCTTCGACTGGCCCTCCTTGGACGGCGTCTGGGGCAAGATCGAGGAGGAGCTCGCCGAGGCCAAGGCCGCCTGCGCGGCCAAGGCCGCCCTGGTCGCCGGGAACGCCGCGGCCGACGCCGCCGGCCCCGCCGCTGGTGGCGCCGCGGCGGCTGCCCACGCCGAGCTCGAGGCTGAACTCGGGGATCTCCTCTTCTCGGTCGTGAACGTCTGCCGCTACCTCAAGGTGGACCCCTCGGTCGCCCTCCACGGCGCGAACGTCAAATTCTACGACCGCTTCCGCCACGTGGAGAAGCGGATGAAGGAAACCGGCGAGGCCATGGAGAAGGGCAAGCTCGAGCTCATGGACGGCTACTGGGACGAGGCCAAGGCCCTGGAACGCGCGGGCCGGTAGGCGCGGGCCGGTAGGCGCGGGCCGGTAGGCGCGGCGGATCGGTAGGCCGCGGTCGGGGCGCTGGGACCCGGAGGCGGCGCCTGAGAGGCGGCCCCCGCGGCGCTCCGGCCCGCCCCTCTGGACAGCGCCCCCTCCGCCTCGGTATTTTTCCAGGCGGAGTCCCTCCATGAAAACCAACGTCATCGTCACCGCCTCGGATCGCCGCTACGGCGATTTCCTCATCGAACATTGGCTCCGCTCGCTCGCGGACAACACCGACCTCTCCGACATCGACGTCGCGGTCCTCGACTACGGCCTGTCAGTCGCCCAGCGGTTCTACCTCCAGTCGAACGGCGTCCTCGTCCATCCGGGCAGCCGCGACGGCCACGTGACCGTGATCCGGTACCGCGAGCTGCGGACCTTCCTGGCCGCGCATCCCGATTACGCCCAGGCGGCCCTCTGCGACTCCGGGGACATCATCTTCCAGGGCGACCTTTCGCCCGTCTTCCGGAAGGACGTCGATACCTTCCGCGCCGTCTGCGAGGACTACAAGCCCTTCTTCTCCATCTTCATCAGTTCCGATTTTTTCGACGCCGAGGACCGGGAGCGGCTCTCGGAATGCTTCATCCGTAACCCCATGATCAACGGCGGACTCGTGATCGGGCCGCGGGACAAGATGATCGCGCTCGCGGACGAGTGCCTCGCGGTGATCAAGGACAAGACCCGGTTCGGGCCCGACCAGATCGTGGTCAACGGCGCGCTCTACCGCGACGGCTTCGTCGCCCTCGACAACCTCTACAACTACGTGGTCGCGACCGCGAAGGAGGGGGTCAAGATCGAGGGCGGTTCCATCCTGACCGGCGAGTACCGCGAGCCGGTGGTGGTCCACAACGCGGGGAACATCGGGACGCTCCGCCCCCTGGAGGATTTCGGGTACGGCCCGTCGCGCAACCGGCTCAAGGAGGACGTGTACCACGCCCTCCGCGCCCTCTACGTCTCCAGCGAGGGCCTCTTCAAGACCCAGGAGCTCTTCCTGGATTCCCGGCGCCTCTTCCGGTCCCAAGCGCGCAAGCTCCTCCGCGACCTGGGCCTGCCGCAGCACAGGCGACGCGCCCGCCGATAAGTGAATCCATTCATTTCCGTTCGAATGGTTTCGCGAAAAGGCGCCAAGGGCGCAGAGAGAGGAAATGAAGGACTCGCGCGAACGCGCGAAGATCGCGAACGCGCGAAGATCGCGAACGCGCGAAGACCGCGAAGGAAGAGGAGCGATGGGGCGAGCCGGCTCTGCATATATCCGACTTTTTTCGCGTGTTTCGCGACTTCTGTTGAGTTCATATCAATTTTGCCCTCAGCGTCCTCCGCGCCTTTGCGCGAAATTTCTTTAATCGGAAAATGAAGTACGGGGCAAAAATAGTGACGATCCTTATACCTGGCCGAAGTTCATGAAGGTCTGCCGGAGCCGCCGTTCCAGGATGTCGTAGGAGAAGAATCGACGCCCGAGCTCGTAGTTCTTGAGCGTCATCATCTCGGCCGCGGCGGGCGAGTCCAGGAGGGCTTCCACCGCCTCCACGATATCGGGCGTCACGTAGCCGTCCATGATCACCACGTCGAAGTCCACGGGTTCGATGTCCTGCTGGAAGATCGAATAGCGGTTGACCAGGATGGGCTTGCGGAACCAGATCGCCTCCAGGAAGGCGTTCCCGAAGCCCTCGTAGGTGGAGGGATAGGTCACGAAATCCGCGGCGAGGTAGCAGTCCCAGAGGCTGTACCGCTTCTGGCCGTCTTCGCCCGTCCCCCGCTCGGCGCCGATGAGGTCCGGCCGCACGATGACGTCCACCCCGAGGAGCCTCGCGTAGTCCATGGTGCGGTGATAGTAGTCCGAACCCTCGTCGCGCTCCTGGTGGCTGATGAGGAGCTTCGCGTTCCGGTCGCGGAGGCGCCCCGCGAGTTCCACCGCGTGCTCGATCCCCTTGCGGGCGATGATCCGCGTCGGCTGCAGGAGCAGCACGTCGTCCTCGGCGACGCCGAGGTCGGCCCGGAGGCCGGCCCCGTACGCGTCCGGCTCGGGCGGCGGCGCCTCGAAGTCGAAGACGTTCGGGATCACGACGGAGGAGAGACCGCAGCGGTAGGAGAGCTGGCGGCGCCCTTCCGTGTTGATCACGACGTGGTTGATGGAGTGGAGCCGGGGCGGGAAGGCCATGGAGAGGTAGTCCTCCACGGCGCTCATGGTGAAGCGCTGGCGTTCCCAGGCGAAGTCGTGGTGGTGGGCGATGGTCGGGATGCCGGTCTCCGCGATGAACTCGGTTATGGCGAGTCCCAGGGGGATGTGCATCGGGATGGCCAGGGCGTTCTCCACCACGAGGAGATCGATCCGGAAGGTTTCCACGAAATCGTAGAGGGCGCGCTTCAGGCGGAACCGGATGGCCTGGATCTCGCCCGTGAGGCCCTCGCCCCGGGCCGTGGCCCCGAAGCAGCGCTCCTGGATCTCCGCCACCACGGGGTGGCCGAAGAAGGCCTCCGGCACGACCATGGACCGGGCGGCTTCCCAGTCGGACTGGCCCGAGAAAAAGTAGCAGTCGTACCCCATGCGATCCAGCACGGCGCACCACTTCCGGGTCTCCATGGAGACGCCGTCGGTCCCCTGGAAGCGCGTAGAGACGAAACCGATCCGCCTGATGGCGGCGGCCCTGGTCAGGTACATGACGCCTCCTTTCCTCATCTCCGCGGGCGCGGGCCGCTCGTCAGTCCTTCCCCTTCTTGCCGGCTTTTTCGGTCCCCGACCGCGCGACCAGACGGTAGAGCGCCGGCAGCAGGCCGATCTTGCCGAACAGGAGCCAGAAGAGGAGGGCCGCGAGGGCCAGGATCGGGACGCCGAACACCACGAGGCCGACGAGGAAGGCGACCAAGGCGGAGAAGAAGCCGCCCGTCTTGCGGAGGACGTCGCCGACGCGCTCGCCGAGCGAGGGTTCCACGGTCTTCACCCGGGCCGCGGGCAGGACGAATTCCACGTTGATGGTCGCGAAGTCGACGAGGTCGGAGAGGCGCTTGAACTGGCCCCCGAGGCCGTCGATCTCGTTCTGGAGATCGGCGAGCCGGGTCTCCACGGTCATGATGTCCTCTATCGATTGGGCCCGCTTGAGGTAGCCGCGGAGGGTCGTCAGGAGCTCCCGCTTGGTCTGGAGCCGGCCTTCCAGGTCGTACCAGTGGAGGGTAACGTCCTCCGTATTGACGTTGCGCCAGAGCTCCGTGCCGAGCGGCGCGAGGCCGGAGAGCGCCGCGTCGAAGGAGGCGCGCGGTATCCGCAAGGACATCGCGACGGATTCCTCGGACCGGTTGGAGGAGGCGACGTAGCCCCCGAAACCGGCCGTCAATTTCTGCGCGGCGGCTTCGCTCGCGGCGAGGTCCCCCACGCGGAGGCGGACGCTCGCGTTGCGCACGAGCTTGCGCTCCGCCCCCGCTATCGCGCCCGCGGCCGCCGGGTCGTCGCCGCCCATCGCGGCGGGCGCCGCGTCGGCCATCGGC
>JAEXTK010000090.1 GCA_023406985.1 Spirochaetota bacterium | reverse complement strand
CCGCTGGCACCCGCGCGATGCGCGCCTCCAGGGCGCCTTTGGCCCGCAGGATTTCCAATACAAGGACCGCGTAGGGCGGTCCGACGAGGTACCAGCCGTCCGTGCCGCGAACCGCGGGGACGGCGGGGAGGGCGTCCAGGTCCGACGCCCAGAGCCGCCGCCATGCGCCCTTCCCGGCCAGGGGGAGCGGCGGCAGGGGGCGGAGGACGCCGCCCCGCCGGCCGACGGCCCCCACGATGGCGCGGATCGGCACGAGCGTTCCCCCTGACGTCGCGGCAGAGGCGGCGGCAGGGACGGCTTCGTCCGCCGCGTCGGTGCCCGCCGCGTTCGCTCCCGCCATGGCCGCCGCGTCCGCTCCCGCTCCCGTCGTGGCCGTACCCGTGGGGGGCCGCCGCAAGAACCCGCCGAGCCGGCGAAGCCAGGTCGACCACAGTGCGCGGTTGAAGGCCCGGTCGGCCTCGATCCTGAGGTATTCGGCCTTCCAGCTCCGGCTCCGCTCAGCATCGTCCCACAGCGTTTCCGCTCCCCAGATTATCGCGTTCATATCGATCCTCCTCCTCGCGTCCGCCCGATCCGGGGCGTTCCCGCGTTCTCGCGTACCAGTCGATGGGCGGAGAGGAAATTCGACACGCCCTCCGCACCTTTCGGGAAATCGCTCCGCGGGCGTATACTCCGGAAATACTTCACTCAGGGGACCGGGCTGATGGGGAACGATACGCCGGCGAAGGCCGCATCGATGTTCGACGATCTCGCGCGGAACTGGGACACGGACTACCGGATCGAACGGGCCCGGGCCGTTGCCGACGAGATTCGGATCTGGGTGCCGATCGGCGGTCGGGCCCGCATGCTCGAGTTCGGCTCCGGCACGGGGCTCGTGGGCCTCAACCTGGCGGGGGACGTCGGCTCGTTGACCTTCATCGACTCTTCGAGCGGGATGCGGGAGGTTTTGAGGGAAAAGATCCGCCTGCTCGACCTCGGCCGGAAGTGCGTGGTGGAGGACGACCTGTTTTCCGCTGAGCTCGAGCTCGGCGGCTACGAATGCATCGTGGGCTCCATGGCCCTCCACCACACGGCGGACGTGGACGGTGCGGCCCGTCGGTTCTTCGACCTGCTCGCGGCCGGAGGCCGCGTCTGCATCGTGGACCTCACGAGCGACGACGGAGCCTACCATCGGAACGAGCCGGACTTCGACGGGCACCACGGCTTCGATCCCGAGCGGCTCTCGGCTCAGTTCGGCGGCATCGGCTTCAAGGAACGGTACCGCACCGTCTTCTTTTCCGATACGCGCATGATCGCCGGCCGCTACGTGGATTATTCGCTCTTCATCCTGGTCATGGAAAGGGAAGGGGGCGACGGATTCCGAACTTTGGAGTATTCTAGAGCCAAATAGTCCGGCTACTGCGGCAGGGCGGAAGGCGGAGAATTGGTAACATTAGACATAGCGACCCTCGTTTTCGTCTGCGGCCTGCTTTTTACGGTTCAAACCATCGCCGTGTTTCTCCAGTACCGCGTGAACGAGGCGTTCGATGGGCTGGGCCGATGGCTGCTCGGCACCTTCCTCCAGGCGGCGGGGTTCCTCCTCCTGCTCACCATCAATAGTCCGACCCTCGGTTTCCGGTTCCTCGCGATCGCGGGCAATCCCCTGATACTGGCCGGCCAGATCTGCCTCTACCTCGGCCTCGCCCGTTTCCTGGGCCTGAAAGCCCATCCGCGCATCTTTGCCGCGCTATACGCGGCGTTCCTGGTCCCGTACCTCGTCTTCATCGTCGCCAGGGGCAACGTCGAGCGAGCCTTCCTCGTGTTCGCGAGTTCCGCCCTATTGTTCGCCGTACTCGCCGCGACGGTCCTCCGCGGCAGGCGACGGCCGTTCTTCGGCTCCGCGGTCTTCCTCGGCTCGGTCTTTCTCGCCTATTCGGCTATCCAAGGTTTCTTGGCCGCGACGGTCCTCGTCCTGCCGCCGGTCTCCGCCGACGCGGCGTACTATACCAATGCCTTTCGCTCGCTCGCCTTCCTGGTCCCGCTTCTCGGCAGCACCCTGTGGACCTTCGGATTCATCATCATGGTGAATCAGCGGCTCAACGCGGCGAATCGAGATGAGCGGGAAAAGCTCCGCCTCATCTTCAATATGAGTCCGGACGCCAAGGCGCTCGTCCGCCTCGCGGACGGCGCGATCGTGGACGTCAACGCCGGTTTCCTGGCCATGACCGGCTATGACCGCGACGAGGTGATCGGGAAGCCGAAAGGGGTCGCCGACATTTGGGATTCGGTCGACGCCCTACGCCTGTTCACGTCCGAACTCCGCGAGGGCGGGGTCGTGGAGGACCGGGAATTCGGTTTCCGCCGTAAGGACGGGAGCCGATTCTTCGGAGTCGTGTCGGGCCGCATCCTGCAGATCGATGGGAGCCCTCACGTGGTCGGCGTGGTCCACGACGTCACGGACCGGAAATTGGCCACCGAGGAGGTGCGGAGGCTCCTCGCGGAGAAGGATCTGCTCCTCAAGGAAGTCCACCACCGCATCAAGAACAACATGGGCACGATCCACAGCATGCTCTCCCTCCAGGCCGCGACGCTCCAGGATACCGCGGCCTCCGCGGCCCTGGAGGACGCGAAGAATCGCCTCCTCAGCATGGGCCGGCTCTACGACACGCTCTACAAGACCGCCCGGTTCTCCGATATCTCCATGCGGACCTACCTCCCCCCGCTCATCGACGAGATCATCGCCCTCTTCCCCGACGCCGGCCGGGTGCAGGTGGAGAAGCGGATCGACGACGTGGTCCTGGACGTCAGGCAGGCGCAGCCGCTCGGCATCATCATCAACGAGCTTTTGACCCATGCCATGAAGTACGCCTTCGTCGGTAGGGAGGAGAAGCGGATCCTCGGGGCGGTCACCGAGGCGGAAGGACTCGTGTCGGTCACCGTCCAGGACAACGGCGTCGGCTGCCCGTCTTCCGTCGACTTCGCCGGCTCCACGGGGTTCGGGTTGACGCTCGTGGGGGCTCTGGCCGAACAGATCGACGGGGCGGTCCGCATCGAACGCGAAGGCGGCACCCGGGTAGTCCTTTCCTTCCCGCGCTGAGCGCGGCCTTCTCCGGACCTCTTTTCCCCATCACTACCGCCGCGCGCGGTCCGGGCCGGCTTGCGCGGTACGGGCGCATGTCCTAATCTTGGCGGGGATAGGGGACCTCGGAGAGCATATGAAAATACCGTTTCGCTGGGAAAACGACTGGCGCGTATACCGGGAAGAACTCAAGGAATTCCGGGGGAAGCATAATTTCGTCAATTTCCGGATCCTGTCGGTCTTGCTGTTCCTGACGTGCGGCGTCTTTTTTTATCAGAACCTCTATTTCCCGACCCCGGTCAAATTCCCCTGGCTGCGCGGGGCCTACACCGTCCTTCACTCGTGCGGGGTCGCGATCGCCCTCTGCATCGCGCTTTTCTTCTCCATCGCCCAAAAATTCAAACAGGCGACCGCCTCCCGGCTCGTCAATTGCGGCGCGGTGTTTTTCTCCGTGGCGATCGTCAGCCTCGGCATCGTGTATACGGTATTCGACTACATCACGTTCAAGAGCATCACCGCGGCCTTCGTCGCCTCCATGGGCATCAGCACGATGTTGAGCTCGGTCGTTTGGGCCTACGCCCTCGTGCAAGCGTGGGGCTTCGTCCTCTTCCTGATCCTCTACCGGATATTCCTCGCCGATATCGCGAGTCCGGGGACCCTGATCACCATGGCCTTCGTCGCCGCGATCAGCTTCTTCTTCGGGCTCTATATGCAATACGCGCGGGTCAGGATGCAGGTCCTGTCGCTTAAGCTGGAGGAGCGGAACCGCGAACTCAAGGCCATCATGATCCGCGATCCGCTGACCGGCGCCTACAACCGTCTCTTCCTTGAGGAATTCCTCCAGAAGCAGGTGACGTCCTTCAACCGCTACGGGGACTATACCTCGATCCTCATGTTCGATATCGACCGCTTCAAGAGCGTGAACGACACGTTCGGGCACCAGCGGGGCGACGCGGTCCTCAAGCGGCTCGTGGAGATCGTCACGCAGAATATCCGGGATTCGGACATCGTGGCGCGCATCGGCGGCGAGGAATTCCTCGTCCTCTTGCCGCGGACCAACGGGGAGAACGCCCTCCGCATCGCGGAAAAATTGCGCGGCATCGTCGCCGAGTCCGCCTTCGAGGAGATACCCCGGCCGATCACGATCAGCATCGGCGTCGGTAACCTCTCCGACGGCGAAAGCCTGGACGCGGCGCTCGCCCGCATAGACGAGGCGCTTTACGCCGCGAAGCGGAAGGGCCGAAATCGCGTGGAAGGCTCATCGGCCATGTCCGGGGCGTTCCACCGGAAGGCCTAACAGGGAAGACGGCGGGAAGCCGAACCGCGGTTTCTCGGAAGTCGATCATCGCGCGCCGCCGTGGGCGCCCGCGCCCCGCGCGCGGATCGAGTCCCGATCGATACCGGCCGGCCCGGCTCGGACGGTCCGGCAGGCGCTTTCAGCCGCGCCGGCTCGGACGGTCGAGCCCGCTTAGTCGGCCGGTGCGTCGGCGGCTCAGGGGGAGGGCGATTCGGCGGCTTCCGAGCCCGAGCCGGTGTCCGCGCCCGCGGGTACGGAACTCGAACGCTTGTCGCGTAGGGTGGTCTTGCGGTCCAGCGCGCTCAGGATGACCTTGCGCAGGCGGATGGAGGCGGGCGTCACCTCCACCATCTCGTCCTCGTGGAGGAGGAGGATGGCGCGCTCCAGGGTCATGGGCTGGATCGGGGTCAGCGTGAGGGCCTCGTCCTTGAGGACCGACCGCATGTTGGACAGCTTCTTTTCCTTGCAGGGGTTCACGACCAGGTCGAATTCCAGGTTGTGCTCGCCGACGATCATGCCCTCGTAGACTTGATCGCCGGGAACGATGAAGAGGCGGCCGCGCGGCTCCAAGTGGAAGAGGCCGTAGGTGACCGCCTTTCCGCTCCGGTCCGCTACCATGAAGCCGTTCGCGTATTCGTTCAGGTCGCCGCGGTATTCCTCATACCCGGAGAGGTACGAGTTCATGAGCCCCGTCCCCTTCGTATCGGTCAGGAAGGCGTCCCGGTAGCCGATGAGCGAGCGGGAAGGGACGGAGAATTCCAGGTGGACGCGCCCGCCGTCGTGGGCCGCGTAGGTCAGCATGCGGCCCTTGCGGGAGGAGAGCTTGTCGGTGACGACGCCCGCGAAGACGTCGGCGCAATCCACGTAGACGTGCTCGATGGGTTCCAGCTTCATGCCGTTCGCCTGTTTGAAGATGACCTCGGGCCGGCTCACGCAGATCTCGTAGCCTTCCCGCCGGAGCGTTTCGATGAGGATGACCATCTGGAACTCGCCGCGGCCGCGCACCGTGAAACCGCCGCCGACGTTCGCCTCCTCCACCTGGAGGGAGACGTTCTTGAGCGTCTCCTTGCGGAGGCGCTCCAGGAGCTTGAGCGACGTGACGTTCTTGCCCTCGGAGCCGGAGAGCGGCGAGGTGTTCACGAAGAAGCGCATGGAGACCGTGGGCTCATCGATGAGGAGACGCGGCAAGGCCTTGGGCGCGTCCCGCGTACAGATGGTGTCGCCGATCTTCACGTCCTCTATGCCGGAGAGGACGATGATGTCGCCCGGCTCGGCGCTCTCGGCGTCCGCGAGCTTGACGCCCTCGTAGGTCTGGAGCTTGGAGACGTTGAGATTCCTCCGCGCGTCCCCTTCGCCGATGCAGAGGAGGCTGTCCTTGGAGCGCGCGCGGCCGTTCACGACCTTGCCGATGGCCTGGCGGCCGAAGTAGTCGGAGTAGGAGAGGTCGGAAACGAGCATCTGGAAGGGTTCGGCCTGAACGTAGGCGGGGGCGGGGAGGGAGGCGAGGATCGCGTCGAAGAGGGGGGACAGGTCACCGCCGTCCGGCCCGCCGGAGCCTTCCAGGGTAGGCCGGGCCACGCCCGCCTTGCCGACGGCGTAGAGGACCGGGAATTCCAGCTGCGCGTCGTCGGCGCCCAAGTCGATGAAGAGGTCGTAGACATCGCTCAGCACCTCCGCGGGCCGGGCGTCGGGGCGGTCAATCTTGTTGATGACGACGATGACCGGATGGCCGAGGGACAGGGCCTTGTTCAGGACGAAGCGGGTCTGGGGCAGCGGACCTTCCGAGGCGTCCACGAGGAGGATGACGCCGTCCACCATGGAGAGCGCGCGCTCGACCTCCCCGCCGAAGTCGGCGTGGCCGGGCGTGTCCAGGATGTTGATCTTGACGCCCTTCCAGATCACCGAGCAGTTCTTCGCGGCGATCGTGATGCCGCGTTCCCGCTCCAGGTCCATGCTGTCCATGAGGCGCTCGGGGACGTCCTGGCCTGCGCGGAACATGCCCGACTGGGCGAACATGGCGTCCACGAGCGTCGTCTTGCCGTGGTCGACATGGGCGATGATGGCGATATTACGGATGGAAGCGTTGGAAGCGTCGGTACGAATCAATGGGTTGACCTGATTTCTCTTTGGAGGGAGTGGGGATGGAGGGCAGCATAGCGATATCGGCGCCGTCTGCCTAGCGCCCGCGGCCGCCGCGGGCCCGCGGCCGGATGCCCCGGACTCTCCGCGGGCCGGCGGTTGCGTCGGAAGGGCAGGGAGGGCCGGGCGCCCCGGGCCCGGGGCCCGGGGGGGGGGGGGGGTG
>JAEXTK010000083.1 GCA_023406985.1 Spirochaetota bacterium | reverse complement strand
AGGGGGGCCCGCGCAACCTCGTCCATCCGTACGAGGAGGGCGGCGAGCCCCTCGAGGTCCCGTTTGTTGTGCTCGCAGACGGCGGCCAGTCGGCCGACGGCGCCCGTCTTGAGGAAATCGAACCAGGCTTCGGGCGCCTCCGAACCCGGCAGGTCGTCGCCGCGATCCAGGCCGAGCACGCCGATCTCGATATCCGCGAGCGAACAGGAGGGGAGCCGCTTCCGCCAGAGCCGCCGCGCCGCGTGCACCAGGTCCAGATGGACCGGATCGGGGGCGGCCATGCCGTTCATGATGCACCGGGTGCGCAGGATCTGCATGTCGAAGGACCTGCCGTTGTAGCTGCCGAGCACGCGTTCGGCGTCCCCTCCCGCGAATTCCTTCGTCACGAGGCGGAGGAAGGCCTCCTCCCCCGGATAATCCAAGAGCAGGTACTGGTCGATCCTGAGCGCGGCCCGGCCGTCCTCGGCCCGCGCGAAGCGGCCGAAGGCGGCGAGGAAGGCGACCGTCCCCGCGCCGCCCGAAAGCCCCGTGGTCTCCAGGTCGAAGAGGAGGAGGCGCTCGCAGGGCAAGGGCCGGCCGCCCGCGAAGGCGGCGCCGGCCGCGGGACAGAGGATGGAGAACGCGGGATGGAGGGCCGCGGGAAGCGCCGGGCAGGCCGAGAAGAGGGCGCGGTGGAGGACGCCGGACTCGGCTTCCCGCCAGCCCGCGGCTTCAAGAGAGGTCGCGGCCGGAAACCGCGGCGCGGTAGCCGGATTTTCCGCGGCTGCCGGTTTTCCCGGCCCGCCCGCCCTTCCCGCCTCGCGGATGCGCTTGAGCCTCGCCGAGAGATTTCCGCTCACGTTGGTCCAGCCCTCCGTACCATACGGCTACTGTAGCCCTCGGGCGCGGAAGACCGCAAGCGCTTTCGATCCGCGAAAAAGAAGGTTGTGGTCAGCCCGGCGCCTCCTATAATGGTATCAGGGGAAATCCATGATGCTTAAAAACGCGCATTTCATGGCGCGGCTCTGCGCGATGGCCGTCGTCGCGGCCGTCTTCCCGGCCTGCGAGCGGCCGCCCGTCAAGATCGGGGTCGCCATGGTGCTCACGGGAGTCAATTCCGAAATCGGCGTCACCGGCCGCAACGGGGCCGTATTGGCCGCCGACCGCATCAACGCCGCGGGAGGAATCCGGGGGCGCAGGATCGAACTCCTCGTGCGCGACGATAAGGGCGACGCCGACCTCGCCGAAACGGTGGACGCCGAACTCGCCGCCGAGGGCGTCGTCGCGATCATCGGCCACATGGCCAGCGCCTCGGGCCTCCGCGCGGTCCCCGCCGCGTCCTCCCGCGCGATCCCGCTCATCAGCCCCACCATCAGCTCCACCGCGTTCTCGGGCAAGGACGACTACTTTTTCCGCGTGATCGGGGAGAACGCCCTGCAGGGTGCCGCGCTCGCCGCGTACGCGTACGAGGATCTCGGTCTCCGGCGCATCGCCGGCGCCTACGAATTGACCAACCGCGCATACACCGCGACCGTGTACGACTCCTTCAAGGAGGAGTTCGAGCGCCGCGGCGGCAAGGTGGCCCCGGCGGAGACCTTCGTGTCCACGGTCGGCTTCGACTACGGTCCCGTCCTGCAAAAGATGCGTTCCTTCGCGCCCGACGGCCTCCTCTCCGTCGCGGGCCCGGCCGACAACGCGGCGCTCTGCTCGTTGCTCGAACGCGCGGCTTCCGATCTCCCCGTGTTCGCGGGCATGTGGTCCATGACGGAAGACCTCATCCAGCTCGGCGGTCGGAGCGCCGACCGCATGGTCGTCGCGGGCAGCGTCGATCCCGCCTCCGCCGAGGGCCCCTACCGGGATTTTCGAGCCGCCTACCGGAAGCGGTACGGCGCCGAACCGACCTTCTCGTCGGTGCACGCCTACGAGGCCCTCGGCATCCTCGCCGCGGCCCTGGAGCGGAGCCGCGCCGCCGGCGGAGAAGCGCTCAAGGCGGCGATCTTGGACCTCGGCGAGATCGAGGGCCTCCAGGGGCGCTTTTCGTTCGACCGGTACGGGGACGCCGATAGGCCGTACATGGTGTTCCGGGTGACCGACGGCCGGTTCGCGAGGGTTCGATGAGAACCTCCGGCCCGCCCCTCCGCGTCGGGGGGAGCCTGCTCGCCTTCCTGCTGTCCTCCTACCTCGCGCTCGCGGTGGCCCCCGTCGTGCTCTTCGGCGCCCTCGGCGCCGTCCTCCTCGTCTCCGGCTTCCGCGAAGACGTCAAGAACGCGACGACGGTGAGCATGCGGAGCGCGGTCGCCGAAGCCGGACGCTACGTCGCGGGCCCGCAGCGGCTCGCGGAGAGCCTCTCCGTCCTCTTCCGCTCCCCCCACGCGCGTGAGCACGCGGAGATCTTCCTCGCCGCGGCCCAAGAAAGCGCCGGGGGCATACGATCCATCGTGCTCCTCGACGCGGAGCGTCGCGTCATCGCCGCCGCCCCCGGGGGGGCGGCGGCGGCGGGGGCGGGCGTCTCCCGGCGCTCGTTCATGCGGGAAGCCGCGCCGGGCCGGACGCGGCTCTCCACGCCCTTCGTGAATCCCGCCACCGGCGGCGTCGACGCGGCGGTCGTCCGGGCCGAAGCGGACCTCGCCGTCGTCGCCATCCTCGAACTCGACACCCTCTCGGCGTTCCTGCGCCCGCTCCGCTTCTCGACCGAGGACCAGGTCGCGATCGTCGACCAAGCCGGCGTCTACATCGCCCACACCGAAGAGCGGCGGGTCTACGAGCGCCAGATGGAAGGCCTCAACGCGGAACTCCGGTCCTCGGTCGGGGGAAAGCTGCGTCGGATCGTCCGCGACGGCCAGACGTACATCACGGCCGGTTCTCCCATCCCCGGTACCGATTGGGCGGTGATCTATTATCGCGATCTCGCCGCCGCCTCCAGCCTCTCCGTCGCCTTCATCTACCGCTTCGCCGCCCTCATCGGAGCCCTCATCATCGCCGCGGCCGTCTTCGTCTCCCTCGCTCGCCGCGCCTTCGCGTTCCGCCTCGACGAGCTGCTCGGCCGCATCAGGGAGGTGGAACGGGGGTCCTGGTTCGCCACGGCGACGGAGTCCGATTCGTGGCGGGAGTTCCGCGAGATCGGCGAGGCCTTCGGCCACATGGCGGAGCGCGTCGCGGAGCGGGAAGAAGACCTCAGGAGGAGCGAGGAGAAATACCGCGGACTCTTCGTCTGGAACAAGGCGCCGACGCTCATCATAGACGGAGGGACCGGCAGGATCGTGGACTCCAATCCCGCCGCCGCCTCCTTCTACGGCTACCCGCGCGACCGGCTGCTCGACATGAATATCTTCGACATCAACACGCTGTCCCGCGCCGAGATCGCGGTGGAGATGGAGGCGGCCGAGGAGGAGCGGCGCAGCCACTTCCATTTCCGCCACCGCCTGGCGGACGGGGAGATCCGCGACGTGGAGGTCTATTCGAGTCCGGTGGAATGGGAAGGGGAACGGCGCCTCTATTCCATCGTCATCGACGTCACCGAGCGGAGGCTCGCCGAGGATCGCGTCGCGCGGTCGCTCGCGGAAAAGGAAGTCCTCCTCCGCGAGGTCCACCACCGGGTGAAGAACAACCTCCAGATCATGGCGAGCCTGCTCAACCTCCAGTCGCTCTACGTGCGGGACGAGGCCGACGCCGATCTCTTCCGCTCGAGCCAGGACCGCATCCTGTCCATGGCCGCCATCCACGAACTCCTCTACCAACGGGAAGACCTCGCCGCGGTCGACCTCGGCGAGTACCTGGAGAGCCTGGTCGGCAACCTTTCGGAGACGGCCGCCCGCTCCGGCATCGCCATAACCGTCCGCGCGGAGGCGGCGGCGGCATCCCCGGAAAAAGCCCTGCCCCTCGGCCTCATCGTCAACGAGCTCATCACCAATTCGGTGAAGTACGCCTTCCCCCGCTCCGCCGACGGCCCGGAGGCCCGCGCGGTCGTCGTCACGCTCACGCGCGACGGGCTTTCCTTGGTGCTCGAGGTCAAGGACAACGGCGTCGGCCTACCGGCCTGCGTGGACCCGGCGGCATCTCCTTCGCTCGGCTTCAGCCTCGTACGGAGCCTATCCGCCCAGCTCGGCGGCAGCGTCTCCTTTTCCCGTTCGGACGGTTTCGCCGTCCGGCTCCGCGCGCCCGGCGCCCTCTAGCGGAGCCCGCTCTACGCGGGAGAAACGAGCGCCGAAAGGAAGCGGACGACGGCGGCCTTGCCGCTCGGTCCGCCTGCGCCCGCCGCCTCCGCTCCCGGGTGCGCAGGCCCAGCCGCCCCCGCCTCACCGGGGAACGCCGCCGGCCCGGCCGCAGCCCCCGCGGCCTCGGCCTCGTACTCTATCTCCGCGGCCTGGGCCCCGATGCAGGAGGGACAACCCCCGTCGCAGGGACACGCGCGCACGGCGTCCAGGGCCGCGCGGAAGAGTTCCTCCGCCCGCCGCGCGAGGGCCTCGGAGAGGCCGGTGCCGCCCGGGTATTTGTCGTAGACGTAGACCGCGCTCACGCCGAAGTGGGGATCGCGCACCCGCTCCGCAACGCCGATGTCGCGGGAATCGCAGAGGAGGTACATGGGCGCGATGCGCTTGACGAGGCTTCCGAAACCGCCCAGGGCCGCGCCCACCCGCGCCTCGTCGAACTCGGCGAGCGCCTCGCCGCCCGCCGAGTCCGGGGGGAAGAGGAAGGCCAAGGCCCGCGTCTGCATCTCCTCTTCGGGCAGGTCGATGTCGCCGTAGCCCACGTTCTCGTGGGTGTGGAAGCGGATCTTCTTGAACTTGGCCACCTGGGACCGCACGAGGGCGTCGCCGAGCACGGCGCGGGCCGCGCTCCGGCCGCCCGCCGCGTACGCGAAGGTCTCGTCCTCGGTGAGCGGCTTGATGTCCGTCTTCACGAGGCCGTCGGTGAAGTAGTTGACGTCGGACTCCTCCACCTCGCACCGCCGGTTCTCGATGTCCAGGGAGCGCACCAGGTACTGCCGCCCGCGGTGGATGTAGACGGCGTTCTTGAATACCAGTTCCTTGGCGCTCGGCCGGTCCATCTCGCCGATGACGGCGTTCCGCCCCTTGGTCGCGTCCACGATGACCACGTTGTCCGCGGTCGCCGAGCGGAGGCTGATCCCCTCCGCAGGATACGACCGGTCGGCCCAGTGCCATTTCTGGCCGGTACGGCGCACGACGCCGTCCTCCTCCAGATACGAAAGCACGCCCTCGATATCGCTCCCGAAACGCTCGTCCGTCCGGAAGGGCAGCTCGAAGGCCGCGCACTTGGCGTGGTCGGTGAGGATGTACGGATTGTCGGCGTCGAGCCGGGCCTCTTCCGAGGGCCGCTCGAAGAACCAGTCGGGGTTCCGCGCCACGAACTGGTCGAGCGGGGAAGAGGACGCCACGAAGACCGCCACCGACACGCCGCCCCGCCGCCCCGCGCGGCCCGCCTGCTGCCAGAAGGAGTTGAAGGAGCCGGGGAAACCCGCGACGACCGACGCGTCCAGGCCGCCGATATCGATGCCCAGTTCCAGGGCGTTCGTGGAGACGACGCCCTGGATGGAACCGTCGCGGAGACCCCGCTCGATCTCCCGCCGTTCGTTGGGCAGGAGGCCGCCCCGGTAGGCTTCGACCCGGATCCTCGAATTATCCGTGTAGAGGTTGGCGAGCGCCTCGTTCACGTACGAGGCGACCACTTCGGTCCTGACGCGCGAATGGGCGAAGAGGATGGTCTTGATCCCCGCGCGGAGGAAGGCGAGCGCCCACCGCTGGCTCTCGGTCATGACGCTGCGCCGGATGCCCTGCACCGCGTCCACGAGCGGCGGATTGTAGAGGATGACCCGCTTCTCGCCCCGAGGCGCGCCCGACTCGCCGACGAGGACCACCTCGTCCTCTATGAGCATCTCGGCGAGCTCCCGGGGGTTGCCGACGGTGGCGGAGCAGAGGATGAACGTGGGATTCGCGCCGTAGAAGGCGGCGATGCGCTTGAGGCGGCGCAGGACGTTCGCGACGTGGCTCCCGAAGACGCCGCGGTAGGCGTGCGCCTCGTCCACCACGACGTAGCGGAGGCGCGAGAAGAACTTGATCCACTTGGGATGGTTCGGGAGGATGCCGGCGTGGAGCATGTCGGGGTTGGACACGACGATCCGCCCCGAGTCCCGCGCCGCCGTGCGGAGCGAATCGGGCGTATCGCCGTCGTAGGTGCACACCTTCACCGGCAAGGCCGGCCGTTTGGGAGCACCAGGCACCGATCGACCGCCTACGGCGGTCTCACCGCCTTCGGTTCGACCTCCTTTGGAGGTCTCTCCTTCGGATCGGCCGCTTGACGCGGCCTCCCCGCCTTCGGATCGGCCGCTTGACGCGGCCTCACCCAGCACGAGTTCGTTGAGCTCGGCCTGCTGGTCCTGGGAGAGGGCCTTGGTCGGGAAGAGGTAGAGGGCCCGCGCCGTCTCGTCCTCCAGCAGGGCCTGCAGGGTCGGCAGGTTGTAGCAGAGGGTCTTGCCGGACGCGGTCGGCGTGACCACGACGACGTGCTTGCGGCCGCGCGCGGCGTCCCACACCGCGGCTTGGTGCGAATAGAGCCGGTCGATCCCCTTGGCCCGGAGCGAAGAAGCGATGCGGGGGTCCAGGTCATCGGGGAACGGCGCGTAGTCGCCCTCGGTCGCCTTCAGCACCCGATTGTGCACGATGTAGGGCGCGAAGGCGGGGTCGGCCAGGATCCTATCGAGGGCTTCGGTGCGTTCCATACGGGAGGGATACTAACCCGCCGCTCGCCGGACGTAAAGTGTCGACAGATCGTTCGAGCGGGCCTATACTCGTCGTAACGGACGACGTTACGGCCTGGGGCGACGGCTCCCGGTCCCGTCAGGCACTCGGCTCACAGGGAGGAACAACATGCAAAAGGTGCTTTCGATCGTACTGGGCGGCGGCAAGGGGACGCGCCTCTATCCGCTCACGAAGGCGCGGGCCAAGCCCGCGGTGCCCTTCGGCGGCAAGTACCGGCTCGTCGATATACCCATCTCCAACTGCATCAATTCCGGCATCCGGAAAGTGTATATCCTCACCCAGTTCAACTCCGCCTCGCTCCACATGCACCTCGCGCATACGTACATGTTCGATTCCTTCTCCCAAGGCTTCGTGGAGATCCTCGCCGCCGAACAGACCTTCGAGCATTCGGGCTGGTACGAGGGCACGGCCGACGCCGTCCGCAAGAACTTCATCCATTTCCGCACCCAGAACCCCTCCCACTACATGATCCTCTCCGGGGACCAGCTGTACCGCATGGACCTGGCCGACCTGTACCGCAAGCACGTCGAATCGGGGGCCGCGGTCTCCATCGCCTGCACGGCGGTCACCAAGGAAGAGACCACCCAACTCGGCATCCTCAAGGCGAACAAGAAGAACGAGATCACCGAGTTCCTGGAAAAACCGAGCAAGGACCGGGACATCTCCGACTTCAAGATTCCCGCGGAGCTGCAAGAGGAACGGCGCACCAAGGGCAAGGATTACCTCGCCTCCATGGGCATCTACATCTTCAACGCCGCGGCCATGGAGGAGTGCCTCGCGAACGACCTCCCCGACTTCGGAAAGGAAGTCATACCCGCGGCCATCGGCAAGCTCAAGGTCAACGCGTACATCTTCGACGGCTACTGGGAAGACATCGGAACCATCAAGAACTTCTACGAGGCGAACCTCGACCTCACGAGCCTCAAACCGAAGTTCGATTTCTACGACGAGAACGCCCCGATCTACACCCATATGCGCAACTTGCCGCCCTCCAAGATGAACTTCAGCAATATGAACCAGTCCATCGCCGGCGAGGGCTGCATCATCACGAACGCATCGATTTCCAATTCGATCGTCGGCATCCGCACCATCATCGAGTCCGGCGCCAGCCTCAACGGGGTGGTCTGCATGGGCGCCGACTACTACGAGACCGAGGACCAGCGCCGCCTCAACGCCGAGGGCCGCGTCCCCGACATCGGCATCGGCAAGGGGACCATCGCGAAGGGCGCCATCATCGACAAGAACGCCCGCATCGGCGAAGGCTGCCGCATCGGCATCGACGACCTGGTCCGGCAAGACGGAGACTTCGGCAACTACCACGTCGTGGACGGCATCATCGTCATCCCCAAGAACGCGGTGCTCTATCCGGGAACCGTTATCTAGCGGGGGAGCGCCTTAAGCCGGTGATCCAAGAAACGCGCGCGTTTCTTGCATTCCCGCGCGAAGGCGCGCCGCAAGATTACTGCTCCCCCTCGCAACGAAGTCCACGGACGGAGAAGGCGGCCCGTCGGCCGCCATAGACCGACCA
>JAEXTK010000037.1 GCA_023406985.1 Spirochaetota bacterium | reverse complement strand
GGGGGGGCGCCCCCCCCCCGCGCCGCTGGCTCGGCGCGGAGCCCGCCGCCGGCCCGTCCGTTACTTGAAGAGCCGCGCCTGATCCTCGCGGAGACGCGGAAAGTCCTCGGCGGGGAAATCGAAGAGGGGCGCGAAGAGGCGGTTCATGAGCACGAGGAGCTGGCGGAGCTTGTAGGCGTCGTGATGGGCCTCGCCCCGCTGTTCCGACTCTTCCCAGCTTCGGCGATCGGAGATCCTGAGCTCCACCGGCAGGGTGTGCTGCTGGGTGATCACGTCGATCTTGTCGCGGTAGGTGTACGCGACGGTCCCCGGGACGAGGATGCGGCCGGTGCTCGCGTCGCGGTGGACGGGAAGCGAGAAGTTGATCTTGCACTGGAATTTCCGGTGCTTGTCGGACGTGTGGGGATTCCGGACCGCGTTCATGCCGAGCGCCGCGTAGAAATCGGCGGCCGCCGTCGCCACGGCCTCGTCGTCCACGCTCGTCCGCGCCGCGTCATATTGCGCCGTGCCGCTTTGCGCCGCGCTATACTGCGCCGCGCTATACTGCGCGAGGTTGCGCAGGAGGCGCCGGACCGCCTCCTCCATATCCTTCCCGTCCGTGAAGAGGGTCTGCGTGATGGACGTGGAGATGGTATTCTCCTGGAGGATGACGCCGCGCTTCTGGAGCGCATGGAAGAGGGAGAGGGTGTCCTCCCGGTCCTTGAGCAGGAAGGTGATGGCCAGGATGTCGCGGATGCCGTAGGCCTCACCCTCGGCGTCCTTCCCGAGTTTCGCGAACATGCTCTCCGGGCTCTTGAGCCGCGCCTTGATCTCCACGATGTCCACGCGCACTCCGTCCCCGCTGTCGAAGACGAGGCAGTCCCGGTCCTCGTCGCGGGAAACCGATTCGCCCAGCTTGCGGAAAAATGCGGAGAGCTTCACGAAGGCCCGCTGGGCCCCCTCCTCGTCGGGGACGAGGTCGGGATTATCCCAGCCGAAGGCATAGAGGTCCGGGAGGCCGATTCGGCGGGACTCGAAGAAGAGGCCGAGGCGGGCGTAGTCGTTGATGTCTTGGCTGTCTTCTTCTATGGCCTTGATGAGCCGGCACATCTTGAGGACGGCGCAGCCCATGCGCCGCCAGGCCTCCGGCACGGGTTGCGGCACGAGCGGGTGGCCGCGGAAGAGCGCGGGGTACTTGGCTGAGGAGGAGAGCAGGAACAGGTGGCGCGGGTCCTCCGCGATGAGCGCGGAGAATGAGGGGTCCAGGAGGATGCCGCGCAGGGCGGCGATCTCCGCGGAAGCGGCCGCGTACCGATCGGCGAGCGGGGAGCCCACGGCGGCCAAGGCGCGCAGCTGGGCGTCCACCACGGGCAGGAGCCGGTAGAGGAAATACTGGACCGCCTGCCGTACGTAGGCGAGCGCGCGTTCCCTTTCGGCGCTGACGAGTTCGCCGTCCACCACGTCGAAGCCGCGGTTCCCCATCATGAGCGCGGCGCGACGGAGCGCCTGAGCGTACTCGGTGCAACCGCGGAGCAGATAGGGCGTCATTTCCCGGCGATCGAGCACCGAGCCGAATATCTCGTGGTAGAGTTCGTGCCGCGTTTCCTCTGCGTCCATCCCGTGCCTCGACCCCACCATACACGAACGGGAATGCCGCGCCTATATTCGGGAGCGAGGAACGGTGGTATGCTGGAACGCGGGGGCGGCGGCGTGGTAGGCAACAGGGACGAGGACAAGAAGACGCCCGGAATGGCGGCGCGGCCGGCGCCGGGACGCACCGCGCGAAGTCGGGCGGTCCGCCGAACTTCGGTCCGCAGCCTGCGTTCCGGCATGCTCGCGGCTTTCATATCCCTCGTCACCTTTTCCATCGTGGGCATGGCGGCCTTCAACTATACCGTCCTGAGCGCTTCCGTCCGGCGCACCGCCGTGGACAACGTCGGCCAGGTCGTCGGCCAACTCAAGGGCGTCGTCGAGAACTACATCTCCTCCATGGAAGATATCGCCCGCCTCGTGACCTGGAACCCGGACGTCCAGGCCTACCTCACGGCCGAGGGCGCCGACCGCCGCGCCCAGGAGGACGGCGTCCACGACCTCCTCGCGTCCATCGGCCGCTCCCGGCGCGACATCGATTCGGTCTTCCTCGCCACCGCCGACTCCATCATCTCCGACCGGAAGGCGGACGAGTTCCGGCCCGCGGCCTACGCCGCGCTCGGCCGCCTCTCCTCCGCGGATATCGGTCCGCGCGACCTTTCGAGCGTGGCGGGGGAACTCTCCTCGTCCCACGTGCGCAACTTCATCAAAGGCGAATATCCCTGGGTCGTCACCCTGAGCGCCCCCTTGGAGCTCGCGTCTTCGGGCGAGCGGAAGGGGACCCTGCTCGTGGACCTCAATTACCGCATCATCGAGGAACTCTGCAGCCGCATCCGGCTCGGCGATCGGGGGTACGTGTTCATCGTCAACCGCGCGGGCCAGATCGTCTACCACCCGCGCCTCCGCCTCGTCTATTCCAAACTCAAGACCGAACTCATCGATCGGCTCGTATCCCTCGCCGACGGCCAGCTCGCGGCCAAGGTGGACGGGGAAGGCCTTCTCTACGTCGCCACGACGTCCCACTATACGGGCTGGACCATCGTCGGCGTCTCCTACGACCGGGAACTCTACGCGCCCATCTCCCGCCTGGAATCCTGGTACGCCCTCTTCGGCATCCTCTGCCTCCTCGTCTCCGCCCTCGTCTCCTACGCGGTCGCGGAGAAGATCACCCGCCCCATCCAGATCCTCCGCGAGCGGATGCAGGAGGTGGAGCGGGGCAACTTCGCGGTGCGGATCGAGGTGGACTGCGACAACGAGGTGGCCGCGCTCGCGGCGGATTGCGACATCGCGGTGCGGAAAGTCAACGAGCTCATGGATCAGATCCGCATCGAGCACGAGACGGCGAAGCGGGAGGAACTCCGCGCCCTCCAGGCCCAGATCAATCCGCACTTCCTCTACAACACGCTGGACTCGGTCGTCTGGCTCGTGGAGTCCGGGGAGAACGAGGCGGCCGTGGACATGGTGACCACCCTCGCCAAGTTCTTCCGCCTCTCCCTGGCCCGCGGCATGGACGTGATCCCCGTGCGCGACGAGGCGGAGCACCTCAACTGCTACCTCTCGATCCAGAAGATGCGCTACAAGAGCAAGATGGATTTCCGCGTGGAGATGGAGAGCGACATCCTCGATTTCCTCATCCCCAAGCTCACCCTCCAACCGATCGCGGAGAACGCGATCTACCACGGCCTCAAGGCCAAGAAAGGGCCGGGTCTCCTCCAGGTCTGCGGCCGCCGCGAAGGGGACGACCTCGTGTTCACGGTGAGCGACGACGGCGTCGGCATGGACTCCCAGGCCCTCCTCGCCATGGCCGCCCGGGACCTCTCCAGCCACGGAGGCGTCGGCATCAAGAACGTCGCCGACCGGCTGCGCCTCTACTTCGGTCCCGATTACGGCCTCTCGTACGAGAGCGAGAAGCAGGTCGGCACCACCGTCACCGTGCGGATACCCGCGCGGAAGGAGACCTGAAGATGCGCCTCAGACTCCGTTTCATCGTCGGCGGCGTGATCGCCGCGACGGCGGTAGCCGTGGCCGTCGCCGTCGCGGCCACGGCCATCCGGCCTCCCCCCGCGGGGGGCGGGGGCCGCGCC
>JAEXTK010000008.1 GCA_023406985.1 Spirochaetota bacterium | reverse complement strand
GGGGGGGCTACGGGAGAAACTGTGAAATGAGCCATCTAGGCTGTATAGCCTTATTGTGCATTCCTTTGCTCACGGCTTTCTCCTGCGATCTCTTTCCGGGGGAGAAGGGAGGAGCCGAGGGGCCGGGGGCCGTCTCGGCCGACATAGTCTGGAGCCGGGAGACCGGCTCCGGCGACTTGCAGCCCATGGCGATCCGTGACGGCGTGCTGTATTACGCCGAATCCCCCACGACGATCGACGGGTTCACCGCCCTCGATCCGGTAAACGGCGAGATCGTCTGGCAGGATGCGGGTAGGGGAACGGCATATTCCCGGCCGCAGTTCTTTTCCAACGGAAAGGTGGGCTGGGTCAACGGCAACCACTTCTTCCTCTACAACGCCGACTTTTCGTTCGACAAGTACGTGACGTTTGACGATCCAGGCTATCTCAAAGTGAGCGAGGTCACGTCCTTCGGCACGACGGTATACCTGGGGACGCGGGATTACGGACTGGTCCGGTTCGACATTGCGACCGATTTCTACGAACAGGGCGGCGCCTGGTACGTCCAGCCGGAGACGCTCTACGCCAATCCCGCGGGCGGAGACGCTGAAAAACACTGGCTTCCGCCTACGGTACAGGATGGCGTCTTGTATGGCGGGGTGAACCCTGTGTGGGGTCAGCCGGGGACGTTTTTCGCAATAAACCTCGCCAACAAGAGCGTTCTTTGGGAAAACAGTTCTCCAGATCCAGGTATCACTAGAGCAGGGCTCCGTGCCTGGAGCGATTGGCCACTAACCTATCTTGACGGTCGTTTGATTGTGCTCGACCCCATCGGTTTCGGCATTATCGACTCAGCCACAGGGCAAATACTGGTAGATCGTGGTGTGTATTACGCAGGTGGTGAATATGCCGGCGGCTATTTCTACGACGGGAAGGTCTACTACACCAACGGCTCCACGGACGAGAACGAGGATACGCCGAACAACATCATCTGCATGGATACGACCACCGGGGAGGCCGTCTGGATGAACAGCTTCCCCGGGAGCCACGGGTCCAATCCCGTCTGCTATGAGGGAATCACCTACGTGTTCTCCCAGGACTGCCTGCGGGTCCTGGACGCACGGACCGGGAAACTTCTGGGCGTGGACGACGACATCCGGGGGGACATCTGGCAGATCGCCAACATCGTCACCTACGGGGACCTAGCCATCGTGAAGTACATGGGAAGGATCTACGCGGTGCGGATGAACTTCCGTACCGACGGGAAGGGCGGTTTGTGGAAGGCGAACTGAGAGAACGTCCGTGAAAGGGGAACGAAGCTTTGAAAAAGTTGATTGTTATTATCGCGGCCTTGACGGTCGCGACCAACCTCCATGCCGAAAGCTTCGTTTTTCTAACCAATGATCTGAGCTTCCTGGGCGACCGATTTTTCATTCCGTTGGAGACCCAAGAGGTGCACTATCGATATGCCCTCGATTTGCGCCTGGTGAAGCTTAACCTCGGGGGCGGGGTGGGATATACCTCCAATAGATCGTTCCAAGAGCTTTGCGGCGAGGTGGGAATAAGTAGGGCTTTTAAGCAGGGAAATCAGGCCGATGCCATAGGGCTTTATGCGCGCTACGGCTATTTGTTGAATAGCGACGAGTACACGATATTTTCATGGGACCTGTTGGGTTCGCATCATGGCATCCGGAGAAACTCGCTTTTCATGGAGAGCGGATTGGAACTGAAATACTACATCCATAAAGAAGATTTTGAGAAAGATCTTTCTATTCTCAACATCCCTTTTTCGATCGGGGTACGATTTTGACCGCCTAATTGTCAGTTGACCGCAACCGGGAAGGCCCCTACAATCATTCGCATGCTTTTCGACCTGACCGAGGCGCTCATCAACCAAATTCTCTTCTCCATGGAGGATCAGGAGGGCGAGCACGTCCTGGATCTCCGCCACGGTATCGTGGTGGATCTGGAGACCGGAGAAGCCTTCGACGACGGGGAGCCGTCGGAAGAGGGGGAGGAGGAGCGCTTCCTTTCCATCCCCGAATGGTCATCGGCCGACGGTTTTCGCCTCATGGAGCGGTTCGCCGCGGGGCTCCGCAATCCCATCGTCCGCGAGGAACTCACGGCGGCCCTGGACCGCGGGCGGGGCGTGTTCCGGGCGTTCAAGGACGTGCTGTCGAACCGGCCGGAGGTGGAGCGCCTCTGGTTCTCCTTCAAAGAGAAGGAGATGCGCCACGTCATCCTGGAATGGTACAACGCGCTCAGGGAAGAGTGGGGCCTGGAGCGCATCGGGGAAGAGCCCGAGGAGACGAGCGACCTCGTGCTGGAGGACTTCCGGTTCAGGGCGGGCACCGCGGAGGACGAGGAGGCGGCGCGCGACCTGCACGAGCTCTGCCTCTCGGAAGCCTACGCGGGCGACGGGGTCGAGCCCGCCGAGAACCTGCTGGCGGCCATCGATCCGGCCTTGCGGAATCCCTGGGCCTTCCCGATCGTGGCGAGCCTCGTGGCGGAGACGGCGCGGGGCGACTTCGCGGCCTTCGTGCTCGTGATCCGCTCCGGCGCGGTCCTCAAGCTCGCGGCCTTGGACGTGGAGGCCGAATACCGCGGACTCGGCGTCGGCGAGGAACTCCTGAGCCGTCTCTTGGCGTCGCTCGAAACCGCCGGGGCGGAGAGCCTCACCATCGACCTACCGGTCGCGTCCGAGCCCTTTTCCCGCGTGCTCATCCGCGAAGGGTTCCGGGTCTTCGAGACGCGGTACCGCGTGGATCTGGCGCGCCGGAGACGCAATCGATAGAGAGCGCGGTCCCGGCCGCCGACGCGCGGGACGGACGCGGCTTTCGCTTGAGCAAACAGGCCTTCTGTGCGAAACTGGAGAATAGGAAAAACGCGCCGGCCGGGAGCATCCGCTTCCGGCCGGCCAGCGGATTGTTCTCGTAGAGGAGTGTCATACCACCATGTCTTCCGCCGTTACCAAGGAAATCCGCGACGACCAGGAGTTGCGGAACCTCATTTCCGATATTCTCGCGCGCATCCGGACCGAAGAGGATCCGGATACGCTCAACGCGTACCGGGCCGTGATCCGCAAGCACGTGCCCCTGTTCATGCGTTCCTATTTCGCCGCCTACCTGTTCATGAAGATCGATCGGGTCGTTCCCGGCCGGGCCGAGGGGCGGGGCCGGAAGGATCGTAAGGAAGACGGACGGAAGAAGGGAGAAAATCCAAAGCAGCGCCTCCCGGAGCGCGAGCGCCGGCAGCCGGCTCCGCGACCGCGCGAGGAAGAGGTCGAGCGCGAGCGTCGGATCGAAGAGCCCCGGCGTTCCATCCCCGAGGCGGAGGCCGCGACGCTCTTCGTGAGCGCCGGCCGGAACCGGCGGGCCTACGCGCGGGAATTGCTCGCGCTCATCCAAGCCGAGTGCGGCGTCGCCAAGGACGACGTGGGCGAGCTCCGGGTCCTCGACAATTTCTCCTTCGTACAGGTCCGCCGCTCCGTGGCGGACGAGGTCATCTCCGGCCTCGACGGCAAGGATTTCCGCGGCAGGCCGCTCGCGGTGAGCTACGCGAAGCCGCGCAAGGACGAGCTTCCCCGCGAGACCGCCTCGTTCGCCGACGAGGAGCCTGCCGAGCGCGAGCCGATCGATCGGGAACCGGCCGACCAAGGGGCGTTCGACGAGGAGCCCGTCGGCGCCGAAAGCGCTACCCTCGCGGGCGACGATGACCTGGACTCTAGCGAAAGAAGCGAATGACCGCGTAGGCCATGACCGCGTTGATGCCGACGGCGGCGACCAACGCGGTACTGGCCGCGATTTCCAATAAGCGCGCCCTGAGCTTGAAGGCCCGCGAAAGGTCGAGCGGCTCTCCGTTCATCGCCGCGAAGAGGGCCGCCGGATCCTTCGGCTCCGTCGGAAGCGCCGCTTCCCGCGGAAGCGCCGGGTCCGGCCGGTCCGCGGCGGTCCCCAACGCTCCGAAACACACCCAATACGACGCGTCGCGCATCGGGCGGCCGGGAGGCAACACGGGAATGCCCGCCTCGGCGAGGCGCCGTTTCCCGTCGCGGAGCACGACGCGGCCGTACCGCTCACCGTCGCCGAGCACGATTTCGGTCGCGCCGTCGCTCAGGTGGCGCAGGGGGAGCAGCACGAGATCGCGGAAGGCGCGGTTCGCGCGCGCATGGCGCCAGAACCGGCGGTAGAGGCTCGTCAGGAGCAGGCCCGGCGGCAGGATGGGGAGCAGCGGGCCGAAGGCGGCCGCGAAGGCGGCCGCGGCCGTCGGACGGAAGGCCGGGCGCGGCGAATACCAGAGCGCCACGAGGAGTTCCGCGAACACGCCGAGCGCCAAGGCGTACGGCGTCGCCGGATTCCAGTATTCGTTCCGGTCCCGGCCGGCGCGCACGGTCCGTTCGAGCATGGACCGCTCGTCCCCGTCGTAGAGGATGACGAGCAGGGGCTCCTCGTCGGTTGATTGGAACCGCACCCGCCCCGCCTCCGGCTTCGCGCGGCCGCCGACGAAGACCTGGGCCCCCTCGCTCAGCGCGGCGACGCGATCCCACCGTATCCGCTCCGGCTGTCCGCTGTCCTGATCGTAGCGCACGCTTCCGTCCTCCGCGGCGGGCAAGAGGTAGATCCGCGCCGCGGACAGCTCGACGGGGACCGTGAGGCTCTCGCTCCTGACCCAGAGCGTCTTGCCGTCGGTCACCGACTCGAAGCCGCCGAAGAAGCGGAAATCCCCGCCTTCGCCCGAGAGGCCGCGCGAGGCGCGATAATCAAGGATCGGGGCGAGGCGGAGATCGTCGAACCGGCGGCGGAAACGTCGCCAGGACCGGCGCACGACGAAGGCGCCGGTGATCGGCACGAGCGCGTACCAGAGGAGCGCCAAGGCCAAAATGACTAGCAGATCGCGCAGCCGCAGAGTATCTTTCCTCCATGATAGAAGCGATCGTAACGGGCGCGGTGGCCACCAACTGTTGGATCGTACCGCTCGACGCGGGAGTCGCCGGTCGCGGTACCTGCGCGGTCATCGATCCGGGCGGAGACGCCGAGGCGATTATAGCACGCCTGCGCCGCAGGTCGCTCCGGCCCGCCCTGGTGCTCCTCACCCACGGACACTTCGATCACGTGGCGGCGCTGCCCGAATTGGTGGAAGCCTTCTCCTCCGACGGCCTCGGCGCTCCCCTGGTCGCGATCCACGCGGCGGACGCGGCGTACCTGGGCCCGCATTCCTTGTCCGTCCACCGGCGGGATTTCGCCCTCGTCGGCGCGGCGTCCTACGTGGATCGCTATTGGCGGTCGATGCCGCCGCCCGGCCGGTTCGTTCAGGAGGGGGATCGCGTCGGTCCCTTCCGCGTCCTCCACACGCCGGGCCACACGCCCGGTTCCGTATCGTTCCTGGACGAGTCTTCCCGCCGGCTCTTCAGCGGCGATACGCTGTTCGCGGGCGGCGTCGGGAGGACCGACCTGCCCGGCGGCGATGACGAGGCGCTCGGCCGGAGCCTGGAGCGGCTGCTCGCCCTGGACGGGGGTATCCGCGTCCACCCGGGGCACGGCGACGATACGCGCATAGAGCGGGAGCGCGGCGCAAAAATATAAAAGTATATCGAGCGAAGCTTTCCTCCACCTAGCCCTCCACCACATTTTTTCGCGATGGTTAACCGTTTTAACCTTGACATCGCGCCGAATGGAGGCAAGAATACGGACACTCTGTAGGAGGAGGAAACAATGAAAATGATGTCGAAATTCGCGCTCGCGGTCCTCGCCGTGGGCGTCCTGAGCTTCGCTTCCTGCCAGAAAAAGGCGGACGGAGCGGCTGCCGGCAAGGCGGCGTTCCACATCGGCGTGGTGACCGGTACGGTCTCCCAGTCCGAGGACGACCTCCGCGGCGCCGAAGAGCTCATCAAGCGCTACGGCAAGGCTTCCGAAGGCGGCATGATCCAGCACGTGACCTATCCCGACAACTTCATGGACCAGCAGGAGACCACGATCTCCCAGGTCACGGCCCTCGCCGACGACCCCCTCATGAAGGCCGTCGTCATGAACCAGTCGGTGCCGGGCACCGCGGAAGCGTTCAAGCGCATCCGCGAGAAGCGCCCCGACATCCTGCTCCTGGCCGGCGAGCCGCACGAGGATCCCCTCGTCATCCAGGCCGCCGCCGACCTCGCGGTCAACGCCGACTTCATTTCCCGCGGCTACACCATCATCTGGGCGGCCAAGGAACTCGGCGCGAAGACCTTCGTGCACATCTCCTTCCCCCGCCACATGTCCTATGAGTCCCTCGGCCTCCGCCGCCAGATCATGGAACAGGCGTGCAAGGATCTCGGCCTGAAGTTCGTGTTCGAGACGGCCCCCGATCCGACGAGCGACGTCGGCCAGGCCGGCGCCCAGCAGTTCATCCTTGAGAAGACCCCCCAGTGGATCGAGAAGTACGGCAAGGACACCGCGTTCTTCTGCACGAACGACGCGCACACCGAGCCCCTGCTCAAGCAGCTCCTCGCCTACGGCGGCCTCTTCGTGGAAGCCGACCTCCCGTCCCCCCTCATGGGCTATCCGGGCGCCCTCGGCATCGACCTCTCGGCCGAAGCCGGCAACTTCCCCGCCATCCTGAAGAAGGTCGAGGAAGCCGTCGTCGCCAAGGGCGGCGCCGGTCGCTTCGGCACCTGGGCGTTCTCCTACGGTTTCACCGTCACCGCCGGCCTCGGCGAGTACGCCAAGCGCGTGGTGGAGGGCAAGGCGGAGAAGGGCAGCATGTCCGCGCTCTATGAGTCCTTCGGCGAGTTCACGCCGGGCGCCAAGTGGAACGGCGGCAACTACATCGACGCGGCCACCGGCGTACGCGCGAAGAACCATGCCCTCGTCTACATGGACACCTATATCTTCGGAAAGGGCTACCTCCCGACCACCGCTCAGAAAGTCCCCGAGAAGTACTACGCGATCAAGTTCCAGAAATAACGATCCGGAACGCACATGGGCGGGGGCGTACGTCCCCGCCGCGCGTCGGAGAACCCGGACGGGCGATCCGGCGCGCAACCGGGGGCCGTACGTCCGCGAAAGCGGCTTGCGGCCCTCGACTATTCTCCCTTGAAAGGTCCCGCGATGGCGAACGATACGCCTCTTTTACAACTCGAAAGCATCTCCAAGGATTTCTACGGAACGACGGTCCTGAGCGACGTGTCGTTCACGCTCGGTAAAGGCGAAATACTCGGTCTCGTCGGCGAAAACGGCGCGGGCAAGACGACCCTCATGAGTATCCTCTTCGGTATGCCCGTGATCGCCGAGACCGGCGGTTTCGGCGGCAGGATACTCCTCGGCGGCGAGAAGGTGGCCTTCAAGAGCCCCTTCGACGCCCTCGACGCGGGCATCGGCATGGTCCACCAGGAGTTCTCCCTCATCCCCGGCTTCACGGCCTGCGAGAACATCATGCTCAACCGCGAACCCCGCCGCGGTTCGGTCGCCGTGGAGCTCTTCGGCGAACGCCTCTCCACCCTGGAACGCGGCACGATGAAGAGCCGCGCGGAGAAGGCCATCGGCAGGCTCGGGGTTTCCATAGATCCCGATATGCCCGTCACGGAAATGCCCGTGGCGCACAAGCAATTCACGGAAATAGCGCGCGAAATAGATCGCGAGAACGTCCGGCTCCTCGTCCTCGACGAGCCGACGGCGGTGCTCACCGAGAGCGAGGCGGACATCCTCCTCGCCTCGCTCCGGAAGCTCGCCGCGGACGGCATATCCATCATCTTCATTTCCCACCGCCTCAAGGAGGTGGTCGAGCTCACCGACCGCGTGGTCGTGTTGCGCGACGGCGGCATCGTCAAGAACGTCCCCACCGCGGGCGTGACGGTCCGCGACATCGCCAGCTGGATGGTCGGCCGGGACGTCGGCGCCGTCGCCAAGCGCGACTATCGCCGCGACCTCTGCGGCGAGGCCCTCACCGTGGAGCACCTCTGGGTGGACATGCCCGGCGAGACCGTGCGGGACGTCTCCTTCTCCGTCTGCGAGGGGGAGATCTTCGGCATCGGAGGCCTGGCGGGCCAAGGCAAGCTCGGCATCCCGAACGGGATCATGGGCCTCTTCCCCGCCGGCGGCCGGGTCCTCCTCCACGGGACGGAGATCCCCCTCGACCTGCCGAAGGCGGCCCTCGACGCGGGCATGGCCTTCGTCTCCGAGGATCGCCGCGGCGTAGGCCTGCTCTTGGACGAGAGCCTGGACTGGAACATAGCCTTCGGCGCCATGCAGGTGAAAGGCGCCTTCCTCAAGCCCATCCTCGGCGGCCTCTTCACCCTCCGCGACGACGCGGCCATGCGGAAGCTCGCCGACGAGTACATCGCCAAGCTCGAGATCAAGTGCACGAGCTGCAAGCAGCCCGCCAAGGAGCTCTCGGGCGGCAACCAGCAGAAGGTCTGCCTCTCCAAGGCCTTCGCCCTGGAGCCGAAGCTCCTCTTCGTGTCCGAGCCCACCCGCGGCATCGACGTGGGCGCCAAGAAAATCGTGCTCGACACCCTGCGACACTACAACCGGGATTTCGGGACGACCATCGTGATGGTCTCCAGCGAGCTGGAAGAGCTCCGGTCCATCTGCGACCGCGTCGCGATCGTGGGAGAAGGCCGCATCGCCGGCATCCTCCAGCCCGACGCGGACGTGGCCGAATTCGGGCTCCTCATGTCCGGTTTGGCTGAAGAGGAAGGGGGCGCCGCATGATGGGCGATATCCGCAAGAGCGCCGTCGGAGCGAGAATCAGCGAGTTCGCCCGCGACTTCGGCTGGCCGCGCGTCATAATCTTCTTTTTCGTCGTCATCCTCTTCATCGCCGCGCCCTTCGTCGGCGTACGGGTGGACGCTTCCTTCTCCGACGTATTCGGCCGGTTCGCTCAGAACGCCGTCATGGTGCTCGCGCTCGTACCCATGATGCAGGCGGGCGCGGGGCTCAACTTCGGCCTCCCCGTCGGCATCATCGCGGGGCTGCTCGGCTCCACCCTCTCCATGCAGTTCGGGCTCACCGGTTGGGCGGGTTTCCTGGGAGCCATCGCCCTCTGCCTGCCGTTCGCGGTGGCCTTCGGCTGGTTCTACGGCCTCCTGCTCAACAAGGTGAAGGGCGAGGAGATGACCATCGCGATGTACGTGGGTTTCTCCATCGTCACCTTCATGGCCATCCTCTGGATCATCCTGCCGTTCACCAACCCGGCGATGGTCTGGGGTTACACGGGATCCGGCCTCCGCACCACCATCACCCTGGACGGCTATTGGGCCAAGATCCTCAACAATTTCCTCGCGATCAGGATCGGCGAGTTCTTCGTGTTCCCCACGGGGGCCTTCCTGTTCTTCGGCGCCCTGTCCGTCATCATGTGGCTCTTCATGCACAGCCGGACCGGCACCGCGCTCACCGCCGTCGGCTCCAATCCGGACTTCGCGCGGGCGGGCGGCGTGAGCTCCGACAAGATGCGCACGATCAGCGTCATCGTCTCCACCGTCTACGGCGCCCTCGGCATCCTGGTCTACCAGCAGAGCTACGGCTTCATACAGGTGTATAACGCGCCCCTGTTCATGGCCTTCCCCGCCGTCGCGGCCATCCTCCTGGGCGGCGCCTCGGTGAACAAGGCGACGCTCCTCAACGTCATGGTCGGCACCTTCCTGTTCCAGGGCATCCTGACGATGACCCCCTCGGTCATCAACAGCCTCGTGCAGACCGACGTCTCCGAAGTCATCCGTATCCTCATCTCCAACGGCATGATCATCTACGCGCTCACGCGCAAAACGAAGGCGACGAAATGAAACGCAACTTCGATTTCCGGCGCTTCGCCGCCGACAACGCCGTCGTCGTCATCTTCCTCGCGGTCACGGCGGCGGCCATCCCGGTCTCGGGCCTGCCGCCCCTCTCCATCCTGCAGGAAATCCTGACCCGCATCGGCAGAAACTCCTTCCTCGTGTTCAGCCTGATCCTCCCGATCATGGCGGGCATGGGCATCAACTTCGGCATGGTCCTCGGCGCCATGGCGGGCCAGATCGGCCTCATCTTCGCGGTGGACTGGAACATCGTCGGGGTGCCCGGCCTCGTGTTCGCGAGCCTCATCGGCATCCCGATCGCGGCCATCCTTGGATGGCTCGCGGGCGAGATCCTGAACCGGGCCAAGGGCCGCGAGATGGTGACCGGCTACATCCTCGGGTACTTCATGGACGGCTTCTACCAGCTCTTCGTCCTGTACCTCATGGGATCGTTGATTCCGGTGCATTCCAAGGCCATCACGCTGTCCCGGGGGTACGGCATCCGGAATACTCTCAACATGGATTCGGTGCGCCAGTCCCTGGACAAGCTCCTTCCCCTCAGGATAGGCACGATCAGCCTCCCCGTCGCGAACTACCTCGTGATCGGCGTCCTCTGCCTCTTCATCATCTGGTTCCGGAAGACGAAGCTCGGGCAGGATATGCGGGCGGTCGGCCAGGACCAGCACGTCTCCCATTCCGCGGGCATACCGGTGGAGCGCACGCGCATCATGGCCATCGTGATCTCCACGATCCTCGCGAGCCTGGGGCAGATCATCTTTCTCCAGAACATGGGCAACATGGCGACCTACAACGCGCACAAGCAGACGGGCTTCTTCGCGGCGGCCGCGATCCTCGTGGGCGGCGCCTCGGTCAGCAAGGCTACCATACCGAACGTCTTCATCGGCACTGTGCTCCTCCACCTCATGTACATCGTCGTCCCGCGCGCGGGCACGAACCTGTTCGGCTCGGCCATGATCGGCGAGTTCTTCCGCGACGCCTTCAGCTACGGCGTCATCGCCCTGGCCCTGGTGCTCCATGCCTGGCGAAAGCGGGCCAACGCGGAACACGCACGGTCGGGGCTGCGCGGCGGAGCGGAGCGCGCCGCCAAGGACGACTCTGAGACCGGAGGCGCGAAATGAACGTGAAAACGCGCAGAATCATCCTCCGATCCGGCCTCGTGGTGGTATGGATCGGCGTCCTCGTGGCAATTTTCCTCCAGTATCGGGGCCACACCCTGTTCGTGGACAACAAGGGCGCCGCGATAGGCGCCGACGGCGCCCCCGGGCGTTATGAGGCCGTGGAGTT
>JAEXTK010000303.1 GCA_023406985.1 Spirochaetota bacterium | reverse complement strand
GTCTCCGCTCCGACCTGCGGCGCCCCCGCCGCGAAGGGCTGCGGCGCGCCGGCCGCGAGGGCCCGCGCCGCGGCGGACGCCTGCGCGGCGCCCCGGCCTCCGGCGAACTCCGCCGCCTGCGTGTACGTCTTCCGGTAGTCTTGGGGCGAGAGCCCGGTGCATTTCTTGAAGACCCGCGAAAAGTGGAAGGGATTCTCAAAGCCGAAGTGTTCGGCCACCGCGGAGACGCTGAGCCGCGAGCTCGCCAGGAAGGAGGAGGCGGCCTCCGCCTTGAGGCGGGTGAAATATTGGAAGGGCGACATGCCGAGCTCTTTGCGGAATAGCCTGATGAAGTGCTCCTCGGACACGCCGAGGACGTCGGCGAGCTCCGCGGTCCCGAGCTTGTCGCGGATGGACCGTTCCATGAGCGCGAGGGCCCGTTCCACGTACGCGTTGCTGCCCGACTCCGCGAGACCCGAGGAACGGTCGCCGCCATACCAGCGATGGATGAGGCTCAATACCAGATATGCGGCGGAGCGGCGCCGCCCCTCGTCGGCGGCCCGCGAGAGGTGGTAGAGCTCCTCGATGAGGAAGCGGTCGCGCGGCTCTATGGACCGGCCGCGGGGCGAGAGGGCGTCCGCGCGGTCCAGGAGGGACAGAGCTTCGGCGTCGGCCGCGTCCTCCGGGTCGGGTTCGATGAGGATGGCGTAGTAGCTGATGGGTTTGGCCACGGCTTCCGGCAGGATCGAATGGAATTCCCGCGGCTTGGTGAGGAAGAGCCTGCCGCCTTCCACCGCCAGCTTGGACCGGTTGAGGAGGAAGGCGCCCTGCCCTTCCACGAAGTAGTGGAACTCGTACTCCGACTGCCCATGGGCGTGGTAGCGCCCGTGCCAGGCCAGCCGGTCGCCGCCGACGAGGCGGTAGACGTAGACGGCGTCTTTGATCCGCATGCCGGAATAATGTCAATTTTAGATATGTTCCGTCAATAACGCGTATGGCGCCCGCGGCCCAATGGTCCTATCCTTCAACTATCGAAGAAGGGGGTCCCATGAAGACCGTTTGCGGAATCGACCTGGGCACGCAGAGCTGCAAGGTCGTCCTCTACGATTACGAGAAGAAGACCGTCGTGGCGCGCAGCCAGGCTGCGCTGGAACTCATCGCCCGCAACGACGGCTCGCGGGAGCAGGAAGCCGGCTGGTACGAGGCCGCGCTCGCCGCCTGTTTCGCCGCCATCGACCCCGCCCTGAAGAAGACCATCGTCTCCCTCGGCGTTTCGGGCCAGCAGCACGGGTTCGTCCCCCTCGATTCCGAAGGGAATCCGGTCCATGTCGTGAAGCTTTGGTGCGATACCTCCACCGCCGCCGAATGCGCGGAACTCACGAAGAAGGCGGGCGGGGAGAAGGCGCTGCTCAAGGAGACGGGGCTCCTCATGCTGCCCGGCTACACCGCGCCCAAGATCCTCTGGCTCAAGAAGAACAAACCGGACGCCTTCAAGAAGCTGCGCCACGTACTCCTGCCCCACGATTACGTGAACTATCTCCTTTCGGGCGAGTTCGTGGCCGAATACGGCGACGCCTCGGGCACGGCCCTCTTCGACGTGCGCAAGCGCAAGTGGTCCTCCAAGATCTGTTCCCTCATCGATCCCGCGCTGGAACTGTACCTGCCCCGCCTCGTGGGTCCGGACGAAGCCGCCGGCAAGGTGAGCGCCGCGGCCGCGGCCAAGTACGGCATCCCGCAGGGCGCCCTCGTCGCCGCGGGCGGCGGCGACAACATGATGGGCGCCGTCGGCACCGGCACGGTCCGCGACGGCTTCCTCACCATGAGCCTCGGGACCTCGGGCACGCTGTACGGCTACTCGGATTCCCCGGTGGTGGACGGCGCGGGCAACCTCGCGGCCTTCTGCTCCTCCACGGGCGGTTGGCTGCCCCTGCTCTGCACCATGAACTGCACGGTCGCGAGCGAGCAGTTCCGCGCCCTCTTCGGTATGGACGTGAAGGCCTTCGACGCGGCCGCCGCCAAGGCCCCCATCGGCTCGGACGGCATCGTCATCCTCCCCTTCTTCAACGGGGAGCGCATCCCGAACCTGCCGAACGGCCGGGCGAGCGTCAACGGCGCGACCGCGGCTAACTTCAACAAGGAGAACCTGGCCCGCGCGTCGCTGGAGTCGGCGATCTTCGGAATGCGGATCGGCCTGGATTCGTTCCGCGCCCTCGGCTTCAAGGCCGTGGAGATCCGCCTCATCGGCGGCGGCGCCAAGAGCCCGCTCTGGCGGTCCATCGCGGCGAACGTCATGGGCCTGCCGATCAAGGTGCCGGCCGGCGAGGAAGCCGCGGCGATGGGCGGCGCCATCCAGGCGCTCTGGTGCATGGAGCGCGCGGCCGGCCTCAAGACCACCATCGGCGAGCTCTGCGACGCCCACGTTTCCCTGGAGGGCGGCTCGGTCACCGAGCCCGAGAGCGCCTCCGTGAAGGCCTACGACGCGGCCTACGCCGAGTATTCGAAGTACCTCGCGGCCCTGGGGCCGCTCTACAAGTAGCGATCAGAGAAGGATTCAGGAGGCATACCATGGCGGATTATTTCAAGGGCGGGAAGGAATACTTCCCCGGCATCGGCAAGATCAAGTTCGAGGGGCCCAAGAGCGACAATCCCCTCGCGTTCAAGTACTACGACCCCAATAAGAAGGTCGGCGGCAAGACCATGAAGGACCACCTGCGCTTCGCGGTGGCCTACTGGCACAGCTTCTGCGCGGACGGCACCGACCAGTTCGGCGCCTCCACCCAGGATCAGGCCTGGAAGAAGGGCTCGGACGACAAGATGGTCCTGGCCGAGCAGAAGCTCGACGCGGCCTTCGAGTTCATCACGAAGCTCGGCGCCGAGTTCTATTGCTGGCACGACCGCGACATCGCCCCCGAAGGCGCCACCCCGGCCGAGAGCGAGAAGAACCTCATGGCGATCGCCGCCAAGGCCAAGGAGCGGCAGAAGGCCACCGGCGTCAAGCTCCTCTGGGGCACCGCCAACGTCTTCACGAACCCCCGCTACATGAACGGCGCCGCGACCAACCCCGAGTTCAAGGTCGTCACCCACGCCGCTTCCCAGGTCAAGGCCGCCATCGACGCCACGATCATGCTCGGCGGCGAAGGCTACACCTTCTGGGGAGGCCGCGAAGGCTATATGAGCCTCCTCAACACCGACCTCAAGCGGGAGAAGGAGCACCTGGCCCGCTTCCTCACCATGGCCCGCGACTACGCGCGCGCCAACGGCTTCAAGGGCGTCTTCTACATCGAGCCCAAGCCGATGGAGCCCACCAAGCACCAGTACGACTTCGACGTGGAGACGGTCGCCGGCTTCCTCCGCGCCAACGGCCTGGAGAAGGACTTCCGCATGAATATCGAGGCGAACCACGCCGAGCTCGCCGGCCACGACTTCCACCACGAGCTGGAGACGGCGGCCTCCATGGGCCTCTTCGGCTCCGTGGACGCCAACCGCGGCGATCCCCGCAACGGTTGGGACACCGACCAGTTCCCCTCCAGCGTGTACGAGACCTCCCTCGCCATGCTCACCATCCTCAAGATCGGCGGCTTCACGACGGGCGGCCTCAACTTCGACGCGCACATCCGCCGCAACTCCGTGGATCCGGCCGACCTCTTTGAGGCGCACATCGGCGGCATGGACGCCTTCGCCGTCGGCCTGGAAGTCGCGCAGCGCATCATCGACGCGGGCAAGCTCTCCGCCTTCGTGAAGCAGCGCTACTCCTCCTTCGACTCCGGCGACGGCGCCAAGTTCGAATCGGGCAAGATGAAGCTGGAGGAGCTCGCCTCCCTCGCCAAAGACTACGCCGCGGTCGGCATGGTG
>JAEXTK010000292.1 GCA_023406985.1 Spirochaetota bacterium | reverse complement strand
GGGGGGGGATACTCCCGGCCCCAAAAAAAAAACCCCGCCCGGGACGGCCCGGGCCGTTTCCCATCGACGCTCGCTCGCTTACTCGATGACGGCGATGATGTCCTGGAATTTGAGGATGAGGTGCTCGACTCCGTCCACCTTCACCTGAGTACCGGCGTACTTGTCGTACATGACCTTCTGGCCCACGGAAACCTTGATGACTTCCTTGTCGTCGCCGATTTCCACCACGGTGCCGGTCTGGGTCTTTTCCTGCGCGGTGTCGGGGATAATGATGCCGCCGGCTGTCTTCGCTTCATTCTTTTCGAGCTTGACCATAACGCGATCAGCCAAGGGTTTTACCTTCATATCCTTCCTCCTGAGATGCTGGTGGTGATTAGGTTATTCGTTCAAGCGAACAGGAGAAATATACGGAGAAAGGTGCCTCTCGGTCAACACAATTGTAATGCTTGCTTCCGTATCGTTTTATCGCTATTTTCCCTGAAGAGGGCGGAATGCGCAACTGGTCAATGCACTACGCGAGGGGACGCCGGTTCCTCTCCCGACATGAACCGCGGGAAGCGGTCGGCGAATTCAGGTTGGCGGCCGAGGATTGCCCCGCCTCCTCCCGGCGCGACCTGGCGCGCATCCTGTATTACCTCGGGTTGGCGCTGGAACGGACGGGCCGCGGCGACCTCGCGGTGATGAGCTGGGTGAGCGCCCGGAAGCTCGTGCGTTCGGGCGCGGTGGAGCGCGCGTACGGCCGCTGGGTGAACGAGTACGGGATGCGGCGCCGGCCGAGCAGGGAGGCGGACGATTTCGCCGCCTTCAAGTCCATCCAGACCGCCCGCTACCTTTCCAAGCGCGGCGAACGGCGCTTCGCTTCCCGGGCCGAACGAGACGCCGTGAGCGACCTCATCGAGGACGCGTGGCGAAGCCTGCGCGCCCGCCTCAACCTGCAGGGCCTCACCTGCGGCCGTAAGCTGGAGCTGTTCCGCCAAGCCGCCGTGGATCTGCCCTTCCTCTGCGTGGAGGACGCGATGGAGATTCCTTTCGATCCCATCGTCGGCAATTTCCGCTCCGCGCGCCTCGGTCGCGGCCGCGTCATGGGCGACGATCGCTGCCCCTGCGGCTCGGGCCTCCCGTTCCGCGCCTGCTGCGGGCGGCTCCATTCCTGCGTGGAGCTGGAATCTGGGTCGCTTTGACCCTACCGTGCTCAGGTCGCCGCAACTCGACTCATTTCGACACAGTTTTCTAGCCTATGCGGAAAACCGTGTCGTTATGCGCCGTTTCTTCTCGGGAAGACACGCGGGAGGCGGCGAGGTACGAGGGCGGGAAGCGGGCGTTTTCGGGAGCTCAAACCTCGCCATGGGCGCGTCCCCGGTCGCGCTATATTTGGCCAATTCTAGCTAATGTAAACAGATAAGGACTATCAGACTCTCAATTGTCGTCTTTGTTTTCTGGTCCCGCTCCCGGTGCCTTCGGAGCTTCGCGGTCGTTATTCGGAATTGGCACGGAATCTGCATATATTCTGGCATCGCTTAGGAGGGTGCCAAAAATGACTGCCGTGAAGAATGCGACCAGGGCCCGGCCCGCTACCGATATCAACTCCGACGAAAACGTCTTGTCGATGTACCTCAAAGAGATCAACCGCATACCCCTCCTGACCAGGGAAGAAGAGGACACGATCGCCCGCGCCGCCGCGGCCGGGGACCCGAAGGCGCGCGAGCGCCTCGCGAGCGCGAACCTCCGGTTCGTCGTGAACGTCGCCAAGAAATACCAGAACCAGGGCCTGCCGCTCGCCGACCTCATCAGCGAAGGCAATATCGGCCTGCTCAACGCCATCGAGCGCTACGACGTGGACAAGGGCTACCACTTCATCTCCTACGCCGTTTGGTGGATCCGCCAGGCCATCCTCAAGGCCGTCTGCGAGAAGTCGCGCATGATCCGCCTCCCGCTCAACCGGGCCAACGAGCTCGTGCAGATCGAGAAGGCCCGCAAGATCGTGCAGGGCGGCCGCGGCGACGACGCCGAGATCACCGAGATCGCGCGCCTCCTCAACATGGAGAGCGGCCACGTCTCCGACCTCGTGAACATCAGCCGCGAACTCGTTTCGCTGGAGAGCCCCGTGTACGCCGAGAAGGATTCGTCCACCATCGGCGACTTCGTGGAGGACGGCGCCTACAAGTCGCCCGACGACCTCGCCGTGGAATCCGCCCTCCGGGAGGACGTGGAAGCGGCGCTCCGGACGCTCACCGAGAAGGAAGCCGAGATCATCCGGTACCGCTTCGGGCTCGGCGGCGCGGCCCCGATGTCGCTCAAGGAAATCGGCGACCGCTTCAACCTGACCAAGGAGCGGATCCGCCAGATCGAGAAGAAGGCCCTGAAGCGCCTGCAGCACCCCTCGCGCAGCCGCTTCCTGGAAAGCTACGTCGCGTGATAGCGGCAGGCAACGACGGGAGGCTCGCGGCCTCCCGGCCCGCCGCGGCCATTTTCGACATGGACGGCCTGATGCTCGATACCGAGCGTCCGGCCGTTCGTTTTTGGCTCGCGGCCGCGGCGGAGGCCGGCTGGGAGATCGACGAAGCCGTGCCGGTCTCCACGGTGGGCTTGGACGAGGACGCGACGCGGAACCGGATCCTGGAGGCCTGCGGCCCCGGCTTTCCGTACGCCGCCGTCCGCAAGCGCCTGGAAGAGCTCTTCATCGAGTCGGTGGAGCGCGAGGGTATTCCCCACAGGCCGGGCTTGCTTGAGCTTCTGGACCACCTCGGTGGAGTCGGCGTCCCGGTCGCGGTGGCGACCTCCACTCCCCGGAAGATAGCCCTCTGGAAGCTGGAGAAGGCCGGCATCCGCGGACGCTTCTCCGTCTTGGCCTGCGGGGACGAGGTGGAGCGGGGGAAGCCCGCTCCCGATATCTTCCTGCTGGCCGCGGAGCGCCTCGCGGTAGCGCCGGCCGATTGCGTCGGATTCGAGGATTCGCCCGCGGGACTCCGCGGCTTGGCGGCGGCGGGGATCAGGTCCGTCTTCGTGAAGGACCTGACGGAGCCGCCCGCCGAGGTGCTCGCGACCGTCTGGCGCCGCCGCGAGAGCCTCGCCGACGCGCTCGAGCTCTTCGCGTAAGCGCGCCCGCCGGGGGCGGGCCCCGGCCGCGATCAGAACGCGGCGACCACGCCGCCGGAATACTTGGACAGGATGAACTCTTTCACCTTCTCGGACCTCAGGGCCTTGGCGAGGGCGAGGATCCGGGGATCGTTCTCGGTGCCCGCGCGGACCGCCACGATGTTGGCGTAGGGGGATTCCGCGCCCTCCAGGATCAGCGCGTCCTTCACCGGGTTGAGCCCCGATTCCAGCGCGTAGTTCCCGTTGATGACCGCCGCGTCCACGTCCTGGAGCACGCGCGGGAGCTGGGCCGCCTCGAGCTCCTTGAACTTCAGCTTCTTGGTATTCTCCACGATATCGGCGCTCGTGCCCTTGAGGCCGGCCGCGTCGGAGAGCTTGATGAGGCCCTTGGCCTGGAGGAGCAGGAGCGCGCGGCCCTCGTTGGTGGGATCGTTCGGGACGGCGATGGAAGCCCCGTCGGCGAGTTCCTCCAGGCTCTTGGCCCTGCCCGAGTAGAGCCCGAGGGGCTCCACGTGGACGGCGAAGGCCGAGACGAGCGAGAGGCCCTTTTCGGTCGCGAAGGACTCCAGGTAGGGAAGGTGCTGGAAGAAGTTGGCGTCGAGCTGGCCCTCCGCGAGGGCGACGTTCGGCGTCACGTAATCGGTGAATTCCACGATCTTGAGTTCGATGCCCTCCGCGGCGAGGTCGTCCGCCACGAGGGCGAGCAGCTCGGCGTGGGGGACCGGCGTGGCGCCGACGGTGAGGACCTTCTTGTCCTGGCCCGTCTTGGGGGCGCAGGAAGCGAGGGCGATGAGCGCGGGCGCGGCGAGGGCCGCGGCGACGAGGAAACGCTGGATCTTCTTCACGGTGTACTCCTTAGCGAGGTCTTATCGTTTCGCGAGCAGGCGGCGGCTGAGCGCCGCGAGCGCGAGCTGTACCGATTCCACGAGGATGACGATGACGGCCACCGCGGCGATCATGACGTCGGTCCTGAAGCGCTGGTAGCCGTACCGGATGGCGAGGTCCCCGAGCCCGCCGCCGCCGATGGCGCCCGCCATGGCGGAGTAGGCGATCAGGTTGATGATCGTGAGCGAGAGGCCCGCGACCAGGGAGGGCAGGGCCTCCGGCACGAGCACCTTGGCCACGATCTGGGCGGGCGTCGAGCCCATGGAACGGGCGGCGAGAACGACGCCCGGGTCCACCTCCTTCAAAGCCGACTCCACCACGCGCGCGACGAACGGGGCCGCGGCGATGGAGAGCGGCACGATGGCCGCCGTGGTGCCGATGCTCGTCCCGACGAGGACGCGCGAGAGGGGAAACACGAGGATCATGAGGATGATGAAGGGGAAGGACCGCAGGAGGTTGACGGTCCGCGAGAGGACCGCGTTGAGCGCCCTCCGCGGCGCTATCCCGTCCGCGTCCGTCGCGCGGAGCAGGACGCCGACCGGGAAGCCGAGCGCCGAAGCCAGGAGGGTGGAGGCGGCCGTCATGTAGAGCGTCTCCAGCGTCGGGCGGCCGACGAGGAGGGCGAGGGCGACGAAATCGTAGTTACGCATCGATATCCTCCGCGGCGACGCCGAGCTTCACGAGCCGTTCGACGGCCTCCCCTTGAGCCGCTTCGCTGCCGGAAAGCTCCACGAGGAGCTCGCCGAGCCGCTCTTCGCCGAGCCGGTGCACCGTTCCGGAGAGGATGTTGAGTTCCACGGGAAGGCTCTTCGCGAGGCGCGAAAGGACGGGCTGGTCGGTCACCTTTCCGCTGAAGCGGAGCCGGAGGCGCCGCGGCTTGCCCGCGGGGGCCTCTCCGTACTCGCGCTCGAGCTCCGCCTCTTCAAGGGGTTTGAGTTCGCCGATGAGCTCGCGCGTCAGGGCCGATCGGGGAGCGGTGAAGACCTCGCGCACCGCGCCTTCCTCCACGATCCGGCCGTCCTCCAGGACGGCGAGGCGGTCGCAGGCCTCGCGGACGACCTCCATCTGGTGGGTGATCATGACGACCGTCAGGCCGAGCCGGTCGCGGAGGCTCCGCAGGAGGGCCAGGACCGCGCGGGTCGTCTGGGGGTCCAGGGCGCTCGTCGCCTCGTCGCAGAAGAGGACCTCCGGCTGGACGGCGAGGGCGCGGGCTATCGCGACGCGCTGCTTCTGGCCCCCCGAGAGTTCGCTCATGCGCGCGTCGCGCTTGTCCGCGATGCCCACGAGGTCCAGGAGTTCGTCTACGCGGGCGGCGATCTTCTTGCGCGGCATTCCGGCTATCTCCAGCGGGTAGGCGACGTTGAGCGCGGCGCTCCGCGAGGAGAAGAGGTTGAAGCTCTGGAAGATCATGCCGATCCGCCGCCGCCGGCCGAGGAGCTCCGCGCCCGTCAGGGTATCGACGCGTTCGCCGCGGTAGAGGACGCGGCCCGCGTCGGGCCGTTCCATGAGGCTCATGAGGCGGAGGAGGGTGGACTTGCCGGCGCCGCTCCGGCCGATGATGCCGTACACGAGCCCCTCGCCGATGGAAAGGTCGACGCCGTCCACCGCGCGGACGGACGGGTAGCTCCTTGAGACTTTCTCGAGAACGATCACGTTCAAGCTCCTGAAGGCGCGCGCCGCAAGGGG
>JAEXTK010000291.1 GCA_023406985.1 Spirochaetota bacterium | reverse complement strand
TGGGGGGGATGGCCCACTGTTGGGGCGCGGCCTGCGCGGGGACGCGGCCCTTCAGCCGCTGCGAAATCGAGCCCGCCAGTAGGCGGGCCTGCCCCTCCTTGTTTCTTTCGTCCCTATCTGCGAGATTGACCGCATGGAACTCAATCTCGCTACGCCGGCGCTCCTCTTCCCGGCGATCTCCCTCCTGCTCTTGGCCTACACCAATCGGTTTCTCGCGCTCGCCAACCTCGTGCGCGAACTCCACGCGCGGTGGAGGGCGGAAAGCGAGGACGGGATCCGCGGCCAGATCGAGAACCTGAAAAAGCGCATCCGGATCATCAAGTCGATGCAGCTGCTCGGCGTTTCCAGTTTCTTCTTCTGCGTCCTCACCATGCTCCTCATCTTCTTCAGGCTTTCCCTCGCGGCCGAGGCGGTCTTCGCTTTCGCCCTGATGCTCCTGCTCGCTTCCTTGGGCCTGTCCATCCAGGAACTCTTCATTTCCGCGGACGCCCTGGACATCCTCCTGGACTCGAGCGCCGGTAGGAACGATCGCGCGGGAACCGCCGAATGATCGACGTCCTCGGCCTCACCGGCGAGGAATTCGCGGGGGAAGCGAAACGGCTCGTGGCGGAGACCGCGGGCCTCGCGCCTCGGATCTACGCCGACGTTTTCAAGACCGGCAGGCTCGACGCGGCCGCGGCGGGCGCCTCCGAGCGGAACGCGCGGCGGTGGGCGGAACACTTCGACGTCGGAACGCTGCGTCTTCAGGATCGCCTGGAAACGGAAGGGAACGCGGGAACCACGACGAAATTCGTCTTCGGCACCCGTACCGGCGAGCGGATAGAATCGGTATCCATCCCCATGTACGGAGGAACGCGGACCCTCTGCGTCTCATCCCAGGTGGGCTGCGGCCGCGCCTGCGCCTTCTGCGAGACCGGGCGCGGCGGGTTCGTCCGCGACCTCTCCGCGGCCGAGATCGTCGCCCAGGTGCTTTCGGCCGCCCTTATCCTCGGCGTCCGTTTCCGTAACATCGTCTTCATGGGAATGGGCGAGCCGCTCGACAACCTGGCGAACGTGGCCAAGGCCATCGAAGTGCTCGGCGACCGCCGAGGCTACGCGTATTCGCTCGAGCGCATCACCGTCTGCACCTCCGGCGACGCCGCGGGCATCGAGCGGCTCGGCCGGCTCGGCTTGAAGCGCCTCAACCTCTCGATCAGCCTCAATGCCGGCCGCGACGAACTCCGCGACGCGCTCATGCCCGTGAACCGCCGCACCCCGCTCGCGGCTCTCGCGCAAGCCCTGGCCGCCTACCCGAAGCGGCGCAACTTCGTCCTCGGCGTCAACTATTGCCTCTTGCCCGGCATCAACGACGGAGCAGAAGACGCCGCGGCCGTGGCCCGGTTCTGCGGCGCGGTCGGGCGCGCCCTCGTGAACCTCATTCCCTACAATCCCGGCCGCGATCCGATCGCCCCCGCTCCCACCATGGCCGAGACCGACCGTTTCCTTGCACTGCTCGGCGCCGCCGGCGTCCCCGTGCGGCTCCGCATCGAAAAGGGACGATCGGTGATGGCCGCCTGCGGACAGCTCGGCGGTACTTGATATATATGCATTAAAAGCCTATAAAAGTGGTTACGTCTGCATAATTATACGGAGTCACGCAATGCTTGTCCTCAAATTCGGCGGTACCTCGGTCGGCTCGCCCCAGGCGATCCGAAAGCTCATCGATGTCGTTCGCGACACGGAGCATACGGGCCGCACGCGCGTCGTCGTCGTCTCCGCGTTCTCCAAGATTACCGACACGCTCATCGAGGTGGCGCGCCTCGCCGAACTCGACGACGGCACGTACCTGGACAAACTCGCGGCGATCCGCGGCCGGCACCTCGAGGCGGTGGCCGAACTCTGCGCCGGCGCGGACGCGTCGGCCGCGGAGGAGTTCGTGCGCGCCTCCATGGACGAGCTCGCGCGGACGCTCGACGGCGTGCGCGCCCTCGGCGAACTTTCTGCCCGCACGCTCGACGCGGTCATGAGTTTCGGCGAGCGGCTCTCGGCCTTCATCGTCTCGCGCGCCTTCCGCGCGGTGGGCGTAGAGGCGGATTTCCTGGACGCCCGCCTCGTCGTCCGCACGGACGACCAGTTCGGCTCCGCGCGCTTCATCGCGGAGGAGAGCTATCCCGCCATCCGCGCCGCCCTGGACGCGCGGCCTGCCCTCCAGATAGCGACCGGCTTCATCGGCTCCACCGCGGACGGCCGGACCACCACCCTCGGCCGCGGCGGTTCGGACCTGTCGGCCGCCATCTTCGGCGCGGCCCTCGGCTCCGAGGAGGTTGAGATCTGGACCGACGTGGACGGCATCCTCACCGCCGATCCGAAGCTCGTGAAGGGCGCCTTCCGCCTGGAATCCATCTCCTACATCGAGGCCATGGAACTCTCGCACTTCGGCGCCAAGGTCCTGCACCCGCCGACGGTGAGGCCCGCCCTGGAGAAGGGCATCCCCATACGGATCAGGAACACCTTCAACCCGGCTTCGGCGGGGACCCTCATCGCCGCCGAGGTCCCGCCGAGCCCGTATCCCGTGCGGGGCGTGAGCTCCATGCGGGACGTGGCCCTGATCCGCGTCCAGGGCTCCGGCATGGTCGGCGTCGCCGGCTTCTCTTCCCGCCTCTTCGGCTGCCTCGCCCGCCGCAAGATCAACGTCATCCTCATCACCCAAGCCTCGAGCGAGCATTCCATCTGCTTCGCCGTCCTTCCCAAAGACGCCGCCGCCGCCGCGGTAGCCATCCGGGAGGAGTTCGAGCGGGAGATCGCGGCCCTCGCCATCGACGCTCCGGCCATCGAAAAGGATCTCTCGATCATCGCGGTCGTGGGTTCCCGCATGAAGAGCACGCCGGGCATCGCGGGTAAGGTCTTCCACGCCCTGGGCCGTAACGGCGTCAACGTGGTCGCCATCGCCCAAGGCTCCTCCGAGCTCAACATCTCGGCGGTCATCACGCGCTCGGACGAGTCCAAGGCCCTGAACGCCATCCACGAGGCCTTCTTCCTTTCCGGCGTACGGTCCGTGAACCTCTTCCTCGTGGGCATCGGGCTCATCGGAGGAACCCTGCTCGACCAGATCGCGCGGCAACAGGAAATCCTCGCCGATACCTACAAGATCCGCATCAACCTCATCGGCGTCGCCAACTCGCGCCGCATGGCCTTCGACCCCGCCGGCATCGATCCGGAGCGGGCGAAAGATGCCCTCGCCGGGGGCGAGCCGTTCACGCCCGAAGCCTTCGTGGGCCGCATGCGGGCCTACAACCTACCGAACTCCGCCTTCTGCGATTGCACCGCGAGCGACGCCGTCCCCGCCGTCTATGAGGAGGTCCTCCGCGCGGCCGTGCCGGTGGTGACCCCGAACAAGCGGGCCAACGCGGCGTCGTACGCCAAGTACCGCGGATTGGTGGACTACGCGCGCGACCGCGGGATTCCCTATCTCTACGAGACCACGGTTTGCGCCGGCCTGCCGGTGATATCGACCATCCACGACCTCGCCCTCTCGGGTGACCGGATCAAACGGATCGAGGCCGTGCTCTCGGGAACGCTCAGCTATATCTTCAACAACTTCGACGGCGCGAAACCGTTCTCCACCCTGGTCCGCGAGGCCAAAGCGAAGGGTTACACCGAGCCGGACCCGCGGGACGACCTCAACGCCATGGACGCCGCGCGCAAGGCCCTCGTGCTCGCGCGCGAGTGCGGCATGCCGATCGAATTCGATTCCGTGGAAATCGAACCCATCCTGCCCGCGGAATGCCTGGAGGCGAAGGACGTGGAGTCCTTCTTCGCGGCGCTGGAACGCGCCGACGCGCAGTTCGAATCGAGGCGGGCGGCCGCGGCCGCGGAGGGGAGGGCGCTCCGCTACGTGGCCGTGATAGAGGACGGCGCGGCCCGCTTGTCCCTCCGGGCGGAGAGCGAGGCGAGTCCGTTCCGGTCGCTCGTCGACGCGGACAACATCGTCGTCATCACGACGGAGCGGTATTCCCGGCTTCCGCTCGTGGTGAAGGGGCCGGGCGCCGGGGCGGACGTCACGGCGGGCGGCGTCTTCGCCGACATCGTGAGGATCGCCCGCACCCTCGTATAGGACCGCCGCGAATACTTGACTGATTACGTAAGAGCGCTGTATGTTCCTGGTAAGAGCCCCTCCTGGGGAGGGGCTCCCCTATTCGGAGGACTATGGACCACTGCAGCTGCGAAAGCCGTAACGCGCTCAATTTCCTCAAGACCGCCCGCGGGCAGATCGATGCGACGATCCGCATGATCGAAGAGGATCGCTACTGCATCGACGTATCGAAGCAGCTCCTCGCCGCCATCGCGCTGCTCCGCAAAGCGAACTCCACCGTACTGCGCCAGCACCTCAACACCTGCGTCACGGACGCGATCGCCGAAGGCGGCGGCGGCGAAAAGATCGACGAGCTCATGAAGGTCGTCGATTCGTACATCGTCTAGGACGGGCGAGGATACCATGCGAGGAATCAAGCGATTCGCGGTACGCGGTATGCATTGCGCCGCGTGCGTCGCCTTGGTCAAGAAGGAGTTCGAGGCCGTGGACGGCACCGTCTCGGCGGCGGTGGACCTGACTGCGGGGACGGCGACCGTCGCCTGGGAAGGAGCGGAGGAGCCCGCGGACTCGGCCTACGCGGCGCGCATCGAGCCCTTCGGCTATGGGGCGGAACGATCCGAGGCAGGCGGCGCCGCGCCTCCGGAGCGGCGGTCTCCTGCGGCGGAGCGCCCTAACTTCTGGGAGGCTGCCCGCTCCTGGTCGCTCTCGGCGCTCGCGGCCGCGGGCGTCTTCGCCCTCTACGGTGCGCTCCAGGCTTCGGGGCTCGCGGACAAGGCTTCGGCGCGCGCTGGGGCTTCCGTCGTCGCCGCGTTGCTCACCGGCGTCGCCGCTTCGGTTTCCTCGTGCCTCGCCCTCGTGGGGTCCCTGGTCCTCGCCCTCGGCGCCGCGGGAGGCCGCGGGAGCCCCGGCGAGGCCGCGGCTTCTCCGGTTACCCGGAACCTGCTATTCCAAGGCGGCCGCATCGCCGGTTTCGCGGTCCTCGGCGGCCTCCTCGGGCTCCTCGGCGGCGGCATCGCCCTGTCGGGCCGCGCGGTGTCCGTCCTCACCGTGGCCGTGGGACTCGTGACCCTCATACTCGGCCTTTCCTTGCTCGGCATCGTTCCGGCCAGCCTCGCCTCCCGCATGCCGCGCCGCTTCTCGCGCGTCCTGGATGCCCTCGCGGCCTCTCCCCATCCCGCGGCCCCGACTATCTTGGGCGCGGCGACCTTCTTCCTGCCGTGCGGCTTCACGCTTTCGATGCAGGCCCTCGCCCTGGCCTCGGGCGGTTTCGTTCCCGGCGTCCTGATCATGGGCTCTTTCGCCCTCGGCACTTCTCCGGTGCTCTTCGGCGTCGGCTTGGCCGGCGCGTGGACGAAGCGTAAGGGCGTCGTGCTGGCGCGGGCGGCGGGTTTCGTCGTGGTCGCCTTCGCCCTCCAGTCCATCCATTCGGGCGCGTCGCTGTTCGGTTTTACCGGCAACGTCCTGGACACGTCGGCCGCCGCCTCCGGGACTCCTTCCGCGGCCTCCGGCGTCGCCGGGACCGCCTCCGCGGCCGAATCCTCGGGATCCGTCCGCGCGTCCGAGCCCGCCCGGCCCGCCGCCGGCGCGGCCGAAGGCGCGCCTTCCGGCGCGCAGGAAGGCGAAATCCAACGCGTATCCATGAAGGTCCTCGCCTCCGCCTTCGAACCGGCGGTCATCCGGGTGAAGGCCGGCGTGCCGGTGGAATGGACCATCGTGGGCGAAAATCCGTCGGGCTGCACGAATCGCATCGTGATTCCGGGCGCCGACGTCTCCATTCCCGTTTCGCGCGGCGGCTCGCAGGTGGTCCGCTTTACCGTCACGGAGCCGGGGACCATTCCCTTCTCCTGTTGGATGGGGATGGTCCACGGAAAGATCATCGTAAACTGACGCGGATGACCTACCGCAGATAGCGGTCGTCCCGCTCCATCGCGGCGAGCGCGTCCTCGAGGATGCCGAGATCCCACGCCAGGTCGAGGGTCGTATAGCGGTTGCGGATCATCTGCGCGGCCCGCGCGGTCGCGATCGCTTCGTTCCTCGTGAGACCGATTTCTTCCGGCCTCGTCGGACAGCCGGCCCGATCCAGCATGGCGCCCAGCTCGGCGTAGGGCATGAGCCGTTCGAGCACCGCCGCCCGCAGGCTGTTCCATTCATCGCAGAACGCCGCGGCCAGGCGAGAGCGCGCCTCGTCGCCCAGGAGCTTGGCTTGGGCGGTCTCCGCGACCGCGTCCGCCGCGGCGAGCCCCGCGAAGGTAGTGCGGACCTCGGCCTCGCGGGCCGCAGGATCGTAGTTGGGCCGCGGGCGACCCGCGGGCGGTTCCGCGCGGCTGAAGACGATCTCCGTGAGCGCCGTGGCGAGCAACGTCCCGATCGCGACCTTGTGGCCGTGCGTCACCGGTAGGCCGCCGACCGAGAGGTCCTTCATCTCCCACACGTGGCTATACAGGTGTTCGCATCCGGATACCGGTCGCGAGCTCTTCAGGTACTGCATGGAGAAGCCCGTCAGCGCGAGGGCTTCGAAGAGGACGCCGACCGCGTCGGCGTCCCCGCGGAAGGCGGTCTCGGATCGCCGCAGGGCCGCGACGAGGCCGGTCTGGGTCATGTCCCAGGCGAAGGCGTCGATGGGCTCCGTGCCGGGGGCGCCCCCGCGTCCGGCGGTTTCCGCGATGATCCAGTCGGTACCCGCCACGAGCTTGCTCGCGAGGTCGCCGAAACCGGAAGAGGAGAGGTAGGCGGGCGCGCGGGAAAGGACGGCGGAATCGGCGATCACGACGGCCGGCGCCGGGCATTCCAGGGTCTTCTTGTATCCGCCCGCCAAGAGGGCCGCGCCGTAGGAGGTATAGCCGTCCACGGACGCCGCGGTGGGCACGCAGAGGTAGGGGCGACCTATCTCATGGGCGGCTCGCTTCACGAGGTCGTTCAGGGTACCCGCGCCCACGACCAGCGGCAGGAGACGCGTTTCCCCGTTCGCGCGGAAGGCGGCGACGAGTTCCGCGACGTGGCCGTAATCGGCGTGGAGGCGCGGCGTCCCCGGGAACACGAAGGTTCCCCGCACGCCGATGCCGGCGGAGCGGAGCCCATCGAGCGCGCGTTCTCCCGCCGCGGCCAGGGTGTTGTCGTCGGCGACGAGATAGACTTCGGCTGCTCCGAAGCGATCGGCGACGATGCCGGGCAGGGCCTCCAAGGCGCCCTCCCGCACGAGGAGCTCTTTCGTATCGCTCGCCGCGGCGAGGCACGCGGCTAAGGAGGGGACCGCCCCCACGGGTTCACCGTTCATGGGCGGCATTGTACACGAAGCGCAGCCCTCTGCCATCGACCGGCGATAAAAATAAGTTCCCCCTTAGCCTGCCGGCCCCGCCTATGGTATCGTATCGCACCACATGAACGGAGGAACGCCATGCCCATCGCCGACGCCATTAGAGAAGCGCAATCCAAATCGTCCTGGATCAGGAAGATGTTCGATGAGGGTGCCATCCTCAAACGGAAGTACGGCGCGGACAAGGTCTTCGATTTTTCCCTCGGGAATCCTGATATCGATCCTCCTCCCGCGTTCCATTCCGCGCTCGTCCGCCTTACCTCCGAGGACGCTCCCGGATCGCACGGGTACATGGCCAACGCCGGGTTCCTCCCGGTGCGCGACGCGCTCGCCCGGAAAGCGTCCCTCGATCACCAGGTCGATATCGCCGGCAACAACCTCGTGATGTGCGTCGGCGCGGCCGGCGGCCTCAACACCACCCTGAAGGCCATACTCAACCCGGGAGACGAGGTCGTGGTATCCCGCCCGTACTTCGTGGAATACGGCTCGTACATCTCCAACCACGGCGGACGCATGGTCCTCGCGGACTCCACTCGGGACTTCGACCTGGACGTCCGCTCCATCGCCGCGGCCCTCACGCCGAAGACGGCCGCCGTCCTCATCAATTCCCCGCACAATCCGACCGGCCGCGTCTATCCCGCTTCCACGATCGCGGCGCTGGCCGATGCCCTCCGCGCGCACGGCGCGAAAACCGGTCGGTATCCCTACCTCATCGCCGATGAGCCGTACCGCGAGATCGTATACGGAGGGCGGTCCGTCCCGCCGGTCCTTTCGGCCTACGAGGAATCGATCCTCGTCACCTCGTATTCCAAGAGCCTCTCGTTGCCCGGCGAGCGGATCGGCTACATCGCCGTGGGACCTGCGGTCAAGGATGCCGAGGAGCTCGTCGGCGCCCTCATCTACGCGACCCGGGTCCTCGGCTTCGTGAACGCGCCCGCCCTCATGCAGCGCGTCGTCGCGGAACTCACGACCGCCCGCGTCGACGTGGGTATCTACGAGCGCCGCAGGGACGTCTTCAAGTCCGTCCTGGACGAGGCCGGGATCGCGTACGCGGAACCGGAGGGCGCGTTCTACCTCTTCTGCAAAGTCCCGGAAGGGAAGGGCGGTAGCGACGACGTGGCCTTCGTCATGAAGCTCAAGGACCATCTCGTCCTCGCCGTTCCGGGTTCCGGCTTCGGCGCCCCCGGATGGTTCCGGCTCGCCTATTGCGTGGACGAGAAGGTCATCGAAGCTTCCCGGTCCGCGTTCGTGGCGGCTGCCGCGGACTGGCGGAAGAAATAAAAAGGACCGCGGCAGGAGGCGGCCGCGGTCCACGAATTCGGCGATTTTCGCGGGGGCGGAAAGCGTTCGGCTCCCGCCCCCAGGTCTTCAGCGCGAGCTGCTCTTCGACTTCGTATAGACGTCGAACCAGACGGCGCCGAGCAGGACGACGCCCTTGATCGTCTGCTGCAGGTCCACGGGAACGCCCATGATGGACATGCCGTTGTTGAGTACCGCCATCACGAAGCCGCCGACGATGGTCCCGATCACGGTGCCGATGCCGCCGGCGGGCGAGGCGCCGCCGATGAAGCAGGCGGCGATCGCGTCGAGCTCGAAGCCGTTGCCCGCCTTGGGGGTCGCGGCGTTGAGGCGGCCGGCGACCACCAAGCCCGCGACCGCCGCGAGCACGCCCATGTTCACGTAGCACCAGAAAATCACCCGGTTGGTCTTGACGCCCGAAAGCCGCGCGGCCTTCTCGTTGCCGCCGAGGGCGTAGATATGGCGTCCGGCTATCGTGCGCTGGGTGATGAAGGTGTAGATGAGGATGAGCGCCACCAGGATGATGAGGATGATGGGCAATCCGTTGTAGCCGGCGAATTTATAGGTGAGGAGGTTGATGCCGAGCACGATGACCGCGATCTTGAGGACGTCCACCCAGAGCGGAAGAACCTCGAAGTGGTATTTCAGCTTGGTCTTGCGCGAATGCAGGACCACGACGGCCAGCACGATGGACGCGAGGATGCCCGAAGAAAGCGCGATGAGGTTGAGTTCGCCCCAGCGGACCTCCATCCAGGGGAGATAGCCCGCGGCGAGCGCCTGGAAGGATTTCGCGAAGGGAGCCTTGGTCTGGGCCTGCAGCATGGTCATCGTGAGGCCGCGGAAGATGAGCTGCCCGGCGAGCGTGACGATGAAGGCGGGTATCCTGAGGAAGGCGATGAAGTAGCCCTGGAAGGCGCCGGCGACCGCCCCGATCAGGATGCCGATCACCATGGCGGGCAGGACCGGCATCCCGTAATCGACCATGAACACGGCCGAGACGGCGCCGACGAAGGCGACGACCGAGCCGACGGAAAGGTCGATGCCGCCGGTGACGATGACGAGCAGCATGCCGATGGCGAGGATCATGACGTAGCTGTTCTGCAGGACCAGGTTCGTGATGTTCATCGGCTTGAACATGATCCCGCCGGTGATCACCTGGAAAAATAGCATGATCGCCGCGAGGGCGATTACCATGCCGTATTGTCGAATATTGCTCTTGAAGAGTCTTCCGACCGTGCTCATACCTTCGCTCCTCGTTTATGATTCATAATGCAGCTCATGATGCTCTCCTGCGTGGCGTGCTCGCGATCGAGTTCGCCGGAGATCTCGCCTTCCGTCACGACGTAAATCCTGTCGCACATTCCGAGGAGTTCGGGCATCTCGGATGAGATCATTATGATCGTCTTGCCTTCCAAGGCAAGTCGATTAATGATCGTATAGATCTCGTACTTGGCGCCGACGTCGATACCCCGTGTCGGTTCGTCCAGGATGAGGATGTCCGGCTCGGCCATGATCCACTTGGAGAGGATGACCTTCTGCTGGTTGCCGCCCGAGAGGCTCTCGACGACTTGGTCGATGCCGGTGCAGCGGATCTTCATCTGCTGCTGCAGTCCCGTGACGGCTTGGTATTCTAATCCTCGGTTGATCACCTGCCCCTTGCTCACCTTCTGCAGGCTCGCGAGCGACATGTTGGACTTTATGTCCTCAATTAAGACGAGGCCGTAGTTCTTGCGGTCTTCGGTGAGATAGGCGATGCCGTGATCGATCGAATCGCTCACGGAATGCAGCTCGACCTCCACCCCGTCCTTGAAAATGCGGCCGGAATGGTGCTTTCCGTAGGAACGGCCGAAGAGGCTCATCGCGAGTTCGGTGCGCCCGGCGCCCATGAGTCCCGCGAGCCCGACCACCTCGCCTCGCCTCGCGAACAGCGAGACGTTGTTGATGATCTTGCGGTCCTCGAATTGAGGATCGAACACGTTCCAATTTTCAACCTTGAAGGCGATCTCGCCGATCCTGGCTTCGCGCTTCGGGTAGCGGTCGACGAGTTCGCGGCCGACCATGCTCTTGATGATGCGGTCCTGGTCTATGCGGTGCGCTTCATTTTCCAGGGTTTCGATGACCTTTCCGTCGCGGATGACCGTGATCGAATCGGAAACCTTGGCGATTTCCTCAAGTTTATGGGAGATCAATATGGAAGTGACGCCTTGCTTTTTCAAGTCGAGGAGGATGCCGAGGAGTTTGCTCGACTCCTCGTCGTTGAGGGCGGCGGTAGGCTCGTCCAGGATGAGGAGCTTGACCTTTTTCGCGAGGGCCTTGGCGATCTCCACGAGCTGCTGCTTACCCACGCCTATATCGGTGATCAGGATATTCGGATTGTCGAAGAGGCCCACCTTGGCGAGGAGCTCTCCGGCGGCGGAGGTCGTCTCGTGCCAGTCGATGACGCCGCCCTTGGCGCGCTCGTTGCCGAGGAAGATGTTCTCGGCTATCGACAGGTAGGGAATGAGAGCGAGTTCCTGGTGGATGATGACGATCCCCAGCGCCTCGCTGTCGGAGATGCTGTTGAAGGTGCACTCGGCGCCTTCGTACGTGATGGAACCGGAATAGGAAGAGTGCGGGTAGACCCCGCTCAATATCTTCATCAAGGTGGATTTACCGGCGCCGTTCTCGCCCACGAGGGCGTGGATCTCGTCCCGGGTCACCTTCATACTGACATCGTCGAGGGCCTTCACCCCGGTGAAGGTCTTCGTGATGTTCTTCATTTCCAGGATTGTGTCCGACATTTGCTTAGCCTTGCCTTATGTTGAATGCGCTCGTCCGAACGACCCGGAAAGGCCCGCCGGACGAAACATCCGCGGGCCGCATCCGGCCCGTGGATGTTTCGGGAAGCCCGCATCCGCGGACATGGACCGCCCGCATGAGCGGGCGGTCCCGGAGATCACTTGAGACCGATCTGATCGGCGGTGTAGTAACCGATGTCGACCAAGGCGGCCTTGATGTTGGTCTTGTCGACGCTGATGGGGTCGCAGAGATAGGACGGGACGATCTTAACGCCGTTGTTGTAGGTCTTGGTGTCGTTGATCTCGGCGGGGGTGCCCTTGAGCACGGAGTCGACCATGTCGGCGGCGCGCTTGGCGAGGGTGCGGGTATCCTTGAAAACGGTGGAGGTCTGCTCGCCGGCGAGGATGGACTTCACGGAGGGGATCTCCGCGTCCTGACCGGTCACGATGGGCATGGGCTTGCCGGCGGTACCGTAGCCGACGGACTTGAGGGCGGAGAGGATACCGATGGAGAGGCCGTCATAGGGGGAGAGGACCGCGTCGACCCTGGCATCGGTGTACTTGGAGGTCAGGATGTCGTCCATGCGCTTCTGGGCCACTTCGCCCGACCAGCGGAGGGTAGCGACCTTGGCGAAGTCGGTCTGACCGGAGCGGACCTTGAGCACGCCGGACTTAATGTAGGGATCGAGCGTGGACATGGCGCCGTTGAAGAAGTAGCCGGCGTTGGTGTCGTCGGGAGAACCCGCGAAGAGCTCGATATTGAAGGGGCCCTTCTTTCCCTTGTCGAGGCCGAGGGCCTTGACGATGTACCCGCCCTGGAGAACGCCGACTTTGAAGTTGTCGAAGGTGGCGTAGTAGTCGACCCAGGGGCTGTTCACGATGAGGCGGTCATAGGAAATGATCTTCACCTTCGCCTTGTGCGCCATCTCAAGGACGTTGAAGAGCGCCGCGCCGTCGATGGCGGCGATCACGAGGACGTCGGCGCCCTTGGTGATCATGTTCTCGACCTGCGACACCTGGGCGGGGATGTCGTCCTCGGCGTATTGGAGGTCGACCTTATAGCCGCGCTCTTCCAGGATCTTCTTCATGTTACCGCCGTCGGCGATCCACCGAGCGGACGACTGGGTCGGCATGGCGATGCCGACTACTCCGGCCTTACCCTTTTTCTGGGCGAACGTGGGGGAGGCCACGAGCGCGGCGATCAGGGCGAGCGCGAAAAGCTTCATGGTCCGATTCATGCTCTTCTCCTTTAGTGCGATTACTTCCGCGTCGAACGCACATCTGAGCAGGAACGCTCAAACGCATCAATCGATCGCTTACGAATGTGAGCGAATGGTAACCCTGCTTCTTTCATTCTGTCAATTTTTTTCTGCGTGTACGAACACTTTCATGGTTTTCGATCACATACGAAGATCAAAAATCTTCGGTTGCGTGATTTCAGAATTGAGGGCTATAGTGGCACAGTTGCAACGGAGGAAAGCGGCATGTTCGCCCTGGAGCGTTTTCGCCTCATTCGCAAGTACCTTGAAGAGCATAAACAAGCGGAAGTGCATGCGCTCAGCGGACTCCTCGGCGTATCGGAGGTGACCGTCCGAAGGGACCTCGAAAAGCTCGAGCATGACGGCTTCCTGGTCAGGACGCACGGCGGGGCGGTCCTCTCGGAGCGGGACGACGGGACGGCGGATATTCCCGCGTCTTCGGACGCTTCTTCCGCGTTGGCGGAAGAGGTTGGGAAAGTCGCCGCTCGGCTCGTGGCGGACGGGGACACGGTGATGCTTTCGGGCGGTCGGCTCCCCCGTTCCCTGGCCCGTTCGCTCGCGGATCGCCGCGGCGTAACCGTGCTCACGAACGATATCATGGTCGCGAAGGAGATCGCGACCCAACCCGATAACCGTACCGTTTTGCTCGGCGGCGACTTGGACCCCGACGAATTGGCGGTGTACGGCGCCCTCGCGCTCGACGACCTCCAGCATTTCCACGTCGATCGCTTTTTTGCGGAACTGGACGGCTTCGGCGACGGCCTTGAGCTTTCCGCGTCCACCCAGCAGAAGGCGGCCCTTATCCGCGAGGCCCGACAGCGCACGCGCGAGTTCGTGATCCTCTGCCTCGCGGAGAGCTTCTCCCGCAACGCCTTCTTTCGCTTCGGCTCCGTCGCCCCCGCCGATACGGTGGTGACCGATCGGACCCTTACGGATGAAGCTAAACGGCGCCTCTTCCGCGCCAACGTGCGGCTCTTCACGGCCGTCGACGTCTTCGAGGGGATGGTGTAGATCGATGCGCGCCCTTCTGGAGCTTTCGGGCATATGCAAGAGCTTCAGCGACGGTTTCGCGCTGGAGGACGTGAACCTCGACCTCCGGCCGGGGGAAGTGCACGTGGTGGTCGGAGAAAACGGTTCCGGCAAATCGGCCATCATGAAGCTGCTCGGCGGACTCTACGCCCCCGACGAAGGAATGGTCGCGCTCGAGGGGCTCGCCTGCGCCTTCGCCGATATCGCGGACGCGAAAGCCCACGGCGTCATGTACCAACCCCAGGAACCGATGCTCTTCGAGAACCTCTCGATCGCGGAGAATCTCTACTTCGACCTCTTGCCGCGGGGGCTCTTGGGCGGATTGGACATCTTCCGCCTCAAGGCCGACGCGCACCGGCTTCTCGCGGAACTCGGCATACGGATCGACCCCGGCATGCGCGTCTCCACCCTCGGCTACGCGCAACGGCAACTGCTGGAGGCCGCCAAGGCCTGCGTCGGCACGTGGAAGGTGGTCGCCTTCGATGAGCCGACGGCCGCCATGGCCGAACCCGAACGCGAAATACTCTTTTCCATCGTACGCCGCCTCAAGGCCCAAGGGGTCGGAGTCTTCTATGTTTCCCATCGCATGGACGAGATCCTGAAAGTAGGCGACAGGGTTTCCGTGATACGACAGGGGCGGGTGCTCGATACCCGCGAAGTGGGGGCCCTCGATCGTGAATCCCTCGTCCGGATGATGATGGGACGCATCCAGACCGAGCGGTATCCCCGGCTTGAGCGTAAGCGGGGGAAGCCGGTCCTGGAGGTGAAGAGCCTGCAGAGCGCGCCCGTGCTCCAGGACGTCAGTTTCTCCATGCGCAAAGGCGAACTCCTGGGCGTTACCGGCCTCATGGGCTCGGGGCGTACGCGGCTCGCCCAATGCCTGTTCGGCGCCGTGGAACCGTCGGGCGGAGAGATCCTGCTCGACGGCGCGCCCGTCCGCTTCCGGGATCCCTCGGAGGCGCTCGACCGCGGTATCGCGCTCGTGCCGGAAGACCGGAGCGAGAACGCGATACTCCATCGCCAGGATCTGGTGCTCAACGTGACGGTCGCTTCCCTCAGGCGTTTCAAGGGGCTTACCGGCCTCGACTCGTCTTTCATGCACAACCTGGTCAAGGACTATTCGGATCGCCTGGGGCTCAGGCCGGGCAGGCCGGGGGACCGGCCCGACCAATATTCGGGCGGCAACCAACAGAAGGTGGCGGTGGCGCGCTGGCTCGCGCGGCGGTCGCGCATCTACATCCTGGACGAACCGACCCGCGGCATCGACGTGGCGTCCAAGGTGGACATCTACAACGCCATCGCGGACCTCATCGCCAAGGGAGCCTCCGTGATCCTCATTTCTTCCGATATAGAGGAGATCCTCGGCATGTGCAACCGCGTCCTCGTCCTGGCGGGAGGGCGCATCGCCTGCGACCTCCCGCGCGCGGTGGCCACCCAGGAACTCATCCTGGAATACGCCACGGCCGAAGCCTGACCGTCAGGCTCCGGTACGGATGAGCGCTATAGCCTGATCCAGGGCGAGTCCTTCGCTGTTTTCCCTCGTCGCGAGCTTGCGCAGCGTCAATACGCCCCGCGCGAGCTCGTCAGGTCCCGCCACGACGACCCATTCGGCGCCTTTCTTCTCAGCCAGGGCGAACTGCTGAACGGGTTTCTTCTGCTCGGTGAGCACCTCGCAGGGAACGCCCGCCGTGCGGAAGCCAGAGGCGATGGCCTGGTACGTTCCGCCGAGCGATTCGTCCATGCAGGCCACGGCGACCCGCGCGAAGGTCGGCGACCGCCGCGACCTGCCGAGCGCTTCCAGCGCGGCGATGAGGCGGTCCAGGCCGATGGAGGCGCCGACGCCGGGCAGGCGTTCCTTGGAATAGAGGCTCGCGAGGTCGTCGTAGCGCCCGCCCGAGCACACCGAGCCGATGTCGCTCAGGTCGTTCAGGAAGGTTTCGTAGACGACGCCGGTATAGTAATCGAGGCCGCGCGTGATGGAAGGATCCAGGACGAAGACGTCCGCGACGCCCGCGTCGCGCATGAAGGATCGCAAGACCGAAAGCCGCTCTGTGTCCGCCGCCGGGCCCCCGGCGGCCTCCGTCATGGCCGCGAGCGTCTCCTCGAACGATCCTCTCGGCTGGATGAAGGCGAGGATGGCCTCTCCTTTTTCCGCCCCGACGAGCTCCGTAAGTAGGGCGAGGGTCTCTTCCCTGCCGATCTTGCCGAGCTTGTCCACCGTCCTGAGCACCTCCACCGACTTGTCGGCGATGCCGCGGTGGGCCAGGAAGCGGTTGAACACGCCGCGGTGGTTCATCCTGATGGTCACGTCTCCGACGCCGATCGCGCGGAGGGATTCCCGCATCATGAGGAGGATTTCGAAGTCAGCGGCCGCCGACTCCGAGCCGACGATGTCGAAGTCGCACTGGGTGAACTCGCGGTAGCGGCCGCGTTGGGTATTCTCGCCGCGCCACACTTTCGCGATGTGGTAGCGCTTGAAGGGCAGGGGAAGTTCGGCCCGATGCTCCGCCATGAAGCGGGCGAAGGGAACGGTCAGGTCGAAGCGCAGCGCGACATCGCGGCCGCCGTGGTCCTGGAACCGGTACACCTGTTTCTCCGTCTCGCCGCCGCCCTTGCCGAGCAGGATTTCCGCGTACTCCAGGGCCGGCGTGTCGATGGGGACGAAGCCGAAGGAGCGGAAGGTGGCTTCGACGGTCTCGGTGAGGAGGCGTCGCTCGATTTCCGATTCAGGAAGAAAATCGCGGAACCCTTTGAGTACCCGCGCTTCAATGAGATCCGACATTGGAAGGCTCTCCGTATGGAAACGTCTCGAAATTACCGGTATGATGCCACGGAAGGCCTGTCCAGCACAAGTCGAAGGGAGGATCCATGCTGCTCACGGTGAATATCGGCAATTCGAACATCGTCGCCGGCCTCTGGCGCGGCGAGACGTTGGAACGCAGCTGGCGCATCCACACCGTGTCCAAGAAGACCGAGGACGAATACGGCACTCTATTCCGGTCCCTCTTCTCCGACGCCCATGTGGACCCCCGCTCGGTGGACCGAGTCTGCTTCGCTTCGGTGGTCCCGTCGCTGACGGACGCGATGCCCGCCATGCTCCGGCACCTGACCGGCAGGGAACCGGTGGCGGTCGGCCCGGATATCTACGGCCGCCTCCCCATCTCGGTGGTCGCGCCCTACGAGATCGGGGCCGACCTCGTGGCCGACGCGATGGCCGCCTATGCGAAGTGCCGGAGCAACTGCGTGGTCGTGGACTTCGGCACCGCACTGAGCTTCACCGTCGTGGACGCCGCAGGAGCGATGCTCGGCGTCGCGATCGCGCCCGGCCTCGGCACCGCGGTCAACGCGCTCTCCCGGGATACGGCCCAGCTGCCCTTCGTGCAGCTCATCCCGCCGCCCGCGCCTTTCGGCAAGAACACCGTCCATTCCATCCAGGCGGGCGTGGTCTACGGCTTCACGGGTCTCGTGGAATATATGGTTAAACGTATACGGGCCGAGGTCGGCGGAGACCTCAAGGTCATCGCCACCGGCGGCCTCTGCGACGTGGTGGCTCCGCTCACCGACGTATTCACCTTCGTGGAGCCCGACCTGACCCTCTACGGCCTCAAGCTCATCGCCGAGCACCTAGGCCCCAAGGCCTGAGCGAACCGGAACGGCGTCGACGGGCCGGTCCGCGGTCTCCATCGGCGCACCGCCCTAGATATCCTCGAGCCGGATGCCCTCTCCCGCGGGGATGTCGTACCGGGCGCGGCGGCCGATCACGGCCGCGGTCCATTCGGGACCGAGCCCCGGCCGGAGCACTTTTTCGGTCCGCAGGCACGCGATATCCTCGGCGCGGATCGTCTCGCCCGCCGCGATGTCGCGGAGCGCGTGGATAGATCGATTAGTCCGCTCGTAGTTCCGCCGCTCCGAGGGGGCGAGGCGCTTGACGCCGTCGCCGAGGACGGCTTCCGCCAGCTCCGCTCCGCGCTCCCGCGCCACCGCCTCGAGCGTCTCCGCAGCCCCCCGGCGCGAAGCCTCGCGCACCGCCCTGACCATCCGCGCGAAATCCGCGGGCTCGAGCGCGATGGGATCGTCCAGGCCGTCGTCGGCGCGGGAAAGGCAGAAGTGCTTCTCTACCGCGCAGGCTCCGACCGTCGTCGCGAGGACGGGAACGAGCTCAGGATCCAGGCTGTGGTCGCTGACGCCTACAGAGACCCCGAAGATCGCGCTCAGGCTCGCGAGCACGCGCAGGTTGTAATCGGTTTCGGGGGCGGGATAGGCGGTCACGCAGTGGAGGAGGCAGCTCCGTTCGGCCGGAAGGATATCCAGGGCCCGCTCGATGTCGGCGAGCCGCGATACCCCTGACGAGAGGAGCGTGGGCAACCCGTAGGAGGCCACCTCTTCGACGAGGGCGCGGTAGTTGAGCTCGGGCGAAGCGATCTTCATCACGGAAACGCCGAGGCTCCGCAGCTCGGCCGCGCTCTTGAGGCCGAACGGCGTACAGAGGAAGATCAGCCCCTTCGATTCCGCGAAGGCCTTGAGGTCCGCGAAAAAATCGAGGGGTACTTCGAGTTCCTTGAATCGGTCGAAGAGACGGATGGGGCCGCCGGGAAGCGGCACGATTCCCGTGTTCGGATGGAGGATCTCCTCAGCGTAGACGTGCTGGAATTTGACGCAATCGGCGCCCGAGGCGGCGGCGGCCTCGACGAGGTCCTTGGCCTTGCTCTCGTCGCCGCCGTGGGCGGTGCCGAGTTCGGCGATGAGCAGGACGCGGCGCGGGCCGAACGTATCCGTTCCGATCGCGAAGGCCGCGTCCATAGTGCGGAGCGTATCCATGGCGGCATCATTCCACCCATCGGGGCTCCTGTCAATCAACTCCCCCGCGCGCGAATCGCGCGGGAGGATCGATTATCGAAAGGATCGCTCGACAAGCGGTGCCGCTTGAGATATAGTTTTCGCAGACAACGGTTAAAGGAGCCCGTCATGAAGACACTCGTCTGCGACGTCTGCAAACGCGCTATCCCGACTCCCGTCAAGGATCGGAATTACTTCCACATCGAACATCGCGATATCTGCGAGCCGTGCAAGGATCAGCTTGAGCTCGTGCTCAAGCCCGTCATGCGCGCCAAGCACCCCTTCAATTACGAGTGGTACGAACGTCTGATGATGGATTCTATCGAGAAAGCCATTTCCAAGGGCAAATTCTAGTCCAGACTCCTCCGTCCGCTCCGGACGGAGGAGCATGTAAAAAAACACAGCTCAATCACCGAAACGTTAAAAAACCGCACGGGACAGTACGGTTGACATGTATTTCAGGGCCATGGTATTACTGTTCCGCTGAACCTTTTCCCCAATAAGGAGCCATCATGTCCGGCCACAGTAAATGGGCGACCATAAAGCACAAGAAGGGCGCCGCCGACGCGAAGCGCGGCCAAATGTTCACCAAGCTGATCAAGGAAATTTCGATCGCGGCCCGCATGGGCGGCGGCGATCCCGATACTAACGCCCGCCTGCGCACCTCCATCCTCAAGGCCCGCGCGGCCAACATGCCCAAGGACAACATCGACCGGGCCATCAAGAAGGGTACCGGTGAGCTCGAGGGCGTCAACTACGAGGAACTCGTCTATGAGGCGTACGCTCCGGGCGGAGTCGCGCTCCTCATCGAGGTGCTGACCGACAACAAGAACCGCGCCGCGGCCGACGTCCGCAACATGCTTACTCGCTCGGGCGGCTCCCTGGCCACGTCCGGCGCCGTTTCCCGCCTCTTCAAGCGCAAGGGCGTCATCACCTTCGACGCCGAGAAGTACACCGAAGACCAGATTATGGAAGCCGCGCTCGAGGGCGGCGCCGAGGACGTCGCGGATAACGACGGCGTCATCGAAGTGACCACGACGCCCGAGGATTTCGAGAGCGTGCTCAACGCGCTCAACGCCAAGTCCTTCGAGTCCATGAGCGCCGAGATCAGCATGATTCCGGAAGCCGAGGTCGCCCTGGATAAGGACGCGGCCGCCAAGGCCCTCAAGCTCGTGGAAAAGCTCGAAGAGAACGACGACGTCCAGAACGTCTACCATAACGTCGAAGTACCCGAAGATTACGAAGCGGAGTGACGCGCTGAGCCCCGCCGTCCGCCGGATAGTCGGCGTAGATCCGGGGCTCGCGGCTGCGGGCTGGGGCATCGTGGATGTCTCCGGCTCCCGCCTCGCGTACGTCGCTCACGGCTGCTTTACCACCGCGGCGGGAACGCCCCGGTCGGAGCGCCTCTTTTCGATCTATACCGCTTTCAAGGCCGTGCTCGATGAATACCGGCCGACGGAAGCGGCCATGGAAACCCTCTATTTCGCCAAGAACGTCACGAGCGCCATGCCCGTAGCCGAGGCGCGCGGCGTGCTCTGCCTCGCCCTCGCGGAGCGGGGCTTGAGCGTCGCCGAATACACGCCCATGGCCATCAAGCAGGCAGTGGTCGGCAGCGGCGGGGCCGAGAAGGCCCAAGTGCAGGAACTCGTGCGTCTCATCCTAGGGCTCAAAGCCATCCCGAAGCCCGACCATGCGGCGGACGCCCTCGGCGCCGCGGTTTGCCGCGCCCATGATAATCTGCCGCTCAAGGCGTAGGCGCGGCCGCCCCGATCGCGCCGACGGGCCGCCCGTCCTTGCGCGGCGCGCGCAGCCCGCGCTATAGTCGGTCCATGTTCAATAGCGTCAGGGGTCTCGTCACCGAAAAGCTCGGCGATTCCGTCTACATCCTCACCGGCGGCGTCGAATGGGAGATATTCGTTCCTTCGATCGACGCGGCGCGCCTGCCGCCTCCCGGACAGGAAGCCCGCGTCTTCCTCTGGCTCTATCACCGCGAGGACCAGATGCGCCTCTACGGCTTCGCTGACGAACGCCGGCGCGGCACTTTCCTTGAACTGCTCAAAGTGGAAGGCATAGGCCCCAAGCAGGCCGCGAAAATCATGGGCGGCATCGGCCAGGAGGATCTGGAGCGGGCCCTGGAAACGGGCGACGTCGGGCGGCTGGAAGCAGTCCCCGGGCTCGGCAAGAAGACCGCGCAGAAGATGATCCTCGCCCTCAAAGGCCGGCTCGCCAAGGACAGTGAAGTTGCGGGGGTGCCGGCGGCCCACGCCGACCTCGTCGCGGCCCTCGCCGAGATGGGCTATGACCGGAAAGCCGCCGCGGACGCCGTCGCCCGCGCGGAGGCAGAGCTCGGGCCCCTGCCCCCCGCCAAGGGGGCGGAGGCGGCGAGCGCGGCCGCCGAACACGAGAAGGTGCTGTTCAAGCGGGCCATCATGATCCTGAGCGGGGCGTAGGCTCATGGCGAACGACACGCCTCCCGGCCTGCTACACGCCGACGCCTCGTTCGAGGAAGACAACCGCGACTTCTCGCTCCGGCCACGGACGCTTTCGGAATTCCTCGGCCAGGCCGCGATGAAGGAAAATCTCGCCGTCTTCATAGAAGCCGCGAAGGCCCGCGGGGAAAGCCTCGACCATCTCTTCCTCATCGGACCGCCCGGCCTCGGCAAGACGACGCTCGCGCAGATCGTGGCGAACGAACTCGGCGCCGACTTCAAGGTCACCTCCGCGCCCGCGCTCGACAAGCCGAAGGATCTCGCGGGCATCCTCACCACGGTGACCGAACGGACCGTCTTCTTCATCGACGAGATACACCGGCTCAAACCGGTCGTAGAGGAGATGCTCTACATCGCGATGGAGGATTACGAACTCGACTGGATCATCGGCCAAGGCCCGAGCGCGCGGACCCTCCGCATTCCGGTGCCCCGGTTCACGCTGGTCGGCGCCACGACCAAGGCCGGCATGGTATCGAGCCCCCTCATCAGCCGTTTCGGCATTTCCTGCCGATTCTCCTTCTACGAACAGGCCGACATCGAAGCCATCCTCCGCAGGTCGGCGGGGATCTTGAACGTCGCCATCGATCCGGACGCAGCCGCGCTCTTGGCTTCGTGCGCCCGCGGCACGCCGCGCGTCGCGAACCGCCTCCTCCGGCGCATGCGGGATTTCGCCCAGGTCGCGGGCAAGGACCGGGTCACCCGCGACGTGGTCGCGGCCGGCCTCGGCAAGCTGGAGATCGACTCCTTGGGCCTGGAGCGCCATGATCGGGACATCCTCCGTACGATCGCCGAGCGCTACCAGGGGGGACCGGTCGGCGCCGAGACCCTCGCCATTTCGGTCGGCGAGGCCGTGGATACCCTGGAAGATTACTACGAGCCCTACCTCATCCAAGCCGGTCTCCTCCAGCGTACGCCGCGCGGCCGCATGGTGACGGGAGCGGCCTACGAGCACCTCGGCCTTAAAAGGAACGGGAATGGAAACGACGGACTTCTCTTTTGAGCTTCCCGAGGAGCTGATCGCCCAGTTCCCCGCGCAGCGCCGCGGCGCCTCGCGCCTCTTCTGCCTCGATCGGACCACCGGAGCGCGCGAGCATCGGATGGTGGCCGACCTGAGCGAAATCCTGGAACCGGGCACGCTCATGGTCTTCAACGATTCGAAAGTCCGCAAGGCCCGCCTCTTCGCCGCCGCGGCGGAAACGGGCGCGGAGGCCGAGTTCTTGCTCCTGGACAAGCTCGGGGAGGGGCGCTGGCGGGTCATGGCTAAACGGGCGAAGCGGCGCCGGACCGGAAGCCGCTACGAGTTCCCCGAAGGAGTTACGGGCGAGATAGACGGGGAGGACGGCGAATTCCGCTTCCTCCGCTTCGATCGGGATATCGACGACGGCTGGCTCGACCGGGTCGGCCACATCCCGCTTCCGCCGTACATCAAGCGCGAGGACGCGAGCGCGGATTCGGATCGGTACCAGACGATCTACGCCCGCGCCGTGGGTTCCGCGGCGGCCCCGACGGCGGGCCTCCACTTCACCGATGGCCTCATGGACGCCCTCCGCGTCCGCGGCGTTGAGACCGCCTTCGTGACGCTGCACGTCGGGCTCGGGACCTTCCTTCCCGTACGGGAAAAGAAGGTGGAGGACCACCTCATGCACGAGGAGTCCTTCGAGGTGAGCGTCGAGACGGCAGAGGCCGTGCGGCGCGCCAAGGCCGAAGGTAGGCCCGTCCTCGCGGTGGGCACCACGAGCGTGCGGACCCTGGAGTCGGCCTGGAGGGACGGACGGCTCATGAGCGGCACCGGGCGTACCTCGATCTATATCTATCCCGGCTATCGTTTCAAGGTCGTGGACCGGCTCTTCACGAATTTCCATACGCCGGAATCGACCCTGCTCATGCTCGTCTCCGCATTCGCTGGAAGGGAGCTCATCTTGGACGCTTACGCCGAGGCGGTACGGGAGCGCTATCGATTCTTCAGTTACGGCGACGCCATGTATATCCGGTGAGCGGGAAGTAGGCGCGCTGGTGAACGCCGAGCGGGCGAGGGCGTGGCGGCGAACGGGCGGTCGCGAGAATTTACCTCAGCGTGTATGATCTTTAATACGTGGATTCGTCCATTGCGTTGAATTTCTCGCGTACGGACTCGAGGAGCTTGAGCTCCCGAGCGACGATCCGGCTATAATCCAGGCTTCCTTCGCCGATGCGGGCGGCCTCGTCCTCCCAGAACTGGACGCGCTCCAGGTTGATGAAGCGGAACCGGGCCTCGGCGGCCTTCGCCGCCCATGACTTGGCCTCTTCCCAATAGGAGAGGGCCGCGCGGAAGCAGGTTTCGGCGGTCGCGAGGCTTTCCAGGTTCTGATCCTTCCACGGCGCGTTGTAGAAGTAGGCGTTCCGCTTGTTCCACTTGTTGCCGAGGTATAGGTACTGCTCGATGAGCTTCAGATTCACGTGCATGTTGAAGAGATAGCGGTATTTCTCCCACTGGGTCTCGTTCTCGATGAGGGCGAGCGCGTACAGCGGATTGGCGAAATCCGCCTTGGCGGCCCGCTCTAGCCAGTAGATATTTTCCATGGTGTCGTCGGGGTATTGGATATAGTGCAGATGGTAGAGCTTGTAATACTGCTCCTTATACTGCACGTAGTAGGCGCCGCCGCCCGCAGCGGGCAGGAGCGCGAACGCCAAGGATAGGACGGCGATCGCGGTTGATCGCCGGAGGGGGTGCTGCCTTTTCACCCTCTCAATATCGGCAAGGTTGCCATCGCGCTCCAGACCTGATCCGCGACTTCCTCGACGGACCGGGAAGCGTCGATCCGCGCGAGGCGCGACCCTGCGGCCGCGTAGGCGGGCAGGATGACCTCGTACCGTTCGCGCACCCTGATCTGGAAATCGAGGCGCTCGTAGATATCCTTGACCGGCCGATCGGCGAACCGTTCGCACGCGACGCGGGGATCGATATCGAAATAGAGGATGAGTTCGGGGTTCGGGAAGTCGGCGTTGAGGCGGGCCGGCAGGTCCTCCCCGCACTCGATTCCTTGATAGACGAGGGAAGAGGGCACGTAGCGGTCGCACACGACGAGCTCGCCGCGGCCCGCGCGGGCGACGATGCCGTCATCCGCGTGCAGGTGCTCGCCCCGATCGGCGGCGAAGAGGCGCGCAACCGTCTGGCCCTCGAGCACCACGTCGTGCCGGAGCGCCGCGCGGACGAGGGTGCCAATCGGACCGTCCGTCGGCTCGAAGGTGAGGTGGAAGGGAATCGGAGCTCCCCGTACGCGCGCGTTCTCCAGGCGATTCCGGATCAGCGCGAGCTGCGTGGAAGTGCCGCTGCCGTCGCCCCCTTCCAGGGTGACGAAATTCTGCAATACCATGATGCGCCGTTATATCATCGGCGCGCCGGCATGGCAATTCGTTTTGATACGTGCTACTGTACATCGAGGTTTTAGTTTGCACCCATCCGCGCAACAGGCGGCCGGCCGTGACGGGCGGCGTGGCGGACGCTTGCCGGTCCGCATCATCGCCGAACTTCTCGCTTTCGTCTCCCTGGTGATCGCGACGGCCTTTCTCCTGCGCCCCCTGCAGGAAAACCTCCTCCGTCGCATGGTCGAATTACGCGATTCGGCCATCGCCCGCGCGGAGCGCGTCATCGGCCGCAGGATCGAATACCAATCCATGGGGCCCTCCCTTTTCGGCACCATCGACCTCCGCGGCATACGCATCGTCGGCGAAGACGGCCTGCCGCTCGTTTCCATCACGCGGTTCAGGATCGGCTATTCGATAGTCGACCTCCTCAAGGGAAACGGAGCGGCTTCGATCAAGTCGATATCCCTCGATCGTCCCATCTTCAACATCTCGACCCAGCGAGACGAGGACTTGGTCGCTTGGGCGACGGACCTCGCGAAAAAACGATCCTCGATCGAAGCGGCCGAGCGGAGATCCGCCCTGCGCATCCGCGTACGGGGGGGGCTGCTATTCTGGAACGACGGCGCCTCCCGCATCCGGCTCTCCGAGGTGACCCTTTCCGCGTCCTTCGACGACGCGCATTTGCTTTTCGACGCCGGCGCTTCCATGGAAGCGAACCTCTCCGGCGAGCTCGGCGCCCTGGGGGATATCAAGACCACGCTCAAGGCGAAGGGGGACGTGAACGCCGGTCTGGATTCCGGCAGCCTCACGATGTCCGTGCCTTCCTTCGACACCGCGGTCGTAGACTTCCGTCCCCAAACGTTGCTCATCGTCTTCGCGGAAAATCGCCTCGATTTCCGCAAGATCAAGGACCGGTCCCCCTTCGATCTTTCCGGCCGTTACGACCCCGCTACGGGCTCCCTCACCGCGGAACTCCTCATGGAGGACTTCTCTCCACGCAGGATCATGTCGTTCAAGGGAGCGCTGGGAGGCTACGATGCCTGGCTCGACGCCACGGCCTCAGGCGGCATCTCGCTCGCCATGGCCCGCGGCGGGACTGCCGACTACCGCTTCGATCTCACGGGGAGGCTGCCTCCGGCCAGCCCGCTCGGAGCCGCCGAGGCGGTATTCAAAGGGAGCGGCACCGAGGCGGCCGCGGAGATCGGCGCGGCAGCCGTCAGCTCGCCGCGCGGGGCGGCCGAGTTTACGGGCCGCGTGGCCTTCGCGCCGCTGCGGCCCGAGGGTCAGCTCCGGCTAAGCGGGGTGGAACTGCGGGAAGGGAAGCGGCTCGACGCGGACTTCGTCATCGCCTTCGAGGGCCGCGAGGCGACCGTCTTCTCGGATCGATTCGATATCGGCGACGTCGCGTTTTCCGCCGTGGACGGCCGCATCCGTCCCGAGGGGGATTCCTACACGTTCTCCCTCTCGGCGCTGCGGTTCAGCGAGACGGACGCGTACGAAGACGTACGGATAGCCCGCCTCTCTACGGAAGGTTCTTTCTCTACCAAGGACCCCTTCCTGCAGTTTTCGGTCTCCCTGGAGGCCTTCTCGGCCGGGGAAGCGGTCGATGTCGGCAGCGCCTTCGTGCGATTGCCGCCGATCGCCAAAACGCGGATCCTGGACGATATCTCCGTGACCACGGAAGTCTTCGTCACGACGGATTTTTCCCACGTCTCCTTCAACGCCCCTCGTCTCGTCGTCGCCTACCGCGGCGGCGCGGACGTGTTCGCCGTAGCGTCGGTCTCGGGCACCGACACGCGCCTCGACATGCAGGATGCCCGGGTCATATGGAAGGGAGGTTCCTTGAGCGGAGGAGGCTCGGTCGACTTCCGCGACAGCGCGGACATCTCGTTCGCGCTCCGGACGGAATGGCAGGGAATACCGTACGCCTTCGACGGGGTGATACTCGACGGCCACACGATCAGCCTGCAAGGCGATTACGGCCTGAGGTCCACCGTGGTCATCGCCGAAAGCGGGGACCTCTCCGGCGTCATCTCGGCGCGGAGCGTCCCGTTCGCGCTCGGCTACCGACGATTTTCCGCGACCCTGGGAGCCTCCTTCCGTTGGCAGGGCATCGATGCATGGGCGGTCGACCTCGACGAGCTGCGGGTGGAGGAGGGCGGCGCTTCCGATGCGGCGGGGTTGCGCGTAGCCGCGCGCGGAACGCTCGACCAAAAGGGCGCGGTTTTCTCGCGCCTCTCCTTCGATGACGGTCAAGGGTCCCTGAGCGGGAACGCGCGGCTCAACTGGGCCGCGGGCTTCCGCTCCTTGAAAGTGAGCGCGCGGTTCGCTGACGATCTCGGCGTGGAGCGCTACGAGATCGAAGGAGAGCGATCGGAAGAAGGGTACGCGGCTCGGCTTTTCCTGTCCAAGGCGCGCCTCATGCGGTTCATTCCCGACGCTGCGGAGACGGTCGCGACCGGTGAGTTGCGGCTCCGATGGGCGAACGCGCTCGACTACGAGGCCAGTTGGCGTATCTCGGATCTCAAGATGAAGGTGCGGGGGGAGGAGCTCAGCGCGTCGGGTTCGGGCACCCTGAGTCCCGACGTCCTGGACTTGGAGGATACCGCGTTCGCTTATTCAGGCTTCGCCACCGCCATCGACTCCCTTCGCGTCGATAGGGGCGAACGGACCGCGGAAAGCGCCTTCCGTATCCGTGGAGCCGCAGCGGGGCGGGACGCGGACTTCGTCGTCCGGGCGCGGCTATCTTTCGCTCCGATGGCGGATTGGAGGGCGTTTCAGGAGGCTTTGACCTCCATAGAAGGAACGCTCGACATCACGCGGGCTCGGTTCGGGACTCTGGAAGCGGCTTCTCCGTTCCGGTTCTCCCTGGCCAAGGACGCGGACCGGTTTTCGCTGGAAGGCGGACCGAACGACTCCATTCGATTCCGGGCCGATGCCGCAGGTTCGTTCTATGCGACCTTCTCGTCCCCCTCGCCGTTTCGGGGAACGTTCATCGGCTCCATCGCGAACGGACGGATCGACGCGAGCGCCCACAACTATTACCTGGATTTCCAGGCGCTTTGGCGGCTCCTGCCGTTCCGGGATATCGTGAATTTCATCGGAGGCTTCGCCAACGGCTCGTTGACGGTTCGCGGGCCCATCGGCGATCCCGAGTTCATAGGGAACGCGCGCGCAACCGGAGTGCGCCTGGTCGTTCCGAGCTGGGTGGACGGCACCGTTGGGCCTGCGGCGGTAGATGTGGCCTTTACGGGCGATTCCTTCTCCTTCGGTCCCGTTACGGTTCCGGCTGCCGAAGGCCAGGGTACGGTTTCGGCCAAGTTCAGTTTTGACCGCTGGATACCCTCCAGCTTCGACCTTTCCGTAGACGTGCCGCGGACCGCGCCCATCAAGGCCAAGTCGGACGTCGCCGGCGTCGTGGCGCGCGGCACCGCTTCCGGGAACCTCCGTATCCAACGGCAGAACGGAGAGATCGGGGTCACCGGAGCGCTCACCGCGGAGAGCGCGACGATCATGATGGATCCCGAGCGGTACAGCATCGGGCGCGCCGAAGCTACCGCGCTCGCGCCGTACCCGGTGCGCGTCTCCTTGGGGCTGCGCACCGGCCGCAAAGTGGAGTTCTCCTGGCCCTCCACCGAACTTCCCGTCTTGCGGGTCACGGCGAACGCCGACGATTCCTTGGGCATCATGTACGACGGCTTGAGCGGCAGGTTCGGCCTCAAGGGGAGCGTCTTCCTCCGCGGCGGCGAAGTCTTTTACTTCCAGCGCAGTTTTTACGTACGCGAAGGGCTGATCCGCTTCAACGAAAGCGAAGTCCGCATGGACCCCTCGCTCTCCATCCGCGCGGAAATCCGAGATCGGTATCAGGAAGGGCCGGTGACCATCGCCCTCATCGTGGACGAATCTCCGCTCAGCAGTTTCCTGCCCCGCCTGGAATCCGACCCGGCGCTCTCCCAGTTGGAAATATTCTCCCTCCTCGGACAGAACCTCGTGGAGGTGGATTCCCAGACCGGTTCGGCGAGCATGCAGGATTCCTTGCTGCTCGCCTCGTCGGACCTCCTGGCCCAGTTCAACGTCATCCGCCGCTTCGAACAGAAGGCTCGCGACCTGCTCGGCCTCGATATGTTCTCGGTCAGGACGCAGGTACTCCAAAACGCGGTCCTGGACGCCGCCGGGCTCCGGTCGATACCCGTTGACAGGATCGGCGGCCTCGGTAACTATTTCGACAACACGACTGTTTATCTGGGGAAGTACATCGGTTCCGACCTCTTCTTGCAGGCTATGTTCTCGATGCAGTATGACGAGACCAAAGCGGACAACGTCTTCGGCGGCCTGGAACTGGAACCGGACATCGGCATCGAGCTCAAGACGCCGTTGTTCCTGGTCAGGTGGAGCTTCCTTCCGGAACATCCGGAAAACATATTCGTGGACGACCAGTCCTTCACGTTGACGTGGAAAAAGTCGTTCTGACCTCACGGATTTCAAGGAGCATCGATGCGCGCACGAATCACCGCAGCCCTCATTCTGTTCTCCGCAGCCTTCGCATTCGCGCAGCAGGAGAGCGACTGGTACATGGGCAAACCCATCAAGGATATAACGTTCGAAGGCCTCAACCATATCGAGATGAGCGAGCTCGAGGGCGTCATCGAGCCCTATATCGGCCGCATCTTCAACGATGAACTATTCTGGGAACTCCAGGGCCGTATCTATGCCCTCGAATTCTTCGATATGATTTCCCCGAGCGCCGTACCGGCGGACCAAGCCGGATCCGCGGTGATCCTGAAATTCGTCGTGACCGAGAAGCCGGTGGTGACCAAGATCGCGTTCGAGGGGAACTCGGGACTCCGTAAGAACGAACTCCTCGATGCGATCACCTTGAAGGTGAACGAGGTCGTGAACTCGCTTAAGCTCAAAACCGATGAGCAGGCGGTGCGCGACAAGTACCTGGAGAAAGGGTATCCGGACGCGGTAGTCCGGACGACGACCAAGACCCTGAGCGACGGCAGCCTGGCCGTCACCTTCATCGTCGAGGAAGGCGAAAAGATCGCCATCGAGGACTTCCGTTTCGAGGGCAACAGCGCCTTTTCCGAGAAAACGCTGCGGGGACAGCTCTCACTGAAGGCCAAGTCCCTGCTTAACGACGGCGCTTTCCAGGAGGCTAAACTGGTCGCCGATAAGGAGGCTATCGTCGCCTACTATCGGGAGCGGGGCTACGTCGACGCCAAGGTCATCGATGCCGTGCAGGAGGCCCGCAAGGACGCGGACGGCAAGAACCTGCTCACGATCACCTTCAAGATCAGCGAGGGACGCCAGTATACGTTCGGCGGAATTTCCTTTGAAGGGAATAAGATCTTCCCGACGGAGAAGCTCCAGGCGCTGGTCTACCTCAAAACCGGTCAAACCCTCAACCTCAAGCGCCTCGACGCGGATTTCCAGAGGGTGGCCGATCTCTATTATGAGAACGGGTACATCTTCAACAGCATTTCCCGGAAAGAGAACCGGAACGAGGAGCAGGGCAGCATCAGTTACGTGCTCTTGGTCGTGGAGCGCGCGCGCGCCCACATCGAGAATATCATCATCCGCGGCAACGCCAAGACCAAGGAATCCGTTATCCTGCGCGAAATACCGCTTGAGCCCGGCGATATCTTCTCCAAAACCAAGGTCATCAGCGGCATCCGCAACCTCTACAATCTTCAATATTTCTCTTCCGTCGTGCCCGAAACGCCGCAGGGCAGCGCGGAGAATCTCATGGACCTCGTCTTCAACGTGGAGGAGCAACCCACCGCGGATATCCAATTCGGGCTCACCTTCTCGGGGTCCTCATCCCCGGACGCCTTCCCGATCTCGGGCCTCGTCAAATGGAACGAGAAGAATTTCCTCGGTTCGGGCAACATCTTCGGCATCGAACTCACCGGATCGCCGGATACCCAGAAACTGGCGTTCCAGTATACGGAGCGGTGGCTCTTCGGATTGCCGCTTTCCGGCGGTTTCGACTTCACCATCTCCCACGCCACCGAGAAAACGGCCCAGGACGTCTCCGGCCCCATCTTCAACGGCGACGAGGAGGAAGCCTTCCCCGACCCGTACCTCACCTATGAAGAGTATTACGACGCGAGCAAGACCATCCCGAGCGCCTACCTCATGGAATACGATGAGTGGAAGCTCTCCCTCGGTTTCAGTTCGGGCTATCGTTTCTTGACGAAGCTCGGGAACCTTGGGCTCGGAGGCGGCTTGCGCACGGGCTTCATCCGTAACTCCTACGATGACACGCTCTATCGACCCTTCGATCCGACGCTGCGGGACGGCAACAACTCGTGGCTGCTCACCAATTCCGTCTGGGGTAGCCTGTCGCTCGACAGTCGGGATATCAGCTACGATCCGACGAAGGGATACCTCGCCATGCAGCGGGTGGGATTCACCGGCTTCCTGCCGAGCGAAAAGGAACACTATGTCCGCACGGACACGAAGGCGGAATTCTATCAGACCCTGTTCGCCTTCCAGATCACCGACAAGTTCCGGTTCCGCACGGTACTCGCGCTGCACTCGAACTTGTCCTTGATCTTGGCTCAGCCGTTCGCCGACGAGCCGACCGTACGGTCGAACAACCGGCTCGCCATAGACGGCATGTTCATCGCCCGAGGATGGTACGACGAGCGGACCAACCGAGGCTTGGCCCTCTGGGACAACTGGGCCGAATTGCGCATGCCGGTCATTCCCAACGTCCTGGCCCTCGACTGGTTCTTCGACGCGGCCGCCGTACGGAACACCCCCGACGAAATGTTCCACGATCTCACCTCGGAAGATTTCCGCTTCGGCCTCGGCGCCGGACTCCGGTTCGCGATACCCCAGTTCCCGTTCAGGCTCAGCCTCGTGAAGCGATTCAAGGTGATCGACGGGGAAGTGGAGTGGGAATCGGGGAGCCTCTTCCGCAGCGCCGATAAACCCGACTCGGGCTTGGACTTCGTGCTGTCCTTCGCCCTCACCACCAACTGATCCGGAGGTATGACGATGCGAAAAAGAACCTTTTGCCTCGGCGCGCTCTTGACGGTCGCGGCGTTGGCCTCGCATGCCCAACAGCTGACCCGCTTCGCCGTGGTCGATTTACCGAAGCTCTATACGGTCTTCTATCAGGACTCCAAGGTCGTTCGAGATTGGGAAGAACGTAGCAGGCGTGTCCAGAGCGACCTGGACCGGATGACCACCGAGATCGATAGCCTTTCCAAGGCGCGGCTCGACGCCGAAACGGCGGGTGACAACGAGCGGGTGCTCCGCCTGGAGGCGGACATCGCCAAGAAGACGAAGTACCTGCAGGAATACTATCGCGTGAAGACGGCGGAGCTCGAGGACCAGAAGAAGCGCATGACCCAGTCGAGCGCGTTCCTGCAGCAGGTTTACGACGAGATCCGGCGCGTGGCGGAGAGCGAAGGCTACAGCATGGTGCTCAATCTCAAGGAGAGCGCGGGCATCGTCTGGTATAGCCCGACGGTGGATATCACCGACTTGGTCATCCAGAACCTGATGACCAAGGCCGGCCGCTGACCGCGGTCCCCGGGGGAAGCTCCGGGGATCCGCGGACGCGTCCGGAACGCGCTGCGGCATCCCGCCCCGCTTACTCTTCTTTCTTTTCCGAGTTCTTCTTGAGCGCCGCGTGGAGGAGCGCGAATTTTTGCCGGTTTTCTTCCGACAGCTCCATGAGGTTCTCGTGGGCTTTGAGGAGGAGTTCGGCGTTCGCGCTCTTCGTCTTCACGACGTTCTCCATGTCCCCGGGGAAGGGTTCGGCGGTCTCGACGATATCGACTAAGGCGGCGAGACCGAGGCCGGAGAGGAGTTCGCGGGCCGTCTCCGTGGGTTTAACGATGGATAAGCGAACCGAGGAGGAGCGCGCGAGCCGCTTGTTGAAGCCGACGATAAGGCCCATGAACGTGGAATCCATGTAATCGCACGCGGAGAGGTCGATGAAGACCGCGCGGACGGCGGGGCTCTCCTCGAACCGCGCGAAGACGCGCTCGCGCAGGTCAGCGCAGAGCGCGGCCGTCACGTGGCCTTCCGCCCGAAGAAAGAGCATGTTGTCTTTTTCCTTGTAGTACAAGGCTTCGCCCACGTCAGGCTCCTTGAAACTCCCGCTTCCGCCGTCCCGGGGAAGCGGATATGCGTGTTGTACTTTAAAACATCCTCCCCTATAATGCAACTCCCATGGCTGACGCGAGCCCCATGATAGAGCAATACCGACGGATCAAACGGGAACATCGGGACGATGTCCTCTTCTTCCGCCTCGGGGATTTTTACGAAATGTTCGCGGAGGACGCGACCGAGGTTTCCTCCCTCCTCAACCTGACGCTCACGAGCCGCAACGGCCTGCCGATGTGCGGCGTCCCCTACCACGCCGCGCGGGCCTATATCGCGCGGCTGCTCCGCCTCGGCAAAAAGGTCGCGATCTGCGAGCAGATATCCCTCCCGGGGCCGGGAAAGGGCCTCGCGGACCGGCGCGTCGTCGAGGTGATCACGCCGGGAACCACGGTGGACGAGGACTACCTCGAGACGAGCAATTCCAACTACCTCGCCGCCTTCGCGGCATCGCGCGGCAGCGTATCCTTCGCGTATATCGAGCCTTCGACCGGAGACTTTCGCGCCACATCCTTCCCCATGGAACGGGCGCCGGATCGGCTGCGCAAGGAATTGGAGCGCATCGACCCCCGCGAGATCATCGTCCAGGAATCGCTCATCGAGGAGTGGCCCGACCTCGCGGCGGCGATCGGCGACCGGAGTTCGCTGGTCGTCAACCGGTGGTCCGATTGGCTCTTCGACGCGGAGCGGAGCGCGGAGCGGCTCCAACGCCAGTTCCAGACGGCGAACCTGCACGGGTTCGGTCTGGAAACCTCCTCCCCGGAAGTCCTGACCGCGGGGGCCCTCCTTTCGTACCTGGACGACACCGCCAAGAGCCTCCTGCCCCACGTGCGCGCGCTCCGCGTGTACGGCGACGAGGACTACGTCGGGATGGACGAATCCTCCCAGCGCAACCTGGAACTAGTCCGCAACCTGCGGGACGGAGACGAGCGCTTCACGCTCCTCGAAGTCATGGACGAGACCAAGACGTCCATGGGCCTCCGCCTCCTCAAGCGCTGGATCCTGCACCCGCTCCGCTCCCCGGCGGCGATCAACCGACGCCTGGACGCGGTGGAAGCCCTCTACCGCCAGCAATCCCGCCTTTCTGCCCTGCGGGAGGCCCTCGCGAAATCCCTGGACCTGGAACGCCTGTCATCCCGCGTCGCCATGGACCGCGCCCACGGCAAGGATCTCGTCGGTGTCCGCGCGAGCCTCGCCGCCTACGAAAAGATCGAGGAGATCGCCCAGGAGGCGGCCTTCATCGTCCCTCCTTCGCAAGCGTCCGGAGATGACGAGGACGCGGCAGTGGACGCGGCTACGGCGGGACGCCTCGCCGAGTTGCGCGGCCTCCTGGAGCGCGGCATCGCCGACGATCCTTCCATCCTGCTCACGGACGGCAACCTCATCAAGGACGGCTACGACGCCGAACTCGACGAACTCAAACGGGTGAAGAACAGCGGCCGCCAACTCTTGGAGGAGTACCTCGAGGAGGAGCGCGCGGCCACCGGTATTTCGAGCCTCAAGATACGGTACAATCGCCTGATCGGTTATTTCTTCGAGGTGACCAAGGCCAACCTGGCGGCGGTGCCGCCCCGCTTCATACGCAGGCAGGGCGTGGTCGGCGGAGAGCGCTACACGACCGACCGCTTGGCCGCGCTCGAATCCGAGATCAACGGGGCCTCGGAACGGATCGTGGACCTGGAGAAACGACTCTTCCTGGAGATCAGGGAGACGGCGAAGAAGGCGATCCCCGATCTCCTCGCCGCCGCTCACCGCATCGCCGCGCTCGACGTGACGCAATCCCTCGCGCGCGCGGCCACGGTCCGGCTCTGGAACCGCCCCGAAGTGGACGACGAGCGGCGGCTCCGCATCGTGGAAGGGCGGCACCCGGTGGTGGAGGCCCACCTGCCGCGGGGCGAATTCGTGCCGAACGATCTCGATTTGGATACCTCCGCCGTCGCCTTCGCCCTCGTGACCGGTCCCAACATGGCGGGGAAGTCCACGTACCTCCGGCAAGCGGCGCTCATCACCCTCATGGCGCAGATCGGCTCCTTCGTGCCCGCGCGGGAAGCCCGCATCGGCGTCATCGACCGCGTATTCTGTCGCGTGGGGGCCGCGGACAACCTCGCGCGCGGCGAGTCCACCTTCCTCGTAGAGATGAACGAGACGGCGAATATCCTCCGTTCGGCTACCGATCGCAGCCTCGTCATCATGGACGAGGTGGGGCGGGGGACCGGCACCGACGACGGCTTGGCCATCGCCTGGGCGGTCAGCGAGGAGCTCCTGGACGGGATCCGGTGCCGCACGCTATTCGCCACCCACTACCACGAGCTTTCCCGCCTCGCCCATGAACACCTCGCCAACCGTTCCATGGAGGTCATGGAGCGGGACGGCGAAATCGTCTTCCTCAAGAAATTGCGGGAAGGAGCCGCCGCCGAGTCCTATGGCCTCCACGTCGCCCGCCTCGCGGGCCTCGGAGATCGCGTCCTCGACCGCGCCGACCGGATACTTTCCCTCATCCGGAAGAGCGGGAATACGCTCCCGGCCGAACTCGGACTGCGTTTCCCCGCCGAGAGCGAACGGGAAAGCGAACCGCCCGAGGGCCCTGAGGCTGAGACCTACGGTATAGCGAAAGAGTTGGCTTCCTTGGACGTGGATCGTACGACGCCCCTGGAGGCGCTCGCCCTCGTGCATGAGTGGAAGCGCCGATTGGAACGGGGGGGCGAGGGAGAGGGACGCCGTAGACGCCGGCCGGGCCGGACCGCTCCGCCAGAGGAGCGTTCGCCGACGCTTTTCGATTCCTGAACGCCAGCCGGGCCAAGCGCCGGACGCGGCGGAGCCGTACCTCCCGTATGAACCTCTTGGCTGGGATCATCGCCTCCCTGCGGGAGTTCGCGTTTCCAGCGGGCTGCGCCCTCTGTTGCGGCCCCCTCTTGGACGGCGCGGAATGCCGCGCGGGGCTCTGCGCCGATTGCGCTTCTCGCCTCATCCCCGAGAGCTGCGCCCGCTGCCCGCGGTGCGGGAAACCGCTCATCTCCGAACGGGATCTCTGCGGCGAGTGCCGGGGCCGGCCTGCGCCAGCGTTCGACGCGGCCAAAGCCCTCTTCCGGTACGGAGGGCCCGCGCGGGCCCTCCTCGTCTCCTATAAATTCGGGACGGGGAGGGCGGCCTCCGCCTTCCTGGCGGGCCTGTTCAGGGAGGAAGTCCTGGCCATGGCGGCCGAGGCTCCCATCGTGGTCCCGGTACCGCCCCGTCCGGGCAAGCTCAAGCGGAACGGCTGGGACCAGGTGGAACGCCTCGCGCGCGACCTAGAACGGTCGGGCGTCGCGGTCGAGCGCTGCCTGCGCCGCTTGCCGTCGCGCAGCCAAAAGGAGCTGGACCGGCGGGGGCGGGCGACGAACCTCGTGGGAAAAATGGTCTGCGTCGCAGGTCCGCCGCGGGTCGCCCTTCTCCTCGACGACGTGATCACCACCGGCGCCACCCTCGACGCGTGCGCCCGCGCGCTCAAGGAATCGGGCAGCGAAAAGGTCTACGCCCTCACGTTTTGCTACGATTGAAGGGCCGTTGACAAAGAAGTCGCCCTCCAGTACAGTAAGCGCAACAGTCGAAGCTTCGTAGTTCAAAAGGAGTCGTTCGAACGACTCCTTTTTTAATAGGTGGTGCCGTGCAGTTCAGTCCCCGAAGGGATGATCCGTTGTTCGATTCCCTCCAGGAAGTCGTGCGCGGTCTCGGAATGTCGCTCGTGGAGTTGTCGGTATCGCGCCATAAGGGCTCGGTCCGCATCCACGCGGCGGTATACCGGAAGGGGATCGTCGGCGTGGCCGACTGCTCCAAGGTACACCATGCGATCCTGCCCCGGCTCGAGCTCGCCTTCCCGGATCAGGACCTGTACGTGGAAGTAGCCTCTCCGGGAATAGACAGGACCATCAAGGACGCGGCGGAATTCCCGCTCTACGTCGGCCGGGGCGTGCGGTGCTTCCGCCACGACACCTCGGACTGGACCGCGGGCGTCGTCGTGGAAGCCGATGAGAATCGCGTGGTGCTTCGCGGCGCCTCCGGTCTCGTGGAGCTACCCTACGCCGTCGTCGCGAAGGCGAAGCTCGATTATTCACAGGAGGTCGAAGACTGATGGCATCAGATATGTCCGAAGCGATCCGCCAACTCGTCCAAGATCGGGGCATTTCGGAGGAGCTCGTCCTCAAGACCATCGAGAACACCCTCCTCGCAGCGTATAAGCGCCGGTTCGGTAACGCGGAAAACGCCATGGTGCGTTTCAGCGATGACAACACCGAAGTCGCGATCTTCGCCAAGAAGAAGATCGTCGACGGCGTGTACGACCCCGTCAGCGAGATCGATCTGGAAGAGGCGCACGAGCTCAATCCCGAAGCGGAGATCGGCGACGAACTCCTCATCGAGATCGATCCAAAAGAGTTCGACCGCATCTCGGTCCAGAGCGCGAAACAGACCGCCCACCAGTCCATCCGGGAAATACAGAAGGACAGCCTGTACTCCGAATTCCAGGAGAAGGTCGGCGAGATCATCATCGGGTATTACCAGCGCGAACGGAACGGTACGATCTACGTGGATCTCGGCAAGGTGGAAGGCATCCTGCCGCGGAAGTTCCAGTCCCCCCGCGAGGTGTACCATCTCAATGACCGCATCAAGGCGCTCATCGTGGAGGTCAACAAGACCCCCACCGGACTCCAGATCGTCCTCTCGCGAACGCACACCGACTTCGTCCGGGCCATCTTCGAACTGGAAGTCCCGGAGGTCTACGACAAGACGGTGGAGATCCACAAGATCGTCCGCGAGGCCGGATACCGGACCAAGCTCGCCGTCTACTCCAACCGCGACGACGTGGACCCCGTCGGCGCCTGCGTCGGCCTCAAGGGCGTGCGCATCCAATCGGTGATCCGGGAGCTCGAGGGCGAGAAGATCGATATCCTCAAGTACGATCCCGACCCCCGGCGGTTCATCAAGAACGCCTTGTCGCCCGCCGAAGTCCGCGACGTGGTGATCCTGGACGAAGCTAAGCGCCAGGCGCTCGCCATCGTGCCGGAGTCCCAGCTTTCGCTCGCCATCGGCAAACAGGGCCTCAACGTGCGCCTCGCGAACCGCCTCGTGGACTGGAGCATCGACGTGAAGACCGAGATGCAGTACGCCGATATGGATATATCGTCCGAATCGAAGCGTGCGGTTTCCGAGTTGTTCGGCGATGATCAGTACGAAGAAGAGATAGCGCGGGTCTCCGAGCTTCCCGGCGTCGATCAGGACGCGGCTAAGGCGCTCATGGAGAACGGTGTCGAGTATATCGAAGATTTCCTCGCCCTCACCGAGGAGCAGCTTGCGGGCTTGCGGGGAATCACAGCGGAACAACTCGAAAGCCTCCGGTCGCTCATCGACGAGAACGTCGAGATCGTGGAGGAAGGCGACTACGCCGAGGAGGAGGTAAGCGCGGAAGCGTTGGCCGAGGCCCCGGAAGAAGAAGCCGAGATCGAGGAGTTCGATTGCCCCGAATGCGGAGCCAAGATAACCGTCGATATGACGGTATGCCCCAACTGCGGTATAGGCTTGAGCTTCGAGTACGAGGACGAAGAGTAAAGGTGAACCATGGCTGAGGAATTCGATACGACCCAAAAACCGAAGGTAGAGCTCATCAAGCACGCGAAGGCCGCTGAAGCCCCCGAGGCGACGGCCGCCAACGATGGCGCCGATCACGCGGAGCGACGGAAAGTCGTCGTCGTCAAGAAGAAGCCGCAGGCGCAGAGCGCTCCGGCGACGCCGAGCGCTCCCGCTGCGCCTGCCGTCAAACGGCCGACGCCGAAGGTCGTGGCCGTCCAAACCCCGGCGCCGGATTCCTCCCAGCCTTCCCCGGCGGAAGCGCCCGCTCCCGCGAAGGTCGCGGCGAGCGAGACCGAGGCCCCGGTCGGCGCGGCGCGCTCCGAATCCGAGCGGCCCGAGGCGGCTCAGCAGGATGCCGCTACCCCTCAGACGCCCCAGGAGCGTCCCGCTCCGCGGCCCGGCCTTCCCGGCACCCAGCGTCCCGCGGCGGCCGCGGGTAGGGTGGGCGGCAGGCCCGTCGGACCGCCGCCTTCGCGGGACGGCGCGAGCGGCGAAGGCCGTCCCGCGGCTCCCAACCGTACCCCCGGCTCCCCCTTCCCGCAGCGTCCGGCGGTCGTCGCCGGCCGCGTCGGCGGCCGGCCCATGGG
>JAEXTK010000268.1 GCA_023406985.1 Spirochaetota bacterium | reverse complement strand
GTGCCCCGCGCGGTGCCCGGCGCGGAGCCCGGCGCGGAGCCCGGCGCGGCGCCGCGGAAACGCGCGGGAGAAATTCCTCTTTCCCTGTTTACGAGCCGGCCATCCTGTCGTATGCTGAGATGCAATCTAGCTAAAGTCTCTTTAAGATTATTAAAAGTCGGAATCAGTCACGATCGATGATAGGGAGGCCGGTATGGTCGGACAAGTGCAGGAGATCGCGTCGCGCGTGCGCGAGCTCAGGGAGATCGAGGGCGTCTCCGCGGAGAGCCTGGCGCGGGAATTGGGCGTCGACTTGAAGGTCTACGCGACCTGGGAGTCGGGAGCCTCGGACATTCCCGTCGGGGTGCTCTTTGAGATCGCGGGCCGTTTCAAGGTGGATCTCGCGGAGCTCATCACCGGCGAGGCGCCCCGGCTCAAGACCTACTGCCTGACCCGCGCCGAGCGCGGTCCCGCGGTCGTTCGCCGCGCTCCGTACAAGTACCGCAGCCTGGCCCACAACTTCATCCAGAAGAAGGCGGAGCCCTTCCTCGTGGAGGTAGGAGGCGAGTCGGCGCAGCGGCCGCTCGAGCTGAACACCCATCCGGGCCAAGAATTCGACTACGTCGTGGAAGGCACGCTCCTCGTTTCCGTCGGAGGCCACGAGCTGGAACTCCACGAAGGCGATTCGCTGTACTTCGATTCGGGCGAACCCCACGGCATGAAGGCCCTGGGCGGCAAACGCGCGCGGTTCCTCGCCGTCATCCTCTAGGAGCAGGACACATGATCGAACGATTCCTCCAGAAAACCGAATTCGACTCCTATGAGGATTTCGCCCGCGCCTTCGCCCTGAAGACGCCGGCTTCCTTCAATTTCGCGTACGACGTCATGGACGAGCTGGCGAGGACGCAGGGGAACGAGCGGGCGCTCGTCTGGTGCGACGAGAAAGGCGCCGAGGCGACCTTCACTTATGCCGACCTCAAGCGGCTTTCGGACAAGAACGCGGCCGCCTTCCGGTCTGCCGGTATCGGGAAGGGCGACCCGGTCATGCTCATCCTCAAGCGGCGGCACGAGTTCTGGCCGGCCCTCCTGGCCCTCCACAAGCTCGGCGCGATCGCCATCCCCGCGACCCATCTCCTCACCACCAAGGACATCGTCTATCGCTGCGGCGCGGCCGACATCAAGATGATCGTCTGCGTGGACGAAGCCGCGGTGATGGATCACGTGGACGAGGCCGCTCCCTCCTGTCCGACCTTGGCCGCCAAGGCCTTCGTGCGCTCGGTGCATACGCCGCCGTCCTCAGATCCCGCGGCGGGCCGCCCGGGCGGAACGGCCCCGTGGATCGACTTCAACGCCGCGGTCGCCGCCGCCTCCGCCGGTTTCGTCCGTCCCACCGGGAAGGACGCCGCCGTCAACGACGACATCATGCTGCTCTACTTCACCTCGGGCACGACCGGCATGCCCAAGATGGTCCGCCACGACTTCGCCTATCCGCTCGGGCACCTCCTGACCGCCAAGTATTGGCAGCAGGTCAAGAAGGGCGGGCTCCACCTCACCGTGGCCGACACGGGTTGGGCCAAGGCCGCCTGGGGCAAGATTTACGGCCAGTGGCTCTGCGAGTGCGCCGTCTTCGTCTACGATTACGACCGCTTCGTGCCGAAGAGCATGCTCGAGGTGGTTTCGCGCCACCAGGTGACCTCCTTCTGCGCCCCGCCGACCATCTACCGCTTCTTCATCAAAGAAGACCTCTCGACCTATGACTTCTCCGCCCTGGAACATTGTTCCGTAGCGGGCGAGCCGCTCAATCCGGAAGTGTACGAGCAGTTCAAGGCGGCGACGGGCCTCAAGCTCATGGAGGGCTACGGCCAGACCGAGCTCACCGTCACCCTCGCCACCTTCCCCTGGATGGAGCCGAAGCCGGGCTCCATGGGGAAGCCGGCGCCCCTCTACGACATCGATATCGTGCGCGAGGACGGCGGCAGCGTGGAGGTGGGCGAGGAAGGCCAGATCGTGGTGCGCACCGACAAGGCGAAACCGGCGGGGATGTTCGGCGGCTACTACCGTGACCCCGCGCTCACCGCGAAGGTCTGGCATGACGGCGTGTACTATACCGGCGACATGGCCTGGCGGGACGAGGACGGCTACTTCTGGTTCGTCGGCCGTTCCGACGACGTCATCAAGAGTTCCGGCTATCGCATCGGCCCCTTCGAGGTGGAAAGCGCCCTCCTGGAGCACGCGGCCGTGCTGGAATGCGCGGTGACCGGAGTGCCGGACCCGGACCGCGGCATGGCGGTCAAGGCCACCATCGTCCTGGCCAAGGGCTGGACCGCGAGCGAGGAACTCAAGGTGGAGCTCCAGGACCACGTCAAGAAGACCACGGCCCCCTACAAGTACCCGCGCGTGATCGAGTTCGTGACGGAGCTGCCCAAGACCATTTCGGGGAAGATCCGCCGCGTACAGATCCGGGAAGGGGACAAGAAGTAATCGTCTTCCCTCCCTCCGCGTCGCCCCGGACGGCCAGGATCGGCCGTCCGGGGCTTTTTTGCGCGGAGCCCTCCGTTCCATTATAGTTCCACTGCACGAAGGAACCGAGACGCGAGGCGGTGGAGGGGGCATGACGACGCTCGACGGGTACCAAGTGTACGGCTTTTTCCGCGCGGGGTCGCGGCGCGTCAACGCCGCGCGGAGCTACCTGGATCGCATCAACGTATTCCCGGTCCCGGACGGGGATACGGGAACGAACCTGTCGTCGACGCTGATGGGGACCTTGGCGCACGCGGCGCCGACGGCCTCGGCGGCCGCGACGCTCGATACGCTGGCCGACGCCGCGCTCCTTTCCGCGCGCGGCAATTCGGGCGTCATTTTCGCCCAGTTCGTGACGGGCTTGAGCGAGGCGATCGGGAGCGCGGAATTGCGCCCCCACGAATTCGTTACGGGCGTCCACCACGCCTACCGCCTGGCCATGGCCGCGGTGACCGAGCCGCGCGAGGGGACGATCCTGTCGGTGCTCGGCGGCTGGGCCGCGTCCCTTTCGAAGCACGGGCAGGGAATCGGCAACTTCCTCGACCTCATCGCCGCGACGCGGGAAGACCTCCGGCGATCGCTCTCCGAGACCACCGCGCTCCTTCCCGAACTCAAGGCTAACGGCGTAGTCGACGCGGGCGCCGCGGGGTTCGTGGAGTTCGTCGAGGGGATGCACGAGTTCCTGGCGAACGGCGCTCCCCCCGAGCGCGAATCCGCCGGCGAAGCGGTACCCCTGGACTTCGATTCCCACGCCGGAGCCGCGGAACTCTTGTCCCCGCGGCCGGGCTCGTACCGGTATTGTACGGAAGCGATCGTCGAGAAGGAGCGCGTCGACGCGGGCCAGGTCAGGGCGGCCTTGGCCGCCTTCGGCGACTGCCTCATCGTGGCGGGCGGCCTCAAGCGCATCAAGGTCCATGTCCACACCGACGACCCCGCGGGAGTCATGGCCGCGCTCGGCCGGTTCGGCGTGGTGGATAACCAGAAGGTCGACGATATGCGCCTCCAGTACGCCGACGCGCACGACCGAAGGTCCCGCGTCGCCATCGTGACCGATTCGTCCTGCGACCTCCCGCCCGAGCTCATGGAGCGGCATAACGTCCACGCGGTCCCCCTCCTCATCCGCGCCGGCGGCAGCGAGTACCTGGACAAGCTCACGATCGATGCTCCGCGGCTCAGGACTTTTTCCGAAGGAAAAGGCGCGTTTCCCCGCACCTCCCAGGTGCCCGCCCGGTTCTTTTCCCGCCTGTACTCTTTCCTCGGGAATAATTACGACGGCGTCGTGGCGATCCATCTCTCGGCCGCCATGTCCGGAACCTTCGCCGCGAGCGCGAAGGAAGCCGCGGGGCGGGGCGGGGCGGTAGCCGCCTTCGATTCCAAACACCTCTCCGGCTCCCTCGGCCTCATCGTGCTCCGCGCCGCCGAAGCGGCGGAGGCGGGGGCCTCGAAGGATGACATCCTCGCGTCGCTCGGCGATTGGTCCGCGAAGGCGCGCATCTTCGTTTCGGTGACGAGCCTCCGCTACATGGTCAGGGGCGGGAGGGTCAGCCCGCTCAAGGGTTTCGTCGCGCGCCTCCTCAACCTGAAGCCGATCGTCTCCGTGGACGCCGCGGGCAAGTCGGTGCTGTTCGGGAAAGCCTTCTCGGAGCGCGCCAACCTGAGGACGCTCGTGCGGATGGCCGCGGAGGTGCACGCGTCGGCGCCGCTCCGGTGGTACGCGATCGGCCATGCCGGAGCCGAGGAGAAGGCGCGCGCCCTCGCCGCGGACCTTGAGCGGAAGCTCGGCTTCCCGCCGCTCTACATCACCGAGATTTCCGCGGTCGTGGCGCTCAACTCGGGGCCGGGCGCCGTCTCCGTCGTCACGATGAGCGAATAGGACCGCCGGTCGGCCCCTGCGTCGGTCGGCCCCCGCGCCGGCTAGTCCCTCCGGGGCGGCAGCGGGATGAACACGCTCGTGCGGCGCTTGTAGGCCGCGTACGCAGGGTCGGCGGCGTACTTGGCGTCGGCGCTCTTTTCGAGGAGCGGGATCCCGCTCACGAACAGGAGCAGCAGAGTGATGAAGACGGGCCCGAGGACCGCGAGGAACAGCGCCCCCGAGAGCGCGGGCAGGACGTAGACGAAGAGGCCCCACCAGAGCAGGGCCTCGCCGAAATAGTTCGGATGGCGGGAGTACGCCCACAGGCCGCTCGAGATGAAAGCCGGGTTGCCGCCCCGTTTGAACGCCGCCTTTTGGGCGTCGGCGATCGCCTCGATCAGGAAGCCCGCGATCCAGAGGCCGAGGCCCGCGAGCTCGAAGGGGCCGAAGGCCCGCGGCGCGGCCGCCGACGCGACCGAGGCGGTCACCGGCAGCAGGATGATCATGACGGCCGCCGCCTGGAGGATCCAGAAGCGGGCGAACTTCAGGGGATACTCCCGCATGCCGTCGAAGCGATGGTCCACCTTCGTGACGATGATCCGACCGAAGAGGTACGCGCCGAGCCTGACCGCCCACGCGACGGTCAGCGCGGCGGGCGCGAGGGCGGCGACGGGCGCGTCGCCGTTGAGGAGGATCAAGGCGACGGACACGAGGCCGAAGGAGAGGCTGTAGGAAAGGTCGGTGACCACGTCCGTCCGCTTCGCCGCGGCGTACGCGAAGAACGCGGCGTTGACGAGGATGGAGGCGAGGACCGAAAGGACGAAGGGGTTCATGGTTCATATGATCGCGTTTTCCGGATCGCCGGTCAACGCCGCGGCGGCCTTGACCGCTTCCGTTCCATCGGCCACCATGCGGCATGGCGCTGAAATCGACCGTATACAAGGCTGAACTCGAAATCGTCGACATGGATCGGCACTACTACGAGACGCACAAGTTGACGCTCGCCCGCCACCCGTCGGAGACGGACGAGCGCATGATGATCCGCCTCCTCGCGTTCGCGCTCAACGGGCACGAGCGGCTGGAATTCGGCAAGGGCATATCCGACTCGGACGAGCCGGACCTGTGGCTGAAGGATCTGACCGGGGCGATCGAGCTTTGGATCGAAGTGGGCCACCCCGATTCCCGCGTGCTCTCCAAGGCGGCCGGCCGGTCCGGGGAAGTCCGCGTGTATGCCTATTCGGCGAACCCGGACCGCTGGTGGGACCCGATCGCCGCAGACGCGGGTGGCCTCAGGAACCTGGCGGTCTTCTGCGTGGACGCCGATTCGAGCCGGCGCCTCGCCGGCTTGGCGCGGGCGAGCATGAAGCTCCAGTGCTCCGTGCAGGACGGCGAGATCTACTTCCGCGACGACGAGGGCGGCGAGGTCCAGGTGTCGATGGTGCGGATCCGCTAGCGCGCGAGTTCCCGCCGATGGACCGACGCGACCGCGTCCGCCCAATCCTTCGGCACGCCGGCCTCCGAAGCGAAGCGCGGCCAGGCGGCGACGGCCTCCGCCACCTCCGCGAGGATGCTCCGCGCGCGCGGAGGCCGAAGGTCGGCCACCGCGGCCGCGGCCATGAGATCGTCCGCGGAAAAACCGTCGCGCTTGCCGTTCACCGACATCTGGTGGCTCGAGGTCCACGCGCCCGCGGGGTTGTAGGCGAAGGTGAGGTCGTAGGCCGGAGCGAGCCGCCAGGCGCCCGACCGATCCATGAGGAAGGCGATGTTCTTGGTGTGGTCGTCCTGGTTGCGCGCCATGAGGTTGAACGCCATGCGCCGGAACAGTTGCTCGAGGGCGTTCTTCTCGGCGAGGGCCTCCATCCGGAGGCGTTTGACGGTCATGAACGCCTGCTCGTACCCGTAGGCGCCGGCCAGGTTGAAATCGTAGTGGGCGATCGCGCAGAGGCTCTGCATGTGGATCTTGCCGCCCGCGTCCGTCCGATCGAAGCGCTTGGTCATGAAGTGGGCCCGGCCCCCCTCCTCGAGGATGCGGCATTCGGTCATGTCGATGCGGGCCGCGCGGGCCATGAGGTGGTAGGCGTATTCCAGGCGGCCGAAGCCGCGCGGATCGCCGAGCTCCTTGTCCGCGTTTCCGGTCACGCCGTCGAATTTCACTATCCAGTATTCGAAGGGCGCGGGGGCCGGCGTTTGTCCCGACCGCAGCTCGCCGGTGTCCCGGTTCCACGCGACGACAGCCTTGGCGCGGGCCCCGCCCGCCGAGGTTCCCACCGAGAGGATGGCATCCAGGGCCGAAGGGCCTCCGTCCTGGAGGCTGGTACGGAGGCCGGAGCGATCGGAGAGCACCCGATTCGCCAACTGGACGAGCTCGGCGAGGTCGAGCGGCGTCGATCCCTCCGTCGCTTCCCGGATGGCCGGCCGGAATTCCAAGGCCCCCATGCCCCGCGAGCCGATGTAGCAGAGGCGTTCAACGGGGGAAAAGCTTTCCGGCAGCCGGCCCCGCTCCGCGAGCCAGCGGTCGATGACCGCGTTGCCGAATTTATCCGGGAGGGAATCCGCGAGGAGTCCGGGCAGACCTTTGAAGGTTTGGCGCGGGAGTTCGGGGAAGCTGAAGATCCCGGCCGCGCGCGGCATGGTGAGCGGGGCTATCTCCACGGGCGCGCCGAGGAAGGACGGCGCGTACTCGAAGAAGCCGAGCGACCGGGCGCTGTCCCAATAGAGCGCCCCGGTCACGCTGCCCCAGAGGAGGACGTCCGCCGATACGACGCTCACGTCTCGTCGCCCCACTTCCAACCAGCGCCCGTTTCCGGGGCGGTAGCCTTGCGGGGTTTGGATGCCCGGCGGCGATACGGCGTCTCGCGTGAGCGCGCGATGAGCGGGCTCGGCGGCGGCGCGGGAAGGAAGGAGTCCAAGGAATCGAGCTTACCGAGCGCGCGGAGGAGGGCGATGAGCGCGAGGATCGTGGTCCCCGTCTCGCCCGATTCCGCGCGGATGACGGTCCTGAGGCTCAGCCCGGAACGGGCGGCGAGTTCGACCTGCGTGAGGTTGGCGTTGAGCCTCGTGCGCTTGAGCCTCCCGGCGAGCTCGGCGGAGATCGCCCTGTCGCTCATCAGGGAAAGGTCTTCCTTGTATCCTTCTTGATGACTCATACGGCATTATATCACGGAATTGTGATTCAAAGTACCATACTTGTCACTATATCTGATGCCTGTATAAGTAGTCGAATATGACACTTAATAATAGAAATATATATTAAGATGCCAAAATAGTCCTATTATAGGTTGTCGATGAGGCGGCGGAGGGTCTTGTCGTTTTGCCGCCAATCCTTGCCGACTTTTACCCGGAGGTCGAGTTCCACTTTCCAGTCGAAGATGGAGTTGAGTTCCTTCTGCGCGGCGAGGCGGATGGCCTTGATCATGCTGCCGCCTTTCCCGACGACGATCCCTTTTTGGGATTCCCGTTCGACGATGATGAAGGCGCGCACCCAGAGCCTCGTCTCCTCGTCCCGGAGCTCGGTATCCTCGATCTCCACGTACAGGGAGTGGGGGAGTTCCTCGGAAAGGCGGTTGATGGCCTTTTCCCTGATGATCTCCGCCACCCGGAAATCCACTTCCTGGTCGGTGTAGTAATCCTCGGGGTACATGGGGTCACCCGCGGGGGCGAGCGCGAACAGGACGGCGAGCACGTCGGCGATGCCGTCCTTCTTGCGCGCCGATATCCGCACGATGCGATCGTCGCCGAGCGTCGGCAGGGCCTCGGCGAGGAAGGCCCGGGCCGCGTCGGGATCGGCGTCGTTCGCGTCGATCTTGTTGATCGCGGCGACGACCCGATCGGCGACGGGGGCGAGCAGGGCCGCGACCGCGCGTTCCTCTTCGCCCGCTTTCCGCGTGGAGTCGAGCACGTAGAGGACGAGTTCCGCCTCGGAGAGGACCTTGGCGCCGACATCCATGAGCTTCCGGTTGAGCTTCTTCTCGGAGACGTGGCGCCCGGGCGTATCGATGAAGACGAGTTGTCCCCGCTCGTGGTTCACGATGCCGCGGATGGCGTTGCGCGTGGTCTGGGGGACGGGGCTGACGATGGCCACCTTCTCGCCGCAGAGGGAATTGAGGAGGGTGGACTTTCCGGCGGAGGGCCGGCCTATGACCGCGACGAAGGCGGATTTCTTGGAGTCTTGGTTCATCGGAGGCGACTATAGCCCGCGGTCAATCGAGCAACAAGACCTGGACGATCTGGATGACCGGAAAGATGATGCAGACCACGATGAAGACGATCTCCAGGCCGAGCATCCGCCGCTCGGACGAATCGGTCTTGGCCATATCGTAGACGGAGGAGAGGACGTCCAAACGGCGCTGCACGGACCGGCTCCAGCCGTCGGTATTGAGGATGGTGCAGAGCTGGTCGTAGATCTGGCCGAGGTAAAAGTCCCCGATGATCTTGGACGAGTTCTCCAGGTTTTCCAGGATGAAGAGGGATTCGAAGCGGAGTTCCTGGATCCGGGCGAATTTGGCCCGCGGCGCGTTGCCGCGCAGGCGGCGTCCCAAGGTGCGGCCGCGGCGGCGCGTGCCGTAGGCGGTCAGGTCCTTCTCCGCCTCGTCCAGGCGATGATCCAGGTGGCGGTCCAGGGACCGGAGTTCCAGGAGGCGGTAGTTCGCGTGCTCCACGATGAGGAGGATATCGTTGTAGTCCCCCCGCGGATCGATCAGGATGCAGCGGTCCATGTCGAAGACCGCGTAGTCGCGGGCCCCGTAGGAGAAGGGCCGGCAGAGCGCCGCCTGGATTTGGGACTCGTGGAGGGCCCCGTCCGTCTCCTCCCCGATGAGCAGGGTCGCCCCCCCC
>JAEXTK010000244.1 GCA_023406985.1 Spirochaetota bacterium | reverse complement strand
CCGTACGGACGCGGCGCCGGAACTCCCGTGAGCCTTCCCCATCGATTTGGCCATCGTTCCCCCCGGATACTTCACGGGGCGGCCCCTGTCGCGGAACCGCCCCGTCCTCATTATCGGCGATCAGCGGAAATTCTGAAGGAGCCCGCCTAGGCGTTCCGTACGGAGGCTTCGCGGCGCGCCCGCTCGATCTTCTGCATCTTGCGGAAGTATTCGGTCTGCTTCACGACCTCGGACACGTCGGTGAGGGCGATCTTGTTGTCGGTGACGCGGATCTTCTGGTTCTCGAGCAGCTTGTGGAGCACGATGTTGCCGTCCGCCAGGGGCAGGCCGACCATGTTGATGAGCTCCTTCGGCCCGAAATCGAAGACGTAGGGCACCGGACCGAGCATGACGCGGTTCTTCTCCAGTTGGATGAGGAGCGCGTCGTACATGCGGCCGAGCGGATCGGAGATGAGCGTATTCGCCAATTGTTTGTAGATGAACCAGATGCGTTCCGCGAGGAGCTGGGTGAGGCGGGTCACGATCTGCGGCTGCGTGCCGACCATGCGCTGGAAGTTCTCCCGGTTCACCGCGAGCACCGTGCAATCCTCGTAGGCTACCGCGCTCGCGGAGCGGGGCTTGGACTCCAGGAGTGCCATCTCGCCGAAGATGTCGCCCGACTTCAGCACCGCCAGCAAGACCTCGTTGTTGTCCACGATCTTCGTGATCTTCACCGAACCCCGCTGGATGATGTAGAGCTCCTCGCCGGGCTGCCCCTCGGAGAAGATCATCGTATCCTTCGGATACATGCGGTTGAATTCGTCGGCCTTGCGCTCCAGGTACACCGCCTTGGCGTAGGGCTGGATCTTGACCATGCGCTCCCGCGCGATCTGGACGTTCTCCCCCGTGGGGCAATATTTGATGTACTGATGGTACGCGTAATAGGCTTGGTTGTACTGGCTCTGCTTGGCGTAGTATTCGGCCACCTTGAACAGGTGCGAAGGATCGGCCTCGGCGGTATTCTTCAGGGTCAGGCGGGTGAGGGCTTCGTCCAGGTAGCGCATGCGCTTGGAGAACTGGAGGATGATCTTCATCGCCACCGGGGTGTTGTTCTGGATGAGCTGCCCGTACTGTTCCTTCTGGACCGAGATGAGGGTCACGTCGGTCAGGGCCTGCGCGGTCTCGATGTGGCTGTGGCTGGACATGGTGGAGACGACGCCGAAGAAGTCGCCGGGCGATATGACGTTCCCGCCCTCCTCCTCCACGACTTCCACTTCCTTGAACAGACGGACCTTTCCCTGCCGGATGATGAAGAAGCGGTCGGCATTCTGCTTGCCTTCGACGATGATGTAGGAGTCTTTTTTGAAATTAACGAAGGCAAGTTGCAGTTGGTTTGTCATCCCGCTCCCCGTAACCGGCGACGTTCACGCCGACCCGCCGCTATTATTCATCGAGTATAGGAACCCTGCTTCGGCTTTGTCAACGTCGAAACAGGAGACAGTCGCACATTGAGGGCGACCCCTCGATACCTTAGTTGAAGAAATCGTCATCTTCTTTGAAGAAATCGTCCGTATCGTCGTCCATGGCCGACATCGGGGAACGACCCTCGTTGCGTTCCGCGAAGAGCGAGAGCGCGAAGCGATACGCCGCGGCCTTACGCTCCAGTTCCGCGCGTTCGCCGGTGAACTCCCGGTAAAAATCGTAGACGGTGCCGCCCGAGGGCAAGTCCGCGCGCAAGGCGGTATCCCCGACGTACGATCGTATCTCGTCCAGGCGATAGTAGATCCGTTCGAAGAGGAACATGCTTCCCCGCACCGCCATGAGCTTCCGCGCCAAGGCGGCTTTCTGTTTCATGACGGCCACGTCGTCGCCGCGGGGGACGGTGCCCGCCCGGCGCTCGGCCTTCCAGGCTTCCAGGGTCGGGTCGCCCGCCAAGGGCGCGAACGCGGAGCGGAACCGGTCGCGCATGCGCCGATAGGCCCGCATGTACTGGTCCAGGGCGGCGGTCGGATTCGCCTTGAACGCGGCTATCTCGTCCGCCATCCAGGACTCGCGGAAAGCGGCCAGGTTGGACACGGCGATGGGAACGCGGCGGAGGCGGCTGCCGGCGGGACTCTCCACGACCTGCCCGGGCACGGCCTCGAGCGTTTCGCCGTCCGTGCCCGTGCAGAGCACCTTCCCCTCGGTGCAGCCGACTAGGAGCGAATCGTTGACGGAGACGACCACGTCGAAGGACGTGCCGCGCACGCCCATGACCGCGTTGCCGGTGCGGACGTTGAGGGCCGGGTCGCCGGCTATCTTGCGGACCTTCACGCCCACCGCGCCGGCCAGGACCTCGCCTTCGGTGGTCGGTTGCCCGCGGAGGGTCTCCACCTTGACCGCGAAGACGGACTTCGGCTTGACCGCGAGGGTCCCCGCCATACCGGAGGAGCGGTCCAAGGCCACCACGACGGAGCCGTCGGCGCCCGTCTTGATGAGGTCGAAGGAGGCTATGGTATCCCCCACGTCGAGGGAGGCGAGGACTTCCCCGTCGCGGGTTACGGTGACGGAGCCGAACAATTCTTGGACGATGCCGACCGGCCTGCCGGAAGCGGCCGCGGCGGGTACGGCCGGTATCGCGAACGCGGCGAGGGCCGCGACGATGGCCCAGGCGCGAGGATGAAACAGTATGCGTCGCGCACGAACGTGCGGAGTCTTCGGTATGACCTTCAAGAGTCCTCCAGACGATAGAGCGGGTACCGCTCTCAATATAGCGGGCCGCCGCGGTTTTTTCAGCGTCGGTCCGTCTCCCAATCGCCGACGAAGAGTATTTCGCTTTCCAGGACGAGCCCCCTCTCCGCGCGGACCCGCCGGGCGACTTCCTCCACGAGGGCGCGGATGTCGGCGGCCGCGGCGTTTCCCGTATTGACGATGATGTTCCCGTGCCAATCCGCGACGCGGGCCCCGCCGATCTGCAGACCGCGCAAGCCGAGTTCATCCACGATCTTGCCGGTCGGAACGCCGAAGGCGTAATCGTTCTTGAACGCCGAGCCCGCGGACGGCAGGCGGTAGTGCCCCTTGGCCACGCGGTCCGCGCGATACTTTTCCATCTCGGCGCGGAGCTCCTCCGCGCTCCGGTCTTCCAGGCGGAACCGGGCCGCGACGATGAGCGCCGACCGGGTTTGGAAGGGACTCCGCTTATACGAAAAATCCTCGGCCCTGAACGGGACGGTCACGAGGTCGAGCGACTCGTCCAGGATCTCGGTCTCCAAGAGAACATCCGAGATCGACTTACCGTAACAGCGGGCGTTCATCCAGACCGCGCCGCCGATGGAACCCGGCATCCCCGCGAGGAATTCCAGGCCGGCGGACGAACGGCCGGCGCACTCCTCCGCCGCGTCGTCCACCGCGGTTCCCGCGCGTACGCGGACGGTCCTTTCCCGGCCGCCTCCGAACTCGCAGCCGACCCAGCCGGTCGTGTCGATCACCACCCCGCGGACGCCGCGGTCGGCGACGACCACGTTGGCGCCCCCGCCGAGGACGAAGGCCGGGATGCCCTCCGCGGCCGCCGCGCGGAGCACCTTCGCCATGGCCTCCACCGCGGCCGGGCCCGACGGCCGGAACCACGCGTCGGCCGGCCCGCCGACGCGGAACGTGGTATGCGGGGCGAGGGGCTCGTCGAAGCGCAGATCGCCGCCGAATTCGTTCCCTATATTGATTTTTTCGAACAATTTCCGTACGGTAACCATATCGTCCCTATTCTACCGCAGCGTCGGCTCCATCGGATAGCCGCCGCGGCAACGGAGCCCCTTCGCCGCGGCGCGGGGCCGTCCTGGAGGACCAATGGCGCTTTCGCTTTACAACACCCTCAGCCGGACCGTCGAACCCTTCGTCCCCCTCGTCGAGGGCACGGCCGGTTTCTACGGGTGCGGTCCGACGGTCTACAACTACGCGCACATCGGCAACCTCCGGGCCTACGTGACCCACGACATCCTCGTGCGGACCCTGCGCCGCGCCGGGATGAAGGTCACCCACGTCATGAACGTCACCGACGTCGGCCACCTCACCGGCGACGTCGACACCGGCGACGACAAGATGGTGAAGAGCGCCGAGGAACGCGGCAAGAGCGTCCTGGAGGTCGCGGCCTTCTATACGGACGCCTTCTTCAAGGACACCGCGGCCCTCAACATCGAGCGGCCCGACGTCGTCTGCAAGGCCACCGAACACATCGCCGACATGATCGCCCTCATCGTGCGCATCGAGGCGAACGGCTACACGTATTCGGCCGGCGGCAACCTCTACTTCGACATCACGAAATTCCCCGCCTACGGCGAGCTCGCGCGCCTCAAGCTGGACGACCTCAAGGCCGGCGCGCGCATCGGCGTGGACGAGAACAAGCGCAATCCCCTGGACTTCGCCCTGTGGTTCACCAAGAGCAAGTTCGAGAACCAGGCCCTGACCTGGGATAGCCCCTGGGGCCGCGGATATCCCGGGTGGCACATCGAATGCTCCGCGATGAGCATGCGCTACCTCGGCGAAAGCTTCGACATCCACGCGGGCGGCATCGACCACATCCCCATCCACCACACGAACGAGATCGCCCAGAGCGAGTCCGCGACCGGGAAGCGCTGGGTGAAGTACTGGGTCCACAACGAATTCCTCGTCATGGGCAAGGACAAGATGTCCAAGTCGAAGGGCGGCTTCCTCACCCTCCAGTCGCTCGTGGACGCGGGGTACCACCCCCTGGATTACCGCTACTTCCTCCTGGGCGGCCACTACCGCAGCCAGCTCCAGTTCTCGTACGATGCCTTGGACGGCGCCCGCAACGCGCGGAAGGCCCTCACCGAACGCATCCGCCTCCTCGCGGAGAAGGCCGGCGGTGCCCCGCCGAACGCGTCCCTTGACCGCGCCGCGCTTTCCGAAAAAGGAAGGGCCTATCTGGACGCCTTCGACGCGGCCCTGAACGAAGACCTCTCCACTCCCCGCGCGCTCGCCGAACTCTGGGGCCTCGTGCGGGACGGCGACCTGGACGCCGCGGAGGCGCTCCGCCTCGCGTTCGACATGGACCGGGTCTTCGGCCTCAAGCTCGCGGAAGAGGCGGCCGCCGGTGCGGCGAACGCGGACGAGGACCCGGCGTTCGTGGCCGAGGTGGAGGCGCTCATCGCCAAGCGGACCGAGGCGAAGAAGGCGCGGGATTTCGCCGCCGCGGACGCCGTGCGGAACGCCCTCAAGGAACGCGGCGTCATCCTGGCGGACGGGCCCGCGGGGACCACGTGGCGGCGCGCGTGAATATGGCCGGAGCGGCTGTAACGATCGGAGCCATGCTTTGTTTCTAGGCAATGGGGCACGGTCCCAGGCGGATTTCCGTCGTCTCTACGATTCGGCGTTCCCTATCCTCTTCAGGGTCGCCTTCAGGATCGCGGGGACCGAGGAAGCCGCCGAGGATCTTTGCCAGGACGCCTTTTCGCGCCTCCATGAAAAGGGCATGAGTTTCCCGAACGCGGAGGAAGCGAAATACTGGCTCATCCGGGTCGTGAAGAACGGCTCGCTGAACTACGCCAAACGGAAGGAACGCGAACGCAAAGCGTATCAGCGCGCCTTCCGCGAGGACCGGCGGGAGCAGGAAACCGGCGAGGGCGTCTACCTCAAGGAGGAGACCCGCCACGAGGTGAAAGCCGCCTTGGACCTGTTGCCGGAGAATTTACGGACGGTGCTGATATTGAAGGAATACGGTGAACTGAATTATAAAGAGATCGGCCGCGCCCTCGGCATCAGCGAGGGCAACGTGAAAGTCCGGGTGTTCCGGGCGCGCGAACGATTGGCCGCGTTGATCGGCAAGGACGGTACGCATGTGTCCTGATCGTCAACTGCTTTCCGTTTACCTGGACGGGGAACTCCCGTCCCCGTGGCGCGAAAAGCTGGAATCGCACCTCGCCTCCTGCCTCGAATGTTCCCGGCGGCTCGACGTGTACCGAGCAGTCGGGGGTAGGACCGGCGGATCGGCGGCCGGCGGGACGGAGACGCCCTCGGCCGAGCGCATGGAAGCGGCCAAGGCCCGCGTCTGGCGGAACGTCGTCGGCTTGGACAACGCCGCCCGGCGCCCGAACAAGGGCTGGCGGCGCACCCTCGTGCTGCCGCTGCCCGCGGCCATCGCCGCGGTCCTCGTGGTGGCGACCGCGGCGGCCTTCGTCGGCGGACCGGTGGTAGCCGGCGTATCCAAGGACCGCGAAGTCGCGAGGATCGCCTCCGACGTCCAGGGCGCCATCCCCGTATCCGATATGGCCGGCGTCTTGAGCTACCTCGAGGCCCAGGACGCCTCAACGAACATCGTGATCATCCAGCTCCCCGAGAGCCAGAGCTTCACCCCCTCAGGCGAGCCGGCGTTCGTCCGCGCCGCGGACTACGTGCGGAGAAGCGCGCCCTGATGAGATCGCGAGCCGCTCCCGTATTCGGCGCCGCCTTCATCCTGTTCGCAGTCTCCGCTGCGGCGGCCCAGGAAAACAAGGGAGAGATATTATCCGCGCTCAAGGACCGCGCCGTGGTGCTGGACATCGTCGCGCGGGTCGTCGAGCGGGGCGCCGACGAAGTCTGGAACAAGACGAGCTCCCGCGTCACCATACCCGGCCGCCCCGTCTCGCTGAAACTCGTCGGCACCAACGTCGTCGTGCTCGTCCAATTCACCCCGTACAAGAAGGATGACGGTCGGCAGGTGCTCGTGGCCCAGGGCCAAGTTTGGGTCGACACGAAGGACGCGGGGCTACGGTACCAGACCACGATGGAGACCATCCCCATCGAATTCGGCGAACGCGTCTACTACTTCCCGCTCGGCTCCAATAAAGGCAACAACGAGGCGCGCATCGAGATCCAGATAGTGCTCAAACCGTATCAGGGAGAGGAAAATCCGGGCGACCTGCCCGCGGAAGAGGCGAAGCCCTCCGTGGATACGAAGAGCGCGCCCGAAGCGAAGAGCGGGCCGCAACCCAAGGTTCCCGCCGACGCCAAGGGCGGGGAGACGCGAACCTCGGCGAAAGACGCCGCGCGCGCGCTCGTGACCGAAGGGGACGACTTCAGGACCGAGGATATCCTCAAGAAAGCCGCGCCATCCAAGGGCGGTTCCGCGGCGGACAGCCGCAAACAGCCCGTCCCGCAGGCCGGCGATGAGCGACTGAGCGAATGAGGAGCGGCCGCACCAAATACGCGATCCGCGGAGCGGTTTTCGCGGCGACCCTCGTTTTCACGGCCTGCTTCGGCCGCGGGCCGCGGATCGTTACCATCGATCCGCGCATCGGGAAGATGGGCGAGGTCCTCACCATCCAAGGCTCGGGTTTCGGCGCCGAACGCGGCGAGAACCGGGTGACCATAGCCGGGATCGCGCCCACCGCCTCCTCGTACATCGAATGGAAGAACGACCGCATCGCCGTCCGCATACCGGACTTCGGCGAATCGGGCCTCGTGTACGTGCACGCCTCGGGCAGGAAGAGCAACGCCGCCCTGTTCACCAACCGCGATTCCATGCCCCTGCCCGTCTCCACCGAAGATTCGGGCGTCGCGCCGCGCATCCTCGCCCTCGAGCCCGCGGCGGGCCGCGTCGGGGACGCCATCGTCATCTCCGGGCGCAACTTCGGGGCGTCCAGGGAAAACGGTTCCGTGCGCTTCACCTGGGACGCGGAAGAGGCGCCCTCGGCTCCGGCCGAGATCCGCGCGCCCGACTCGATCGAGGCTTCGGATATCGAATTCGCGTACGAACTCTGGAGCGACCGCGAAATCCGCGTGCGGGTCCCCGACGGAGCCGTGAGCGGCAACCTCACCGTCTCTACCGGCCGCGGCGACGCCGCGCCGGTCTTCTTCGAGACCATCGACCGGCCCGGCACGAAGACCTTCAAGGATAAGCGCAGCTTCGTGTTCAACTATTCGGTGGACGTGAAGATATCCCGGGCGACCGGATCGAACAGCCTGTATCTCTGGGTGCCGCAGCCGATCGTCGGGCCGTCGCAGCGCAACGCGAAGTTGCTTTCCCGGAGCATGGACCCCTTCGTGGAGGGCCATCGGGGGGCCGCCTTGTACCAGATCAAGGATCTGGCCGAAGGCGCGAGCGCGACCGTCACCCTGTCCTACCTCGTGGACGTCTACGCCGTGGAGACCCGCGTGAAACCCCCGGCGATAAAGATCGATGCGGACTCGCCCGTCCGCTCCGCGTACCGCGGCTCCACCTCGCTCATACCCGCGGATGCGCGGGAAATCGTCCGGACGGCGGAGCAGATCGTCGGCAAGGAAAAGAATCCCTACCTCAAAGCCAGGAAGATCTACGACTGGATGGTAGCGGAGATCGCCGTCACCTCGGCCGGGGGAACCGGCGGAGCCTTGGAGGCGCTCGCCGCGAAGCGCGCGGACGCCTACTCCGCCTCCCTGCTCTTCTGCGCGCTCGCCCGCGCCGTGGACGTCCCCGCCTTGAGCGACGCCGGGTTCCTCGTGGACAAGAGCCGTTCGGCGACGCGCCATTTCTGGGCCGAGTTCTGGATCGACGGATTCGGCTGGGTTCCCGTGGATCCGGCGCTCGGCGCCCGGGCCGCCCCCGCCGGGTTCGTCCTGCCCGCGGACGCCAAGGAATACTACTTCGGCAATCTGGACAGCCAGCGCATCGTCTTCTCCCGCGGACTCTCGGTGCTTTCCCCCATGGATCCGCGCGGCAGGATCGCGTCCAGGGAGCGGGGCTACGCGTTCCAGACGGTCTGGGAAGAAGCGGTCGGCGGACTGGAATCCTATTCATCGCTCTGGAGCGATATCACCGTGACCGGTGTATACTGACGTACTGAAAGGCGGACCTATGGTAACGGTAGTGTCACTCGGGGGATCGATCGTCGCCCCGGAAACCGCGGATGCGGCTTTCCTTGCCTCGTTCGTCGCGCTCGTGCGCGACCTGCTCGCGGAAGACGAGAAGCGTCGATTCATTTTCGTGGTCGGTGGCGGCGGCCCCGCGCGGGCCTGGCAGAAGGCGTACCGGGAGGTCTCGGGTGGCGGCACGGACGATCAGGCGGACTGGATCGGCGTCATGGCCACGCGGCTCAACGCGCAGCTGCTCAGGGCGGTCATGAGCGAGTGGTGCACCCAGGACGTCGTGATCGATCCCACCCAGGTCGGTCCCTTCGTCGGACGAGTCCTCGTCGCCGCGGGCTGGAAGCCGGGCTTCTCGTCGGACTACGACGCGGTGCTCCTGGCCGAACGGTTCCAGGCGGACAAGGTGGTGAACCTTTCCAACATCGCCAAGGTGTATACCGACGATCCCAAGAAAAACCCCGACGCGAAACCCATCGACGCCATCTCCTGGGCCGACTTCCGCTCCATGGTCGGCGAGGAATGGACGCCGGGCAAGAACGTCCCCTTCGATCCGGTGGCGAGTCGCCATGCGGCCAAGATCGGCATCAAGGTCGTCTGCGCCGCGGGCCGCGACTTGGACAACCTCCGCGCGCTGCTCCGCGGGGAAAATTTCGTAGGAACGATCATCGGCTGACCGGGGGCGGCCGCCTCAGGCCGCTCTCGGCCGCCTCAGGCCGCTCTCGGCCCGCCGGCCGCCTCCAGCCCTCCGGTTCAGAAGGTATACTCGAAGCCGAAGCGGAAGGCGCCGGTGCTCTTCGCCGCGTCGCGCTCGATTTCGTTGTCCAGCACCGGGGCGATCGTGCAGCCTTCCCAGCGCAGCCGCCACAAGAGGGGCTTGAGCACGGGGAGGCGGAAGCCGATCCCGACGCCGACGCTGCCGATCCACCAGTCCACCGACTCCCGCGTCCGCGTGCGGAAAGAGGCGTCCGCGTCGAAGCGGACCCAGCTCGACGGGCGGATGACCGTATCGAGGGAGACGTTCAGGAGATCGAGGGGGATCGCCTCGCTCCCGAACTCCTCGATGTCGCGGTCCGGGAATTCCCAGGCGGCCGTCAGAGTCCACTGCGGGGCATAGGTGGTCTCGCCCAACCCCTCCCCGACCCCGCCGAAGGTCACCGCGATCGCGGGGATGGAATCTTTCCGGTCTCCCGAGCTGTCTTCACGCGCCCAATCCCACCGGAACCCGAAGCCGATGAGCCGATCCGAGAAGAAGCCGATATCGACCGCCATGGTCGTCGTCCGGTCCGAGGCGCCCGTAAGGTCCTCGTCGCCCGACTTGAGCCGGCCGCGGATCCAGAATCCTCCGTCGCCCATGGGCAGGGCCCCCTCGGCCCGCGCGTCCCAGACCGGATCGAGTTCGACCCGCTCGGTGCCGCCGTCGAGGAGGGTGATGCCCGCGGGGATGAGGTAGCCGATCGACAGGTAGTCGCGCGGCTCGTGGGCGACCGCCCACGTCGCGAACCGGACGGCGGGCGTCCGCTTCCTGAGTTCCGCGGCGATGGCCCGGACGGAAGTGGCGAGGCTCTCGTCGAGGGCGTCGATGCGGTCCAGGACGAGGTTCGCCCGCGTCTTCGGGTAGGTCATGTCGGCGCTCAAGGCCGCCGTCCGCTCCTTCACGAGGCCGCGCCGGCGCCCCAGCGATTCCAGGGCGTCGTCGCCGCGGTCGCGGGAGAGCCGCAGGAGGCGCGTCTCGTACGACCGCGGCGCGGCGGCGAGGGGATGGAGCGCGTCGGCGGTCTTTTCCAGGTTCTCCAGTTCGGCCTCCACGGAATCCAGGAGGTCGAGGACGTTCCGCGCCTCCGCGTCCATGGCCAGCCGTGCTTGCACGTCGCGGATCCGGGCGATGCCGTCCGCGCAGGCCGCTTTCGCGGCTACGATGAGGACCTTGAGCTCCGGCGCCTTCCGGTTCCCGGTGGAGGAGAAGAAGACCGCGTCCTCCACGGGGTCCAGGTAGCGCATGGTCTCCGCGGACTTGGCCTCCGCCCGCCGATAGGCCGACTCGGCCTCGCCGAGCTTTCCGTTCGACTCGGCCGACCCGCCGGCCTCCTGGAGGGCGCGGATCGCGAGGAGCGCATCTTCCGCCTCGTCGAGCAAGGCGCCGACCGTGGTGGAATAGCGGCCGTAGTACAGCGCCTCGGCGAGGCTCTCGTCCACCCGGATGGTCGCGGTGGCAGTCCATTTTCCTTGGCCGTCCTTGGTCGCTTGGGTCGATTCGAACCAACCGTTCTTGAAGGCCTCGGGCACGAAGAGGTCGCGGTATACGGCGTCGCGGCGCATTTCCTTGAAGACGACGTTGTTCGCCGCGTCCAGCCGGGCGGCGTCCTCCGCCTCCGTCTGGCTTTCGCCCGAGCCGACGCCCGCGGCGACGAAGGCGCCGGAAGCGGCGCCGGGGCTTTCCGTTTGGGCAGTCGCGGGCGCGGCTGCGATGAGCGCCATGAGGACCAGCGCGGGTACGAACGTTCTCCCGGATATGCATTGTTCGGCAAACATGTCTATATTTATACCGCGAATGGGCGCCCGCCGCTACGCGCGCTCACCAAGAAAGGAGGCCGGCCCTCATGCATGCGAAGGACAGGACGGTAGTCGTACTCGGAGCGAGCGACGATATCGAACGGTACTCGTTCAAGGCTACCCAGAAACTCCTGGAGCAGGGGTTCAAGGCGGTGCCGGTGAATCCGCGCCTCCGCGAGCTGCTCGGCGTTCCCGCGCGGGGCCGGCTCTCCGAGGTCGAGGGGCCCGTGGACACGCTGACGATCTACCTTTCGCCCCAACGGTCGACCCCCCTCGCCGAGGAGATCGTGGCCCTCGCCCCGCGCCGCGTCGTGCTCAACCCGGGGGCCGAGAACCCCGCGCTGGAGCGCCGGCTCGACGAGGCGGGCACGCCCTGGATGCATGCCTGCACCCTCGTCCTCCTCGCGACCGGCCGTTTCTAGCGTCAGCCCTTCTCGAACGCGAAGGCGTACAGGCGGTCCAGGATGGCCGCCAGCTTGTTGCCGTACTCCTTGTCCGCGGCCCAACTCCCCGCCAGGCCGTGCACGGTCGGGGCGGTTCCGTATTTGATCCAGCGGTAGCGCGGATCCACGAGTTCGCCGTTCAGTTCCGCGTCGGTGGCGTAGCCCTTGAGATGCTGCACGTGGGCGCGGACGCCGATGCGCGCGGAGGGGAACCGTTCGCCCGGTTTTCCCGGACCGATGGAACCGAGGCCGCAGAAGTTGTTCATGTCGCGCGTCACGAGGTTGCCGAAGCGGAGGAAGCCCGTCTCCAGGCACATCTGCGCGAACGCGACGTCGTGCGCCACCCCCTCGGCCGCGGCCTCTTCCACGTACAGGGCGGCGAGGAGCCGCGCGTCGGCCTGATCGGCCGCGGGATTGGCGGCGATGAGGAAGGCTGCGAGGCGGGAAGCGTCCACCGCGCCCTTCCCCATGATCCGCTCGGGCCGCTCGGGCCGCGTCGGCCGTTCAATCGGCTCGCTCGGCGAAGGGCGGGCGGGAGGAGCCCCCGCGCAGGAAACGACCGAGGCGAGCAGCGCGAGGCCGATCGTCGCCGGAAGGATACGGAACGTCGAAAGTCTGGTCCACATGTTCCCATAATCGGAGAAATCGAGGTCCGCCTTGAAGCGTCCGCCGCGCCGGGGCCGTAAGCGGTGCATGGAAGCGCAAATTCGCTACGACACCACGACCGAAGCGGCCGACGGCTTCTCGCCCGGAAAATCCTACGCGAGTCCCCTCGATATACCCGCACCGGAGCGGCCGCGGGAACGGCTCTCCGCCTACGGCCCCTCCGCGCTCTCGGATCGGGAGCTCCTCGCCGTCGTCCTCAATTCGGGCATCCGCGGCAAAGGCGTCGCGCAATTGTCGACCGAATTGTCGGAACGACTGGACGCCGAGGCCGCCATCCCCTCGGTGCAGGACCTCTCCCGGCTCTCCGGACTCGGCGAGGCCAAGGCCTGCGCCGTCGCCGCCATGCTGGAATTCGGCCGGCGGCGCTGGGGGCCGTGCGGGAAACGCATCGCGAACCCCGCCGACGCCTACCCCCTCGTCCGCCACCTCGCGGACCGCAGGCAGGAATGTTTCGTCTGCATCTCGCTCAACGGCGCCCATGAAGTCATCGGCGTCCGCGTCGTGACGGTCGGGCTCGTGAACAGGACCATCGTCCACCCGCGGGAAGTATTCGCCGACCCGCTCGTGGACCGGGCGAGCGCCGTCGTCGTCGCGCACAACCATCCTTCGGGGCGTCTCGCCCCCTCCCCCGAGGACGAGGAGATCACGATCAGGCTGAAGACGGCAGGGGACCTTCTCGGGATAGCCCTCCTCGACCACCTCATCTTCACTGAGGGCGGTTACTTCAGTTTCCTCCAGGCGGGAAAACTTAACTCGGAATAATTATTGCCTTACCGAGTGCGCCCCCCTATACTTGAGAGGGGGCCGATCGGCACCCCACAAACAACGAATCCAAGGAGCCCACTATGATCAGCCAAAAGATGGCGGAAACCATCAATCGCCAAATCAACAACGAGATGTACTCCGCGTACCTCTACATGGCCATGTCGGCCCACTGTTCCACCAAGAACCTCGCCGGCTTCGCCAAGTGGTTCATGATCCAATACCACGAGGAAATGTTCCACGCGATGAAATTCTACAACTACCTGCTGGACCAGGGGGCGGAGCCCAAGCTCGCGGCCATCAAGGAGCCCCCGAAGTCCTGGGCCTCGGTGAAGGAGATGTTCGAAAAGACCTTGGAGCACGAGAAGACGGTCACCAAGAACATCCACGACATCGCGGAACTCGCGCAGCAGGAGAAGGACCACGCGACCTACGCGTTCAACCAGTGGTACGTGAACGAGCAGGTCGAAGAGGAAAAGAACGACAACGAGATCCTCGGCCGCCTCGCCCTCGTCGGCGAGAACGGCCCGGGGCTCTACATCCTGGACGGCCAGCTCGGCGCCCGGAAACTCGGCGTGCAGTCCGATTTCTCGGGCGGCGTCGGCGGAGAGGACTAAAACTCTTCGAAGTCGGCATCCGAAGCCCGTTCAGCGGGCATGATGCCGAGCGGGGGCTTCGCGCCCCCGCCTTTTTTTTGGCCCGCAACCGACGTCGCGGCCACGCCCGAGGATGAGGCCGCGTCGGACGACGCCCCCGCTTCGGCGTGCCGTCGGCCAGGCCGCGCGGCCGGTTTGGACGTCTCCCGCGGCAGGGCTTTCGGCGCGGGCGTCCGCGCCCATTCCTTCGCGGCGCGTTCCGCGGCGGTCGCCTCCATGGGGATCTTTCCGACCCCGGCTTCGGAGGAGACCTTGAAGAAGCCGATCGTGTCGCGCATGGCAGCCGACTGGGAGGCGAGGTTCGCCGCCATGGCGGAAAGCTCCTCCGCCGCGGAGGCGTTCTGTTGGATGACTTGGTCCAGCTGCAGGACCGCCGAATTCATCTGGGACGCGCCCGATTCCTGTTCCCGGCCCGAAGCGACGATCTCCTGCACCAGCTCGTTCGTCTTGCGGATGTCGGGCACGATACGGTCGATGATGCGGCCCGCCTCCTCCGCCACGGATACGCTCTTGGCCGAGAGATCGGTGATCTCGCCCGCCGAAAGCTGGCTGCGCTCCGCGAGCTTGCGGACCTCGCTCGCGACCACCGCGAAGCCCTTGCCGAATTCGCCGGCGCGCGCGGCCTCTATGGCGGCGTTGAGCGCCAAGAGGTTGGTGTTGCGGGCGATCTCGTCGATGATCGCGATCTTGTTGGATATCTCCTTCATGGCGTGGACGGTCTGGGCGACCGACTCGCCGCCCTTCGAACCTTCCTCCGCGGCCGAACCGGAAATGCGTCCCGTCTCCACGGCGTTGTCGGCGTTCTGCTGGATGTTGGATACCATCTGCTCCATGGAGGAGGAGATTTCCTCCACGCTCGCCGCCTGTTCGGTCGCGCCTTGGCTGACCGCCTGGGCCGAAGCGGCGACTTGCCCCGCCTCCTCGTTGATGCTGTACGCGGCGCCGTCGATCGAACCGACGATCGAGGCGAGGCGCCGGTTCATGGAGTCCAGGCTCCGCGCGAGCCGGCCGAGTTCGTCGCCGCGCGTGACGAGCTCGCCGGAGAGGCGTCCGGTCAGATCGCCGGACGCGATGCCGTCGGCGAAGGAAACCGCGGCAGCGAGCGCGCTCCGGATCCGATTGGAGAGCGTGAGCCCCACCACGAGGGCCAGGGCGACGGTGAAGAGGGAAATGAGCACGAGGACGATCACCGAGCGGACGAAGGCCTCGTTCGCGGCGACCGTCTCGGCCGCAGCCTTCTCGAGCGTCAACTCCTCGAGCTGGTTGAGGTACTCGCGCGTCTTGCCGAAACCCTCCGCCGCGGCCCCGAACGACCGCTCGATCGCGGCCATGCGGTCTTCCATCGCCTGAGAGGCGGCGAGGCGCAGCACCTCGCGCGAGGAAGCCTCCCACTTCGCCCGCTCGGCGAGATACGCCTCATACAGGGCCTTTTCCTCCGTTCCGTCGGAGAGCGCGATGAACGCGGCGGCGCGATCCTTGGACTGTTGGGCGTTCTCCTCATAGGCGGCGAGCAGGTCCTTGACCTTCGGATCGTCGGCGCTCAAGGAGAGTAGGGAACGCTCCGCCACGAGCAATTGCTGGAGATCCCGGTCGGACTGATCGAGATTGTCGATGGAAGGAAGCTTCACTTCGTGCATGTCCCTGAGGCGAGCTCGGAGGACCGCCATGTTGGTATAGCCGGTGACGGCTATGCCGACCATGAAGAGCACCATCGCGAGATAACCGGCGATCAACTTCCCGCCGATGGAGACTCCTCTCCGTTCCTGTTCCATACATCCTCCAGAGTTTCTTCGATCTCATAACAAGTATAGTTTGCAGGAACGGGGAATGCACTTTTTGGACGTTTGGGGGTATAGTGGCCCTCATGCGAGTCCGGTCGATCCTCATCGTGAGCCTCCTCTGCGCGGTCGCCGCGTTTGCCTTCGCCGTCCCCGACAAGGTCGAGGAAAGCGAGGGGACCGGCGTGAGCATCGAAACCGAACCCGTCGGCGCCGATGTCTTCATCGACGGCATCCGCAAGGGCCGGACGCCCCTCCGCATCATCGACCTGCGCCCCGGACCCCACAGCCTGCTGGTGGAGAAAGACGGTTTCAGGCCGCGGCAGGAGACGATCCTCGTCAGGGAGACGGGGCGGCTGTCGCTCTCCCTGGAACTGCGCGAGCTGACGGGGAAGATCGACGTCTCGGTCCGTCCCGTCGAGGGGAGCCTGGAATCCGCGGCCGCGCCCTTCGATCCCGCGATATTCATCGACGAGGCGCGACGCGAAAGCGGCGTCCTCACGGTGAGCGCCGGCATCCATTCGGTGCGCGCCCGTTCCTTCGGCTGGCAGGACGCGGTCCGGACGGTCCGCGTCGGCGCCGACGACGTCGTGCGGGTGGTACTCGAACTCCGCCCCGCCGAATTCTCCGTTTCCGACTTCGGCTCCTCGCGGCGGCGCTTCAACCCCTTGGACGCCGGCCGGCTCGGCTCCACCGAGTTCGCGTTCAAGGTGAGCGGACCGGGCTCGGGACGGCTCACCGTCGCGGCGAAAGACGGGGAAGAAGTCTTCTCCCGTGAACTCGGGCCCTTCGTCGCCTGGGACCAGGCGCTCACCTGGGATGGGCGCGACGCGGCGGGCAGGCCGCTCCGCGACGGGGAATACGAGGCGGTCGTCCGCGCCGTATCGACGCCTCCCGCGGGAGCTCAGCCGGCCGTCGAAGTGAAGCGGCTCACGGTCGTCCTGGACTCGTCGGTCGCGGTTCGCCCCGCGGCCGTCGGGTCGTCGGTGGCGGGAGCCTTCTACGCGCCCCAGGCGCGCGCGCTGCCCGCGTCTTCGTTCCAGATCGAGGGCAGCCTCCTCTTCGGCGAATCCTACGTCGGCGCCGCCGGGGACGCGCCGCCCTACGCCCTCGGTTTCCGCTTCGTGCCCGCCGAGGGCTGGGAAGCGGGCGCCGCGGCGAACCTCATCGCTTCTTCCAGCGCGGATGCCGTTTCCGCCTTCGCCGCCTCCGTCCGCCGCGCCCTGTTCAGGGCCGATGAGGAGCGCCCCTACTCCGCCGGCCTGGCCTTTCGGTACGCGTGGATCTCCGAAGGCGGCGCGGCCACGCCCTTCGCGATCGGGAAGGGCGCCCAGCTCGATTTCCCCGTGGAGCTCGGCGCCGCCGGCGATCGCGGCTTCTTCCTCGGCCTCGCGCCCGGCCTCCTCTGGGACGAGAGGGTCACCGTCGTCCTCGCCGCGGCGGCGGGCCGCCGCGCCCCCACCTACGTCGCGGCCCTGTCCGGCCGAACGACGAAGGATCTCGGGGAGTCCGGCTCGTGGCCGGTTTTCCTCGGCGCCGAATACCGCTTTTTCCCCCCTCCTTCGACCCTCGTGTACGGACTCATCGCGGGCTTCCGCGCCGAAGAGGCCGGGAGCGGGTTCTTCGGAGGCCTCAGCCTCGGAATTCTATTCTAGGGAGTGATTCCAATGTACGGATCGATCAAGGGCGATATCGCCGCGCGGCTCGCGGCGCTCCAAGAAGACGGGCTCCGCAAGACCGAACGAATCCTCACGACGCGGCAGGGCGCCTCCGTGGCCGCGGCCGGAAAAAAGGTCCTCAACTTCTGCGCGAACAACTATCTCGGCCTCGCCGGGAGAAGCGAACTCGTCGCCGCCGCTTCCCGCGCCATGGAAGAATGGGGCTACGGCCTCTCCTCCGTACGGTTCATCTGCGGTACCCAGGAACCGCACAAGCTGCTGGAGGCGGACCTGGCCCGCTTCCTCGGCACCGACGACGCCATCCTGTTCTCCTCCTGCTTCGACGCGAACGGCGGCGTCTTCGAGGCCCTCCTGGACGCCGATTGCGCCATCCTCACCGACGCCCTGAACCACGCCTCGATCATCGACGGGGTCAGGCTCTGCAAGGCGAAGCGCGCCATCTACGCCCACCTCGACATGGCGGACCTGGAGCGGAAACTGCAGGAAGCGGCGGGGGCGAAGTACCGGCTCATCGCCACGGACGGCGTCTTCTCCATGGACGGCGACATCGCCGACCTCGCCTCCGTCTGCGACCTCGCCGAGAAGTACGACGCGCTCGTGCTCGTGGACGACAGCCACGCGACGGGCTTCGTCGGGGCGACCGGCCGGGGCTCCCACGAATACCGCGGCGTCATGGGGCGCGTGGACCTCATCACCACGCCCTTCGGCAAAGCCCTCGGCGGAGCGGCCGGCGGCTGCGTCGCCGGCCGGCGGGAACTCGTCGATTGGCTGCGCCAGAAGGCGCGCCCCTACCTCTTCAGCAACACCATCCCGCCCGCCATCGTCGGCGGTACCCGGGAAGCCCTCCGGCTGGCCTCGGCCTCGACCGAACTCCGCGACCGCCTCGCTGATAACGCCGCACGCTTCCGCGCCGGGATGGAGGCCGCGGGCTTCCGCCTCCGGCCAGGCGAGCACCCCATCATCCCCGTGATGCTCGGCGACGCCAAGCTCGCGGTCCGCATGGCCGAACGCCTCTTGGAAGAGGGCATCTACGTGGTCGCGTTCAGCTATCCCGTGGTGCCCATGGGCGCCGCGCGGATCCGCGTCCAGCTTTCGGCCGCCCACACGGGCGCGATGATCGACCGCTGCGTCGCGGCCTTCGCCCTGGTCGGCCGCGAGCTGGGCGCGATCGACTGAGCGCGGGCGGCGGGATCATGACCATCGAGCGGCTCCGCGACTTCTGCCTCGCCCTGGGCGGCGCGTACCTGGACTTCCCCTTCGGCGGGACGACCATGACCGTCCGGGTGGGACCCGCGGGCCGCGGAAAGATATTCGTCCTCGCCGACGTGGAGGGAAGGCCGCCCCGGGCCAACCTCAAATGCGAGCCGGGCCTGGCCCACGATCTCCGCGCCGCCTACCCCGCCGCGGTGACCGGCGGCTGGCACATGAACAAGGAACATTGGAACACGGTGATCGTCGACGGCGAACTCGACGACGAGCTCGTGGAGCGCATGGTCCTCCATTCCTACGACCTGGTCGTCGCGGGCCTGCCGCGGAAGCACCGTCCACGCGGGCCCGAGCCGCGCGGCTAGGGAGCGCCGACTACGAGGGGCTGTACCACGAGGCGGCGGCCCTGCGCATGGGCGTGTCGAGGCAGACCTTCGGCCGCATCGTGGAATCGGCCCGCGGCAAGGTGGCCGACGCGCTCGTCAACGGCAAGGCTCTGCGGGTGGAAGGCGGCGCGGCCGTCGTGGGAAGAACGGAAGGAGAACGTATGAAAATCGCCGTACCGAGCAAAGAAGGAAACGTGGACGCCCATTTCGGCCATTGCGGCTACTACTCGATCTACACGGTCGAGGGGAAGGCGATCGTCGCCGAGGAGACCATGGCGGCGAGCGCGGAATGCGGCTGCAAGAGCGGCATCGCCGGCGAACTCGCCCGGTCGGGAGTGCGCACGCTCGTGGCGGGCAACATCGGCGAGGGCGCGGTCCGCGTGCTCGGCTCTTTCGGCATCGCCGTGGTACGCGGCGCGCAGGGTAGAGCCAAGGCCGCGGCCGAAGCCTTCCTCGCGGGGACGCTGACCGATACCGGGGCGAACTGCGCGGAGCATGAAGCGGGACACGCGTCGGGCGGTTGCGGCCACCACGGGTGACCGATGCTCGCCCTTTCCGCCCTTCGGCTTGAGATCGCGGGGAAAACCGTCATCGCCGACGCCTCCGCGACCTTCGCGCGGGGAGAGGGGACCCTACTGGTCGGCGCGAACGGGGCGGGGAAGACGACGCTGCTCCGCGCTATCGCGGGGCGGCTGGAGATCGCGGGCGGATCCGCCCTGGAGGCGGGAGCGCCGCTCGACGTCCGTTCCGGGGCGTGGCGCAGGCGCCGGGTCCTCGTGGAAGCGGGCGGCGGTTTCCTCGACGACTTCTCCGCGGCCGAACAGCTGCGCCTCCGCGCGACGCTCCTCGGCTTGGCGGGGGAGGAGGGCGAATTCCGGGCCGCCGCCCTCGAGGCGGCCTTCGGCTTCGGGCCGTACCGCGACCGCCGCGCGTCGGAGCTGTCGACGGGCTTCAAACGGCGCCTCGCGCTCGCCCTCGCCTTCATGAGCGACGCGAGGTTCATGCTCCTCGACGAGCCGCTCAACGGCTTGGACGTCGAGGGGGCCGCGGCGTTCATCCGCCTGCTCCGCTCGTTCGTTGCGGCGGGAGGCACGGCCGTCGTCGCGAGCCACATCATCGAGCCCTTGCTCCCCGTAGCCGACGCCGTCATGGAGATCCGGGACGGCCGGCTCGTCCGGTACGAATCGGCGGAAGCCTACGCGCGGTGCGCCGCCATAGATCGCGACCGTTCCGGCCGCGAAGAGCGGGATCTCCCGTGGTTGGCCCGAGCGTAGCGGCCTGGAGCCGCGCGGCGGCGCGAAGGTTGGGCGAGCGCTCGCTGCTCAGCGATTCCGGCAGCAAGCTCTACACCCTGCTCATCGGCATGTGCGTCATCCGCGCGGCGATCTCGGCCTACTTCGCCCTTACCCTCTCCCTGCCCGCCGCGGTCCGCGGAGAACTCGCCGTCCTGCAGCTCGGCGTATCGGGCGCGACGTTTTCCGCCCTCGCGGGCCTTCAGGCGGCTCGGTACGCCCGCCGCATCGACGCCCTCCTCTTCACCGATGCGCCGGCCTTTCCCCGCTTCCGCCGACTCCTCGGGCGGCGGTTCCTGTTCGAACGGCCGTTCGTCCTCGCGGGTGGCTCCTGCGTGGCCGCCCTCGGAGCGATCGCCTGCCTCATCGACGGCCGGGGAACCACCATCCTCAGCGTCCTCGCCGCGGCGGCCGCGACGCTCGGCCTCACCGTTTCGGTATACCGCTGGGCGCCGAGCGGAACCATCGGGAAGCGGGGATTCAAGATCGAGCTGGCCGTCGCGGCGGTATCCGTGCTCGCCAATCCGGATTTGCTGAACGACGGCAGGCGGGTGACCTCCAACTTGTTCTTCTCGGCGACGCCTCAGCATCTCCTGGAGACGCGTCCGCGCTACGTCCTCCTGGTCTACCTCATCGTCGCGCTCGGCCTCGCGGTATGGTTCGCGATCGAAGCCGGCCTGGAAGTACTCGCCCCCGCGCTGCGGAGGAAGGCCGGCCGGCCGCGTAAGGCATGGACGATGCCCCTGGCTCAGGCGGGAGGCGCATATTGGGTCGCGGTCTGGGCTCTCGCCTACGTCATCTACGCGTTCTGCGGCAGGAAGCCGGCGGCGATGGTCCTCGCGGCGACCGCGCTCGCGGTCGTCGGCGGCATCGCGCGGGTCGTCGCCTTCCTCGCGTCGTGCGCGCAGCGGCTCGGCGACGACGGTTCGGACCATTTTCCCGCGCGGTACTGGCTGGCCGCGACGGTCCTCGCGGCCGCCCCCCATCTCCTCCCTTGCGCGATCCTCGCGTTCGTGGAATAACGGACGGATGAAGGTCGCCATCCGCTATTTCACCGGCACGGGCAACACGGCCCGCGCCGCCGCGATCATGGAGAGCGCGTTCCGGGACGCGCTCTGGACCGTGGATACACGGGAGCTTCGCGCCCGCATGACCGATCCCTACGCCGGCACGGAAGATGCGGCGCTCCTCGTCGTCGCGTTCCCCGCCCTCGGATTCTCTCCCCCGGTCCTCATGCGGTCCTGGCTCGCTCGGCTGCCCCGGGTCGCCAAAGACAAAACCGGAGCCGCGGACGGGCGCAGGGTCGCCGTGCTCTGCGTCGGCGGCGCAGTCATGGAGAAGGGCCGCTACGTGCCGGGCTGGGGCGGCGGCGCCCCCTTCGCCGCGGCGCGCATCCTCGGGCGGCGCGGCTGGGAAGTCGCGGGCATCGGGGAGGTCTCGTATCCGGGAAACTGGACCCAAGTATCCAATCCTCCGGACAAAGCCGACGCCGACCTCATCCGCTCCAAAAACGATCCCGAGGTACGCGCCTTCGCCGCGGCCCTCATCGCGGGAGAGCGGCCGATCCTCAGGAGGAGCGCCGCGGGCCGCGCCCTCATCGGCGGTATCGCCGTCCTGTTCCGTTGGGCGGGGCGCCGCGTCCTCGGCCGCCTCTTCATCGCGGACGACTCGTGCACGGGATGCGGCCTCTGCGCGCGGACTTGCCCCGCGCTCGCCGTCCGCATGAAGCGCGGCCGGCCGCGGTGGAACCTGCGTTGCCTCTCCTGCAACCGCTGCGTCAACGTCTGCCCGACGAGGTCGATCGTGACCTCATCGCTGGCTCTCGGCCTCCACCTCGCGTACGCCATCGGCACGACGGCGGCGGCGCTCTCGTTCCCCCTGGGCGAGGACCTCGCCCTTCCCGTGCGCGGCCTCGTCCGCGCGGCGGCGATCCTCCTTTTCTTCCTCGTCCAGATCGGACCGTTCTCCGCTCTGCTCGCCGCCTTCGGCCGCGTCAAGAAACTGAGGCCGGCGTTCACCGCCTCCTTCATGGCCGATTTCCGTCGCTATCTGGCGCCGGAATTCAGGCCCAAATGAACGGAGCGACGGGAACGAAAAACGCGCGCACGCGAACCACGCACGCGACGCGCGCGAAGTAAAAGCCGGGGGCTTGACGCGCGGGGGCGAGCCGCGCGAGAATGTCCGCATGCACGTCGACCTATGTCGAAGCACATCTTTTAGTCTCGCCGCGGCGGCCGCTATCCGGGAGGATCGCGACTAGCCGTTCACGTAACGAACGACCGGGCCGCGATCCTCCGAACGGGGATCGCGGCCTTTTTCGTATACGCCCGTCGGGCGAACGATCAAGCGACGGTCCCCCGGAGACGCGCCCCACAGGAGCGCAGCATGAGAAGGGACATCGTCCATCCGGGAGCCGGCAGGCTCAAGTACGAAATCCGCGAAATAGTCGCCTTCGCCCGCGAACTCGGCCGCTGGAACGTTCCGGTGGTCTGGGAGAACATCGGCGACCCCGTCAAGAAGGGCGAGCCGGTCGCGGATTGGATCAAGGCCATCGTCCGCGAGAAAGCGGCCGACGACCTATCCTACGCCTACAGCGAAACCGAGGGAGCCCGCGAGACGCGGGCCTTCCTGGCCGAGCGGGCGGCCGCCCGCGGCGGAGCTGCGCCGGGCATCGACGACATCCTCTTCTTCAACGGGCTCGGCGACGCGGTCGCCAAGGTCTTCGGCTTCCTCTCCCGCGAAGCCCGCGTGCTCGGGCCCTCCCCCGCCTACTCCACCCTCTCCTCGGCCGAGGCCGCCCATTCGGGCTACGAGCACCTGACCTACCGCTTGGATCCCGAGCGCGATTGGATGCCCGATATGACCGACGTGGAGAACAAGGTCAAATACAACGATTCGATCGCGGGCATCCTCCTCATCAATCCCGATAACCCGACGGGCGCCGTGTACCCCGTCGACGTGCTCAAGGAGTTCGTACGCATCGCGAAACGCTACGGCCTCTTCATCGTCTGCGACGAGACCTACGCGAACATCGTCTACGGCGGGGCCGAGACCGCGGCCCTCTCCGAGGTTATCGACGACGTTCCGGGCATGGCCCTCCGTTCGGTCTCCAAGGAAGTGCCCTGGCCCGGCGCCCGCTGCGGCTGGGTGGAGGTCTACAACCGGACCGCCGACCCGCGATTCGACCTGTACGTGCGGAGCCTCGTGGACGCCAAGCGGCTCGAGGTCTGTTCCACGAGCCTCCCCCAGCTCTGCATCCCCGCGATCATGGGCGACCCGCGCTACCCGGCCCACCTGGCCCGGCGAGCCGCCATGTTCGATGGACGGGCCGAGGAAGCCGCCGCGGCCTTCCGGGGCGTGAAGGGCGTGTCCGTGCGCAAGCCCCGCGGCGCCCTCTACGTGACGGCCACCTTCGACCAAGCCCTCTTCAACGACGGAGATTCCTGCCGCCGGACCTTGCCCGTCGACGACCCGAGCCTCGCCGCCTTCATAGAGGAGCGGACCGCGGACGTCGCGCCGGACAAGCGCTTCGTTTACTGGCTCCTGGCGGCCACAGGCATCTGCGTCGTTCCGCTCTCCGGCTTCGTGAGCGACCTCTCCGGTTTCCGGTTCACGCTGCTGGAGCACGACGACGAGAAGCGAAGGGAGATATACCGGACCCTCGCGACCTCCGCGGCCGCCTACCTGGCGAGCTGTTGATAGTGTCGCGAAGATTTGGGAAACGCGCGCGCCCGCGTGGTCGCACAGCCGCGCGGGCGTCCCGGGGCGGCCGACCATCCCAAATCTTCGCGACACCGGACGGAGGACTTCGGCTGCGGCCATTGAAGCTAGGCGGGATTTTCCGGTACTATCGAACATCGAACCTTTTTTATCCGTAAGGAGATACTATGGAAATATCCGCCCTGCAGAAAGCCCGCTACGCCTATGAACCCAAGCTCCCCGCCATCCTGACCGCCGGCATCGACGCCATCACGGTCAAGTTCGGGGAGGCCACGGAGTCCATCGCCGACCAGAAGGACCTCAAGGCTCTCTTCAAGAACACGTACGGGAAGCCCGTCGCCAAGTTCGCCGCGGGCAAGAACGCCGCCGCGGGCAAGAAGCTCACCGTGGGCGTCATCCTCTCCGGCGGCCAGGCTCCCGGCGGCCACAACGTCATCGCCGGACTCTTCGACGGACTCAAGAAGGGCAACAAGGCTTCCAAGCTCCTCGGCTTCCTCGGCGGCCCCTCCGGCCTCGTGGAGAACAAGACCGTGGAGATCACCGCCAAGATGATGGCCGAGTACCGCAACACCGGCGGCTTCGACATGATCGGCTCGGGCCGCACCAAGATCGAGACGCCCGAACAGTTCGCCGCCTCCCTCGCCACCGCGAAGGCGCTCAAGCTGGACGCCGTGGTGGTCATCGGCGGCGACGACTCCAACACGAACGCGGCCCTCCTGGCCGAGTACTTCGTCGCCCAGGGCTCGAGCGTCCAGGTCATCGGCTGTCCCAAGCCCATCGACGGCGACCTCAAGAACGAGCACATCGAAACCTCCTTCGGCTTCGACACCGCGTGCAAGACCTACAGCGAGCTCATCGGCAACATCGAACGCGACGCGAACAGCGCCAAGAAGTACTGGCACTTCATCAAGCTCATGGGCCGCTCCGCGAGCCACATCGCCCTGGAGTGCGGCCTCCAGACCCAGCCCAACGTCACCCTCATCTCCGAGGAGGTCGAGGCGAAAAAGCTGTCCCTGGCCCAGATCGTGGACCAGATCGCCTCGTCGGTCGCCAAGCGCGCCGCGAACGGCGACAACTTCGGCGTCGTCCTCATCCCCGAGGGCCTCGTGGAGTTCGTGCCCGAGATGAAGAAGCTCATCGCCGAGCTCAACGACCTCATGGCCGTGGAGGCCGCCGAGTTCGCCAAGCTCTCCGGTTTCGCCGCGCAGGCCGACTGGCTCTCCAAGAAGCTCAGCAAGGGTTCCGCCGCCGCCTTCGCCGCCCTCCCCGCCGAGATCGCCGCCCAGCTCCTCATGGACCGCGATCCGCACGGCAACGTTCAGGTTTCCCGCATCGAGACCGAGAAGCTCCTCATCGGCATGGTCGAAAAACGCCTGGCCGAGCTCAAGAAGAAGGGCACCTACAAGGGCAAGTTCAGCGCCCTCGGCCACTTCTTTGGCTACGAGGGCCGCTGCGCCTTCCCGTCCAACTTCGACGCGGACTATTGCTACTCCCTCGGCTTCTCCGCCTTCCTCCTCATCAACGCGGGCCTCACCGGCTACCTCTCCAGCGTGAAGAACCTCACCGCTCCCGCGGCCAAGTGGGTCGCGGGCGGCGTGCCCCTCACCATGATGATGAACATGGAGCAGCGCCACGGTTCCAAGAAGCCGGTCATCAAGAAGGCCCTCGTGGAGCTCGACGGCGCGCCCTTCAAGGCCCTGGCCGCCAAGCGCGACGAGTGGGCCGTGACCACGAGCTTCCTCTTCCCCGGCGCCATCCAGTACTACGGCCCGACCGAGGTCTGCGACCAGCCGACGAAGACCTTAAAGCTGGAAGCTTCGGGCGCCAAGGCCAAAAAGCCGGCCGCCAAGGCGAAATCGAAAAAGTAGTTCGGCTGGTCGCCGGGGCGCACGATGCGCCCTAGACCAGGCGCGTAGTTTGGGTTTGCGCAACTAATTAAGGCCCGACAGC
>JAEXTK010000194.1 GCA_023406985.1 Spirochaetota bacterium | reverse complement strand
GTATCCACGCTCGTGGATACCCCGCTAACCACTATAGGTATCGCGCCTCCCACTTTCGACCCGGCCTCCGCGAGCCGGAATCGAGCGGAATATCAATCCGGCGATAATCGCGTCAATGGGAAGGTAGCGGGTTTGGAAAAACGGGTGCGTATACTGCGCCCATGACGGACGAATTGGTACGCGCCGAGCACGTTTTCAAGAGCTTCGCCGGCGTCGTTGCGCTCCGGGACGTTTCCTTCACCCTCCTCAAGGGTGAAGTGCACGCGCTGCTCGGAGAGAACGGGGCAGGAAAATCCACCCTCGTGAAGATCATTTCCGGCGTTTATACGCGGGACGCGGGCGAGCTCGCGATCAAGGGCGAACGGATCGAGACGCTCACGCCGCATACGGCCCAGGCGCGCGGCATCGCCATCATCCACCAGGAGCTCAACCTCTGCCCGCACTTGACCGTGGCGGAGAACATCTTCCTCGGCCGCGAGTTCACGAGCGCGGGCGTGATGAATCGGCGGAGGATGAACGAGGAGGCGCGCGCCCTCCTCAAGAAGCTCGCGGTGGATATCGAGCCCGACACCCTGGTGCGGGAACTCCAGGTCTCCAAGCAACAGATGGTGGAGATCTGCAAGACCCTCTCCATGAACGCGGACATCATCATCATGGACGAGCCGACCTCGGCCCTCACCGAAAAGGAGATCGAGGAGCTTTTCCGCGTGATCGCCGCGCTCAAAGCCCAGGGAAAAGGGATCGTCTACATCTCGCACCGGCTGGAAGAGCTTTCCAAGATCGTGGACCGCGTGACCATCCTTCGGGACGGCCAGTTCGTCCGGACCATGGACTTCGCGCTTACCACCATGGCCGAGATCATCGCCCTCATGGTGGGCCGGGCCCTCAACGAGAAATTCCCCCGGATCGAGGCGACGCCGGGAGCGACGATCTTCCGGGTGCAGGGACTCAGCGCCCCATCGGGGGTGAAAGACGCCTCCTTCGAACTCAAGCGCGGGGAGATCGTGGCCGTGGCGGGGCTCATGGGCGCGGGGAGAACCGAACTCGTCCGCGCCCTCTTCGGCGCGGACAAGCGTTCCGCCGGGACGATTTCCATAGACGGTAAACCGGTGACGATTCGCGAACCCGCGGACGCCATCCGCGCGGGGCTCTTCTGCGTACCCGAAGACCGCAAGAAGGACGGCCTCTGCGTCAGGATGACCGTCGCCGAGAACCTGACCCTCCCGAGCCTGGACCTCGCCTCCATCCGCGGCGTCCTGAGCAGGCGCAAGGAGACCCAACAGGCGCGGCGCATGGTGGAGAGCCTCAAGATCAAGACGCCGAGCGTGGACCAGTACGCGCGGAACCTGTCCGGCGGCAACCAGCAGAAGACGGTCGTCGGCAAATGGCTCATGCGGGACGCGAAGGTCGTCGTCTTCGACGAGCCGACCCGCGGCATCGACGTGGCCGCGAAGATAGAGATCTACGCGATCATGAACGACCTCAAACGGCGCGGCGTGGGGGTCATGTTCGTCTCGTCCGAATTGCCCGAGGTCATCGGGATGTCGGACCGCGTCATCGTCATGTGCGGGGGCAGGATCACCGCGACCCTGGAGACCGCGAAGACGAACCAGGAAGAAATCTTGAAATACGCCACGGCGTTCGCCGAGAGCGGGGGGACGGAGAAATGAGCGGTACCACGAATAGGCTGAATGTCGGAATGAACCTGTCGCGCACCTCGAAGCAGCTGCTGTCCACCTTCAGCGGCCTCTTCGTCCTGTGCGTGATCTTTTCCCTGCTCAGCGAATATTTCCTCACCTGGAACAACATCCTGACCGTGGCCACCCAGACGGCGGTCATCGCCGTCATCGCCGTGGGGCAGACGTACGTGATGATCACGGCCGGCATCGACCTTTCCATAGGGTCGAACATCGCCCTCGCGGGCATGACGAGCGCCATGGCCATGCGGGCAGGGCTTCCGCTCCCGATCGCGCTGCTCGTCGGCCTCGCTTCCGGGGCCCTGGTCGGCCTCATCAACGGCTGCCTCGTGGTGTACGGGAACCTGCCCCCCTTCATCGTCACGCTCGGCACCATGACCGCGATCCGCGGCGTGGCCCTCACCTTGACGCAGGGCATCCCCATCTCGGGCCTGCCGCCTGCCTTCACCGTCATCGGCTCCGGCCGCACCGTGGGCATCCCGAATCCGGTGCTCATCATGCTGGTCCTCGTGATCGCGTTCGGCTTCATCCTCTCCAAGACCAAGCTCGGCCGCTACGTGTACGCCCTCGGCTCCAATTACGAGGCCACCCGGCTTTCGGGCATCAACACGCGGAAGGTGCTGATCTCGGTCTACGTGTTCTCGGGACTCCTGGCCGCGTTCGCCGGCCTCATCATGGCGGCGCGCATCATCTCCGCGCAGCCCGCGGCCGGCGACGGCTACGAGTTGGACGCGGTCGCGTCTTCGGTCATCGGCGGCACGAGCACCCTCGGCGGCGAGGGATCGGTGGCGGGCACCTTCATCGGCGCCTTCGTCATCGGCATCCTCCGCAACGGCCTCAACCTGGTCGGCGTATCGCCCTTCATCCAGAAGATCGTGATCGGCGTGGTGATCGTGGGCGCGGTCTGGTTCGACCGCGCCAAGCGGAAGGATTAGCAGGGCCCTGGTTGGGCCCCGCTCATCCTTGTGCAAATCCCTACGGGATTTGCGGGTAGGAAAAAAGTCGAAATCTGAAGATTTCGACTTTCGGGTAGGGGTTTTTACGTTCGAGGCCCTGAAGGTCGATTCTGGGAGCCGCGCCTGATCACCGCGGCGGCCGGAAACGTCCCGAAAGCGTCGGGCGATGGAAATCGGGAAGTTCTCTTAAGGAGGAACATATGAAGAAGATCGTACTCGGATTGGTGCTGGTCGTCGGGCTCATCGGTTCGATGAACCTCTGGGCCGCGGGCGCGAAGGAAGAGGCCGGCGGCGGGAAGATCAAGGTCACGCTCATCACCATGGACTCCATCGACGAGCACTGGCTCAAGGTGAAGGCCGGCGCCCAGGACAAGGCGAACGAACTCGGTAACGTCGAACTCACGTTCAACGCTCCCCCCGGAAAGGTGGACGCGGCGGTCCAGCTCCAGATGGTGGAAGACGCCATCACCAAGAAGGCGAACGCGATCATGCTCGCGCCGCTCAACAAGGACGCGCTCTCCCCCGGCGTGGAGAAGGCCAAGGCCGCCGGCATCCCCGTGATCATCATCGACTCGGCCGTCAGCACTCAGAACTTCGACGCGTTCTTCTCCACGGACAACGGCGCCGCCGCGCGGCTCGCCGCCGACGAGATGGCCAAGGCGATCGGCGGGAAGGGCAAGGTCGCCATCGTCAACGCCCAGGCGGGCGCCGGCACGACCATGACCCGCGAGAACGAGTTCAAGGCCCAGATGGCCGCGAAGTATCCCGGCATCACCATCGTCGGCACCCAGTACTCCGACGGCGACAAGACCAAGGCCCTCAACCAGGCCACGGACTTCATGACCGCCAATCCCGACCTCGCGGGCATCTACGGCTGCAACGAGGGCGCCACGGTCGGCGTCGGCACCGCGGTGGAGCAGGCCGGAAAGACCGGGAAAGTGAAGGTCATCGGCTTCGACTGGTCCGCCGACACCAAGGCCCTCGTGGGCAAGGGCGTCGTCCAGGCTTCCATGGTCCAGAATCCCTACGTCATGGGCAACAAGGGTCTCCAGGCCGCCGTGGACGTCGTCATGAAGAAGCCGACCACGAAGCTCGTGGACACCGGAGTCACCGTCGCCACCAAGGCGAACATGGACTCCATAAAGTAAGGCCTCAAGCGTCGCGCTGAGCGGCGGCGCAGCCTCCTTTGGGCCGTCCCGATGGATATCGGGACGGCCTTTTTTCGCGTAGCGCCGGCTCGCGACGGAGGCCGCAGCGCGCGCCAAGTCCGGACGCTTCCACGGTGCGCGCGGAATCATCTATCATGGGATCATGAAACGCATCGGTAAGATCCTGCTGGCCTTGGCTCCGGACCGCGTTCCCACCGGCGCGGCGGAACGCATCTCCGCCGCCGCCGGCGGATGCGAAGTGCTCGTGCGGTCGGGCAAGGCGGAAATCGAGTCCTCGCTCGGCGGAGTCGAGATAGTCGCGGGCGACTTTCCCGCGAGCCTCCTCGCCGGAGCGCTGTCCGTCAGATGGTTCCAGCTCTGGTACGCGGGAGCCGATTGGCTCCAAAAGATTCCGGGCGCGCGGGATCTGCCCGTGGTCGTCACGTCCGCTTCCGGCATCCATGGCGAGCAGATGACCGAGCACCTGTTCGGGCTCCTCTTCGCGTGGAACCGGAAATTCCCGCGCGCCTTCGCGGCCCAAGCGCGGCATGAGTGGGCTTCCTTCACGCACGCGGAGATGGCTACGCTCGCGGGCAAAACCATGCTGATCCTCGGTTACGGCGCCATCGGCGGCCGCGTCGCAGCCGCGGCGAGAGTATTCGGAATGGACGTCGTCGGCGTCCGGCGCCATCCTCAGGCGGACGGGATGGGCGGCGTCCGCGTGGAGGCCTTCTCGGCTCTCCCCCGCCTGCTCGCGGATGCGGACGTGGTCGTGAACATCCTCCCCTATACGGCCGAGACCCGCGCCTTGATCGGGAAGAAGGAATTCGCGCTCATGAAGCCGACGGCGCTCTTCGCGAACATCGGCCGGGGCATGACCGTGGACGAGGCCGCCCTCGTAGATGCCGTCCGGAACGGCAGCATAGCCGGCGCCGTGCTGGACGTCGCCGCCGAAGAGCCCCTCCCCGAAGAGTCGCCGCTCTGGGATCTCCCGAACGTCATCGTCACGAGCCACTATTCCGGTTTCCATCCGCGGTACGACGAACTCGCCCTCGGGGTATTCCTGGACAACCTCGGCCGCTATGTCCGGGGCGAGGAGCTCCGCAACGTGGTGGATAAGAAGCTCGGGTATTAGGGGCGATTCCAAAAGCCCGGCCGTTCGGAATCGCCCCATCGGTATTCAAAATTCTTGGAAATCGGCGTCGGACGCATCCCTTCGCGGTTCATCTACCGGGGTAATGGCCGTGGTCATAGCGACCTTCGGTTTCGCGACGGGAACGGCGTTGGCCATCCGAACGGAATCGGGCGTCACAGAGCCGCCCTTCATTTTGAAGAAGCCGATGATGTTCGAAAGATTCAAAGCCTGGCCTGCCAACTCTTCGGCGGTCGCGGCCAATTCTTCCGAACTCGAGGCGTTCTGTTGGACCACCGTATCCATCTGGGTCACGCCCTTCGCGATCTGTTCGGCGCCGCTCGACTGCTCGCTGCTGGCCGCGGCGATTTCCTGGAAAAGCTCGGCCGTTTTTTTTATGTCGGGGACCAGCTCTTCAAGACGCTTACCCGCGTCGCCCGCGACCTGGACGCTCTTCTTGGAGAGTTCGTTGATCTCGCCCGCCGCCGTGGCCGACCGCTCGGCGAGCTTGCGTACCTCGCTCGCGACTACGGCGAACCCCTTCCCGGCCTCTCCGGCCCGCGCGGCTTCGATCGCGGCGTTGAGCGCCAAGAGGTTGGTCTGCCGCGCGATCTCCTCGATGATGGAGATCCGCGAGGCGATCTCCTTCATGCTCGCGACCGTTTCGTCGACGGCTTTGCCCGACTCTTCCGCGTTTTGCGCGACCCTGCGCGATAAGCTGTCCGCTTCCTTGGTGTTGTCCGCGTTTTGATGAACCGTCGACGCCAACTCCTCCACGGAGGCCGAAAGCTCTTCGATGCTCGCAGCCTGCTCGTTGGCTCCCTGGGACAGGCCTTGGGCCGTAGTGGAGAGCTGGGAAGAGCCGCCCGAGACTTCCGAGGTGGCCGCCTTGACTTCTTCGATCACCCGAGTCAGGGCCACGATCATCGCATCGAGCGACCTGCCCACGTTGCCGAGTTCGTCGCTCCGCGCGACGACCTTTCTGGAATACGCGTAGTCGAAGCCGGTGAGCGCGAGATCGCCCTTCGCCAGCAGATCTATTCCCTTCTCGATCAATTTGATCGGCTGTACGATCGAACGGGCGATCATGATGGAAACGAGGATCGACAGGGCGATGGCGATGAAGGCGATCACCAGCAGCAAGCGGATCAGGGTAGCTGAAGTCTCAAGGATTTCCTTGTTCGGTACGCTGATGCCGAGTACCCAGCCCGGACTGTTCGGGACTTGGACGTAGAAAACCGTCATCCGCTTCCCGTCGGCGTCGTAGTACTCGCCATGACCGGATGCCTCGTTGAGCGCCCGCTTGCTGACGGCGTCCAAGCCGCGGAATCCGTCTTTATCCGCGTTCGTCGCGTTCATCGTCATGATGGCTTCGGTCTTTGGATACGCGATCACCAGGCCGGTATTGTCCATGATCCAGCCGTAGCCGGTCTTGCCGACCTTGATCCCCGCCGCTATCTCCGAGAGCGTGTCGAGTTTGAACTGGAAGGCGATGAATCCTTTCGTGGCCCCCGCAGCATCCTTTACCGCGACCGCCGAGACGACGATGGGTACCTTGAGGGATTTCGATATCGCGGCTTGTCCTATGGCGGCGCTCGCGCCTTTTTCCATTATTTCCTTGAAATAGTCTCGGTCGGCGATGTTACCGGTCGCGCCGTCGGTATTCATATAGCTGCCGTCCGCCTTCGCGAAGAAGGCTCCGACGACTTCGGGGGATAATTTGCTTTTCAGGCTCAAGGTGGTCGCGTCGGCCGCAGCCTGGTCATCTCCCGCATACTGTTCCCTCAGGGAGATCATCCTGAGTTGCCAATGCAGTTTGTCCATCAGCTCTCCGAGCTCGAGGGCGCGCGCGCGCGCGATCTGCTCGTTATCGGCCAACGCCAGCGCTTCAACCGCCGCATTGAGCCTGACGCCGATCACGAGGATGACGAAACCGATCAAGAGGGCGACGAAGACGGAAACGGCGGCAGAAATCCGGAAAGTCAGCGATACGTGCTTGGCCATGAATTTCTCCTTCGACTTTTTGCTGAAGACGTAAAGTCGCCCGTTTGTCGGGCGGCCTGAAGCTACTCTTCTGCGCGGGGCAAGGAGCATCACAAGGCTGAGATAAGGCGCCACGGGCCGATTCGGAGCGCCCGCTGGATTCTCGGAGTAGTACTAAAGCATAGGCGATTTCACCACGGTTTCAATGGAGACGAGCCCGCAACGCGGCGGATCTCCGCCGGAGCATCGTTAGAAACCGAGTTCCTCCGCGATGAGGATGACGTGGAAGCGGCCCGGTTCTTTCATCCCGTGGTTCACGATCCCGACGTAGTTGCACATGCGGTCGGGAATCATGCAGTCTTCGCAGAGGCCCGATTCGGCGCAGGGCGTCCTGTGGCCGAGGCGTCGGCAGTTCATCGGGGCGATATCGCGGATGCGGGCGAAGGCGGCGTCCAGGTTCTCCACGACCTTGTTCGCCCCCGCGACCACGATGACGCGGCGCGGGCCGAAGATGGTGGCCGCCACCCGGTTGCCCGAGCTGTCCATGTCCACGAGCTGGCCGGCGCGCGTGATCGCGTTGGTCCCCGTCACGAAGACGTCCGCGTCCAGGGCTTCGCGGTATCGCTGCATGGTCTCTTCCCAAGAGGAGGTCCGGTACCGGTCGATGAGCTTCCACGGCCCCGCGCGCAGCGTTTCGGGTACGGCGAGGTCCGCGAGGGTCGTGGACCCGCCGAGGCCGACGGCGGAGCCCTCGGGGATGAGCGGATAGAGAAGCCGCTTCGCCTCCTCCGCGTCATCGGCCGGGTGGACGATATATCCGATGCGCGTCATGACGGCCGCCATATCCTCGACTATCTTCCGATAGCGCCATTTGATCATCTCGTTCATACGCGGCTCCTTATTCGATATGCGCGACGACCTTCCCGTCCGCGGCGAGGACGCGGACGGCGCCTCCGATTCCGAATTCCAGCCGGGGCGGCATCTCCGCGAGCGTCGGCTCCTCGTCTCCCGCGCGGACCGCGCAGGCCAGGACCGATGCGCCCTTTCCGATGCGGCCGCGGAGGACGGGCAGGGTCGCGAGCGGAAAGACGACGTTCAAGTTCGGTTCCAGGGTCAGGATCTCGCCGCGCCGGCCGGCGGCCTCGGCCCCGCGGCGAATTTCGGCGGTCGGCGTGACGGCGACGTAGCCCGAGGCCGGGGGCGGCGAAAGGTCGACGATGCGGGAACCCGCCCAGGGATAGGCCACCGCGGCATCCTGCGCGGTGTTCTCCGGCTCGGTTGCCTCAGCGGCCGCCGCCTCGGCGCTGCGACCCGCCGACCGGAGCGCGATCCGGGGCGACCGCTCGGGCCCGGCGCCGCTGAAGACGGGGATGGAAAAACCGCCCTCCACGGTCTCCAGGGCGCGCGCGCTCTCAATGCGGTGCACGCGGACGTGCCAGGCGCCGAGCGCCACGAGGGTCGTTTCTATGGTCACGTCCGGCCACGGCCGCCAGCGGCCGGAGGTCCAGTTGGCCCCGCAGCTCTGGTCTTCGGCTTGGCGCCGCTCGCGCCAGTACCCGTCGCCTTCGGAAAGCAGGAGCATGGAGTCGCAGCCGGTTTTCTCCAGGCCGTACGACCCGTGCGAGACGCAGAAGCCGAAGCGGGCCGAGTACGCGAACTTGCTGAACTTGGCGGCCGCCTGCACCATCTCCTTTCCCGGGTAACGGCCTGGACAGAGGAGCACGACATCCTCCGCGGAGCGGGAGATGACGTATTTGGGCACCGGCTGGACGGAAACGGCGGCCAGGCGCGGGAGCGGCGCCTCTTCGGCGCGCCAGAACGGATGCTCTTCGCCGAGGGCGAGGACGAGGAAGGCCTTGAAGGACCAGTAGGGCGATCCCGGCGAATTGTACTGCTCGGCCATGACGAAGTTCGGGTAGCCGTGCCCGATGGTGAGGGCCCCGTCGATATCGAAGATCGGACGGCCGAACCAGGACCGCAGGTTGCGGAGCACGATGCCCTTCATGACCGGCCAGGGGACGACCTCCTCGTCCGCGAAGGCGCAGGCGGAGAAGAAGGAAATCACCGCGAAACGGTAGGCGAGGCTCCTTCCGTAGGGGATCACCGAACCGTCCTCCCGTATCCACGGGAGGAACTGGGAGGCGAAAAGGCGGGCCCGTTCGCGGAAACGCGCTGCGCGCTCGCTCTCGCGGCCGCCCGCTACCTTCGCGTAGACGAGGCCGTAGAAATGGAAGCCGAGCGGATTGTAGTAGTCGAAGTTGACGTCCACCCCGTCCTGGTACCAGCCGTCGCCGCGGTACATCGAGTCGATGAGGTCGAGCGAGGCGGCCTCGGCATCCTCGTCTACGGGAAGGCCGAGCGACCGGAGGGCTTCGCAGACCAGGACGCGGAAGAACTGCCAGTTGTTCTCGGGCATGTCCCGCTTTTGGATGGCCGCGAGCCAGGCCGCGGCGTTGACCTGGTCGCGGTCGGAGAGCGGCTGCCAGAACAGGTCGGGCTTCAGAATGAGGGAAAGGGCGATGGCGGCCATCTCCACGAGCCGCTGGTCGTAGTCGCCGCTCTCTCCCCAATACGCCGGGTCGTCGGGGTCCACGCCGCGCTTGAAAATTTCCCGGTGGCGCTCCAGCGCGGGATACGAGCCGCCGCCCGCGAGGAGGGGCGCGATGCCCCAGAGCGGCCGGCTCCAGCCCTCCAGGAGGACCACGCGCGGCGCATAGCGGACGCCCGAGTCCCCGAACTTGATGCCGCCGTCCACGTAGCGGCGGGACAGCGGTTCGAGCAGGTCCAGGAGAGCGCGCTCCACGTCGGCGCGCGTGCGGAGGGGATTGTCGCGGAGACCCAGGCCGAAGGCGTCCACGCCGCTCACCAGTACGGCTTCCAGCCGCGGAGGACGCGCGTGAGCGCCTCGACGTAAAAATAGTCGCCCCAGATCACGCACTCGTCCACGCCCTCCCGCTTGGGTTTGTTGTAGACGGAGTGGAGGAGGATGCCGTTCGATTCGGGGTTCCGCGCGCTCGTGTAGTTCCTTGCGAGCGAGGCGAGGATGCGGAGGGCCGCGTTCTCGAAGGGGCGGCGATCCGGATCGGCGACGGGAAGTTGGGCCGCGAGCTCCAATAGGCCGCAGGCGGCGATCGCCGCGGCGGAGCTGTCGCGTTCCTCGTGCCCTTCGGTGAACACGAGGTCCCAGTACGCGACGAGATCCTCGGGGAGGCGGTTGAGGAAGTAGCGCGCGAGTCCGCGCGCGGTCTCCAGGAGGGACGGATCGCGGAGGTAGCGGGCGGAGAGCGGGCTGCCGTAGATGACCCAGGCCTGGCCCCGCGCCCAGCAGGAATCGTCGGCGTAGCCCTGGGCGGTGACGCCGCGGAGGGGGGCGCCGGTCTCCGTATCGAAGTAGTACGTGTGGTAGCTCGACCAATCGTCGCGGATCGCGTGGGCGTTGGCCCGACCGATGTGCCGCTCGGCCGCTTCGGCGTAATAGGGGTTTCCGGTCTCCGCGCTGGCCCAGTGGAGGAGGGGAAGGTTCATGGCGCAGTCGACTATGATGCGGCCGCGCTGTTCCGGATCGTTCAGGTTCCCCCAAGCCTGGATGACGCCCACCTTCTCGAAATAGCGGATCATGAGGAGATCGGCGGCCTTGAGGGCGGTCGCGCGGGCTTCGGCGTTCCCGGTGAGCTTCCAGGCGGCGACGCAGGAGAGCGAATAGAGGAAGCCGAGGTCGTGGGTGTCGGTCGCGATGCGCCTGTCCAGGCGCGCGCGGTAATCGGCGAGCTGGCCCTCCGCGGTCGTCCGGAAGATTCCCTCGCCCGTGTTCTCGTACGCGAGCCAAAGCAGGCCCGTCCAGAACGAGCTGGTCCACTCCGTGTTGGCGATCGGCGGGTAGACGTTGCCGACGCTCGCGGGCGGCGGGTAGGCGTGGGCGAAGGCGGGGATGTTCGATCGGATCTTTTCCACGGCGAATCCGAGCGCGTTCTCCCAAAAAGAGCTTTCCACCTCGGGGGGCGTCGCGAAGAGGTCGGCGCGGCGGAGGTTTTCCATCGGCTTGCGGGCTGGGTTGTGGGTCTCAGGTTGCATGGCGGTCTCCTTCTGGTCCGGGTCTCGGCGCGGCTCCGGGAGCGCAGGATTCGCGTTCCACGATGCGGTGCTTCATCACTACTTTCACGGATCGTTCGATGGGCTCTTCCAAGAGCCGGAGCGCGCAGTCCACGGCCGCGGACCCGGAGGCGCGGAAGGGGACGTGCACGCTCGTGATGGACGGAGAAAAATAGGCCGCGCCTTCGACGTCGTTCATGCCGATCACGGAGAGGTCCTCAGGCACCCGGAGGCCGAGCGCCCCGGCGACGCGGATCACCCGCATGGCGATCTCGTCGGACGGCGCGAACCACCCGTCGGGCCGGCCGCCGCCCCCGAGCGCGGCGACGGCGGCGGCTTCCAAGGCGCCGTCGGCCGGGGAAAGGGTGAGCGCCTTGACGCCCGCTTCCGCGGCGGCCGCGCGGAAACCGTCGAGCTTGTGTTCCTCCACCCGCCGGTCCTCGGCGTCGGCCCAACAGGCCAACCGCGAGCAGCCCGCGGCGCGGAGCCGATATACCGCATCGGCCGCGGCGGCGCGGAAGTCCACGGATACCCAGCTCGCCTCGACTTCTTCCGGCATCCGGTTCAGGAGCACGCAGGGGTTCCCGGCGGCTTCCCGCGCGCGGCGTTCCGCGTCCTCCTCCGCCCTTCCCTTCCCGAGGATGATCGCGGCGAAGCGGCGGAGCGCGGCATGCGCCTCGTCGAAGATCACCGGGATGCCCCGCTCGCCGGCGCGGCGCATGATCCCCTCCACGGCGTCGGCGTACCCGCGGAAACCCTCGAAGTCGCGGGGCAGGGAAACGAGGATGGCCGCATCGGATCGAACGGGCGGGGCGAGGGGATAGCCGGTCTCGCGTGCGGCTTCAAGGATGGCCGCGCGGGCGGGGGCGCGGACGGCCTTCCCCGCGAGGAAACGGCATACCGTGCTGCGGGAATAGCCGGACACGCGCACCAGGTCTTCTATCGAGGGCATGGCGCAGTGTACGACCGATTCTTGGATATGTCAGTAATAGAATAGTTATTGTCACATTTTTGACATATAAGTGTCACTTTTCGATGTTCGGGACGAAGGTTCTCGATCCCTCGACACCCGAGGCATGCTATCATGGGGCGCATGCCGCGTCCCGACTTCCTCCGCCACCGCGTCTCCCGCAAAGATTTCCTTCGCTTTTTCCTCCCCACGGCGGCCCTCGTCGCGGCCGCGACGGTCGGCTTGACCCTGTTCCTCTCCTCCCTGTTCATCGCGCAGTCGAGCAAGGTCCTCCAGGAACAGGCCGAGGACCGCCTCCTTTCATCCATGCGGCTGTTTTCCCGCATCAACCTGGGCAGCATTCCGCCCTTCCTCGCCACGATGGAGGAGCCCACCATCCGCGATTATCTCTACGGCCGCGCGTGGTCCATAGAAAAGACGCAGCGGAGCCTGGAGCGCATCGACGCCATCATCGCCGGCAACGAGTTCGTCGATTCGATCTATCTGTACAGCCACGACGCGGGCCTCCTTTCCACCCGTTCCGGGTGGGAGGCCCATGAGCGTCCGAGCGATCCCGACTTGGCGGCCTTCCTGGCGCGGATCGGGGAATACGGCCTGTCCCGCTACGTGATGCGCCGGACCGCGTTCGAGGGGGACGCGGAGCCGCGGAACCTTTTCACCATCGTGTTCGGGACCGTGCCGCCGCCGGGCGTCCCGATTCCCTACGCCTTCGTGGCCAACCTTTCCGAGCGACGTATCCGGGCTGCCTTGGTCGGGGACGGGACCGCGGCCTCCGCACTGTTCATCGTCGACGCGGAAAAGCGTTTCCTGTCGCATCCCGACGCCGACCGGTTCGGCGCGCCGGTGGGCGACGACGCGCGCTTCGTCCCCGTTCTGGCGCAGGCGGGGGCGAGCGGGACCCTGATCGTCCGCGACGAGGGCGGCGAGCGCTGGATAGCCTCCTGGGCGGACCATCCGGAATTCCGGTGGCGTTTCGTGACCCTGGCGCCGGAACGGGTCGTGTTCGCCCCCGTGCTCCGCGTCCGGGATCGGGTGGTGGTCATCGCGGCGCTCGTCTTATTGGCGACCATCCTCGCGGCGTTCGTGCTGTCGTTGCAGGTGGGCGAACGGGGACGGCGGGCGGAGGCTGCCCTGGCGTACCTCCGCGGGGAGTTGGAGCCGCCGCTCGTCGGTGACGGTGAACCCGCGTCGGGCCGGCCGGCCCAGCGGCCCTCGAGCCTGTTTCCCTCCCTCCGCGGTCCGGGCGTGATGGCCATCGTGCAAGTGGACGGCTATCGGGCGCTCATCGCCGAACGCGGCGCGCACGCGCTCTACGACCTTTCTCTCGCGCTCCGCGAAGCCCTCGCCGGACTCGCCGGTTCGGCCGAGGTCCTGCGCCTCTCGGAAGCCTCCTTCGTGGTGGTGTGCGGCGCCGAGCGGGAAGATCCGCGCGCGGCGCTCGCCGAGCTCTTGGCCGCGGTCGGCGCCCAGGCGGGTACGATGCTGGGCGCCTACCTCTACCCGACGCCCGTGGTGGCGGAGGCGCTTCCGGACGCGTTCCGCTTGCTCCAAGACGCGCGGAGGTGCGACTACCTGCGCGCCGCGGGCGAGATCGTGGAGACTGCGGGGGCCGCGGGCGGCGTCGACGCGGAGAGCGAGACCGCATCCGATGTCCGCGCGGACGAAGGGGTCGAACTCGGCCGCCTGGAGAAGGCGCTCCGCCTCGACGACACCGAAGAGGCGCTGCGGCGGGTGGATTCCCTCCTCGCGGCCCTGCGCGCGGCGAAGAATCCCGACTTGTTCCGGTATGCGGTATCCACCCTCGGCCGTCGGATCCCCGAGGTGTTCGGGGCCGACGCCGACACCCTCCTGGCCGGAGGCGCCGACGGGTTCCGTTCCGCGCTCGCGCGCGCGGAACGGCTGGAAGACGCGGAAGCGCTCCTCAAGGCCGCGGTCGCCCGCTTGGCGGACCGCGGCGGGCACCATACCGAACGAAGGCAGCGCGACGTCGTGGATCGAGTGAAGGCCATCGTGGAGGAGCGCGTCGCGGACCATGCGCTCAGCACCGCGGCGATCGCCGCGGAGGTATCGCTCTCGGCGAGTTACCTGCGCGACCTCTTCAAGCGGATGGAAGGCATGGCGCTCCTGGAATACGTCGGCCTCCGCAGGCTGGAGCTCGCCAAGCAGCTCCTCGTCGGCTCGGAAGCTTCGGTGCGCGAGGTGTGCGACCGCGCCGGCTTCATCAGCTATTCGTACTTTTTTACCTATTTTAAAAAGGCGACGGGAAAGACTCCGACGGAATTCCGGGAAGAAGCGGTCCGGAAATAGCCGCATCCGCGTAGATCGAAGCGGGTCCTCCATTTCGAAAGGTCCGCGTCCCGCTTTTCCAAGTTTTCGGCGAATTTCGCAGTACCTGGATCGCGGAAATGGGGCCTTCAATGGATACGGGGCGACCGTGCGGCGGCTTTCCGCGCGCCGGTCGTTCTACCATTAAGGAGGAACTCATGAAGCTTTCTCGCATCATCGCGGCGGCGCTCTGCCTCACCGCGGCAGCCTTCGCGTTCGCCGAAGGGCAGAAGGAAGAGGCCAAGCAGGCGGGCCCCGTAACGATCATCTATTACCTCTGGGACGATCCCTCTCTGAAGCCCCTCGTGGACGCCTTCAACGCCTCGCAGAGCGACATCGTCGTGGACGCCCGGTATATTCCGTCGCCCGACTACGAGACCAAGATCACGACCCTGCTCACGGCCAAGGCCGAGATGGACGCGTACATGCAGAAGCGCCAGTCGGACATGTTCGCGCATTACGACAACGGCTTCATCGAGCCGCTCGACGACCTGCTCAAGAAGACCGGGGTCGACCGGTCCGCCATCGATTCCTATAAGGAAGCCGTCACGACCGACGGCAAAGTGGTCGCCTTCCCGTGGCGCGGCGCGTCCTACTACACCTACTACAACAAGGCGCTCTTCGCGAAGGCCGGGATCCCGACTCCGGACACCTATGTGAAGAACGGCACCTGGACCTGGGCCAAGTACGCGGAGGTCGCGAAGAAGCTCTCCTCCGGCGACGGCGCGGTGTTCGGTTCCAGCGTGTACTTCTGGGGCTCCAACCAGCTCCTCATGGAAGCCCAGAAGATGAAGCCGATCATCGACACGAAGGGCGTCATCAACTACGACGGCTCCATCCTCCGCTGGTTCCAGATGCGCAAGCAGCTCGAGGAGGCCAAGGCGATGTGGCCGCTCATCGACATGAAGGTGACCAAGACCCACTACTCCAAGCAATTCTACGACGGCAAGGTCGGCATGCTCCTCATCGGCGAATGGTACCCCGGCTTCATGAAGTCCGGCCGCGACCAGAACCTGCTCCAGGGCTACACCTGGAACGATTGGGGCATCACGCGCCTTCCTTGCGACGAGAAGACCTACGTCACCCTCGGCTCCCCCACCTTCAACCACGTGACCTCCTACGCCAAGAACAAGGAAGCCGCGTTCAAGTTCATCGCCTGGATGGGCGGCCCCGAGGGCGCCAAGGTCGCGGCCAAAGCCGCCGTGCTCCCCGCCACGGTCACGCCGGAAGTCAAGGCCGTCCTGGCCGAGGTAATCCCCGATGCCCAGTCGCTGGAGTACTTCACCGAGAACAAGAAGGTGTATCCTCTCCTCATGACGAAGTACGGTTCCCGGATAGAGGCGCAGGTGAACACCATGGTGGAGGAATACCTCCTCGGAAAGATTCCCGACGCCGAATTCGACGCCAGGTTCAACGCCGGCCTCAAGGAAATCGTCGCCACGACGAACTGAGCCGCCCGAACGGATCGACGGCCCGAGGAGCGCGCTCCTCGGGCACCTTCGACCTTTCGGACGGCTGAACCATCGGAGGACGTATGCGAAAAATCAACCGTACGCCCTGGCCCATCGTCGCGGCCTTCATACTCCCGAGCCTGCTCGGCTTTCTCTTGTTCGTCCTCGCGCCGATCGTCATGGCCGCGGGCATCTCGCTCACCAATTTCTCGGGCGGCCCCCGCTTCCGGTTCATCGGTCTCAGGAATTACGCGCTCGCGCTCGCCAACAAGGATTTCCTCAACGCCCTCGGGGTGACGATTAACTTCACGTTCTGGACGGTGCTCCTCCAGTTGGCGCTCGGCCTCGCCTTCGCGCTGCTCCTGAACGATCGCCTGTTCGGCCGCCAGTTCTTCCGGGGCGTCATCTTCCTTCCGAACGTCCTCTCCTCGGTGGCCATCGGACTCGCCTTCATGCTCATCCTGGACCCGAAGCGGGGACCGCTCAACCAGTACCTCCGTTCCATCGGGTTGGACCCGCCGCTGTGGCTCGGCAGCGAGAAATCTTCCCTGGCGACCATCATCATGGTCACGGTCTGGCAGAGCTTCGGCTACTACATGGTGCTCTTCCTCGGCGGCCTCCAGACGATCAGCCGTTCCCTGTACGAGGCCGCGGCGATCGACGGCGCCGGCGCCGTGCGGCGTTTCTTCGCGGTGACTCTGCCGGGGCTTTCGCCCATCATGTTCTATTCGATCACGATCGCCGTCATCCGCGCCTTCCAGGTCTTCGACCAGGTGTACATCATGACCGGCGGCCAGCTCGGAGGGGGACCCGCGGGGTCCACCTCGGTGCTCGTGTTCGATATCTACAAGAACGGCTTTTCCCAGTTCCGCTTCGGCTACGCGGCGGCGGAATCGGTGGCTCTGCTCGGCATCGTCCTCATCGTGACGGTGGTCCAGCAGCGCGGCCAGAAAAGGTGGGTGAATTATGACGTCGTTTGAGCGGAGCCTGTCCTCCAACCTCTTCAAACTCGGCCGGGCCGCGATCCTGGCGATAACCGCGGGCCTCATCCTGGCGCCCCTCGTGGTGATGGCGTCTACCGCCTTCAAGCCGGACGGCGAGATCTACGACTTCCCGATGCGCCTCATCCCGAAGATGCCGACGCTCGACAACTTCGCCCGGCTCATGGACCGTTTTCCGCTGTACATCTGGAACTCGGCGAAGCTCACGACGATCATCGTGGTCGTGCAGCTGATCACGGCGACGACCGGCGCCTACGCCTTCTCCAAGCTCCACTGGAAAGGCCGCGACGCGCTCTTCCTGCTCTACGTGGTGTCCATCATGATCCCTATCCAGGCCGTGATCATTCCCCAGTTCATCATCGTGCGGAACCTCGGGCTCTACGATACGCACCTCGCGCTCGTGCTCACCGGCGCCTTCACGGCCTTCGGCACCTTCCTCATCAAGCAGTACTTCATGACGATTCCCGACAGCTACGTGGAAGCCGCGCACATCGACGGAGCGGACGAGTTCACGATCTTCTTCCGCCTCATGCTGCCGCTCGCGAAGCCCGTCATCGCCACCCAGGTGATCTTCAGCTTCCGCTTCTTCTGGAACGACTTTTTCGCGCCGCTCATCTACCTGACGAGCCAGCGGCTCAAAACCTTGCCGCTCGGTATGGCGGATTTCGCGACGGAAACGTATACGTACGTGGGGCCCCAATTGGCCGCCTCGTTCATTTCCATCATCCCCGTTATGATCATCTTCCTCTCCGCGCAGAGGTATTTCGTAGAAGGCGTCGCCGCGAGCGGCGTGAAAGGCTAGTAGCCGAAAGGAGTCCCGCATGGCCGAAAAGACCGGCAACTTTTTGTTCAACATCCACGATACGGATTACGAGGCGCAGTACCTGGCCGTGCGCCTGGACCGGAACGGCCTCGTGAACGCCTCCGGCCGCCCGACGGAATCCCTCAACGGAGAATGGAATTTCGGCGCGGACTGGTACGATACCTGCCGCCGCGCGAAATGGTTCCAAGAGCAGGCGACGGACGCGTCGGGGAGGCCCATGCCCCTCGACTGGGACTGGGAAGCCTGGGAACGCATGACCGTTCCTGCCTGCTGGAACATGGCGCGGGAAGAACTCCGTTATTTCGAGGGCTCGGGCGTCTACACGCGCACCTTCCGCTATGTTCCGGAACGGGAGGGCGAGCGAGCCTTCCTCCGCTTCGAAGGCGCGGCCTACCGCGCGTCCGTCTTCCTCAACGGTACCTTCCTCGGGACGCACGACGGCGCATCCACGCCCTTCTGCGCGGAGATCACCGCCGCGGTGAAGACCGAAAACCGCATCATCGTCGTCGTGGAGGCGCGCAAGCGGGCCGACCGCGTGCCCATGGACAACACCGATTGGTTCAATTACGGCGGCCTTTATCGCGATGTCCTCATCCTCAGGACGCCGGCCGTCTTCATCAAGGATTGGTTCCTCCGCCTAGTGCCGGACGGGACGTTCGGGACGATCCAATTGGACGTCCAGGTCGCCGGCGCGGCCGGCGCGGCCGCGAGCGCCGCCATCGGCGAGGCGCGGCTCCGTATCCCCGAGCTCGGCGTGGACGCGGCCTTCCCGGTGCGGGGCGGATCGGGTTCGCTCCGCCTGGCGGTCAAGCCAGAACTCTGGTCGCCGGATAATCCCAAGCTCTACGCGGTGGAGATCTCCTTCGCGGCCGCGGGCTCGAACGCCGGCGCCGGCGCC
>JAEXTK010000189.1 GCA_023406985.1 Spirochaetota bacterium | reverse complement strand
GGGGGCGCGGCGGGGGGTGGGGGGCCCCCGGCGGTGGGCGCGGCAGCCGCCGGAGGCGAACACGAAGCCCGCGGTCTTCACGAGGCCCTTATCCAGGCCCGTCCTGCGGGATAGTTCGCCGACCGTCCGATTCATCCGCCAGGAAAAATCGCTGTGGCAGCTCTGTCCCTCCTTCTCCAGCGCGGGACAGGGTCCGCGGCGCAGGCAGGGGGCGCGCACGCGCAAGCCGTCCGCCGCGATCAAGTCGCGGAGCGCGGACATATCCCGGCTCGCGGCCAAGGTCGCGGGCTCTAAGATGAGAAGGAGGCCGTTCCCCGCGAGCCGATCCCGGAGCCCGCGCACGAACGCGTGCCGAAGGGCGACGCGGTCGCTCCGGTCCTTCCAGAGTTCGTTGAGGAGGTGGCCGAGGATGATGAGGTCGAATTGGCCGTCGGGCGGAGCCGATCCGGTCGCGTCCCACCGCGGTACGGCGCGGAACGCGTACCCCTGCGCCTCCGCGAGGCGGCGGCCGCTCTCCAGGGCGAGTTCGCTCCGGTCGCAGGCGACGATGGCCGCGTCAGGGGCGCCGAGCCATTCGGCCGCGGCGATGGCGCAGGGCGCGGGACCCGAGCCGAGATCCAGGATGCGCAGGGGCGCGGTGGGGGGACGCGGCCCGGTATCGGCGAAGGCCATCGAAAGGAGGCCGCGCACCTGGGCGCGGGAGACGGACCAATAGAAAAGAAGGTAGGAGGCGAGGCGGCTCCGTTCGTCCATGTAGGCCGCCCCGATGAGGCCGCGCTCCCCGGTGAGCCCGCGCTGGAGGTTGAGGAGGTCGCGGGCGGCAGCGTCGAGTTCGGCTGACGACAGCGGACCCGAGCCGCGCGAACGCGTGAGTCGGCGCGCCTCGGCTACGAGGCGCGGCTCCCAGGGATCGCCGCCGCTCGGGTCCCGCCGCTCAGGAGAGGCTCGGCGTGTACCCGACATCCGTGATGACGCGGGCGGCGGCCTCGCTCCTTTCGGCGGTCTCCACGATGACCTTCTTGGCGGAAAGGTCGACGGTCCACTTCGTCGCCTTCCCCCATTCCTGGAAGGCGTTCTCGATATGCAGCTTGCAATGCCCGCAGCTCATGTCGGGCACCTTGAAAGTGTAGGTCATGGCGTCCTCTTTATAGAACGATACTGCGAACAAGTCGCAGAATCAACTCGCTCAACGTTTCTCTTCGGCCCAGAGCCGCACGAGGTGGATGACGGTCCGCGCGGCGGCTACCATGTCGGAAACCGGGATCCACTCGGTCCTGCTGTGGAAATTGCGCCCACCCGCGAACACGTTCGGCGTCGGAATGCCGAGCTCCGTGAGCCGCGATCCGTCGGTGCCGCCGCGTATGGGCTTGAGGTAGCAATCGACGCCCGCGGCCTCGGCCGCTTGCCGCAGCAGCCGGATCACGCGCGGTTGCGCGGCGATCTTGTTCTTCATGTTGAGGTACTGGACTTGGGGCTTCACCTCCACCGTTCCGTTCGGGAACTGGGCCTCCACCGCGGCCGCGAAGGACCGCAAGGCCGCGATCCTCCGTTCCATCCCCTCCTGTTCGAAGTCCCGGAGGAGCAGTTCGAGGGAGGCGGATTCCATGTCGCCCTTGATCTCGGTGAGGCCGTAGTAGCCGTAGTAGCCGTCGGTGGCCTCGGGGCTCTCCGACCGGGGGAGCATGGCGGCGAAGGTGGCGGCCATGAGCGCCGCGTTCGCGAGCTTGCCCCGCGCGTAGCCGACATGGATGACCTTGCCCGTGAAGACGACGTCCGCCTTGTAGGCCGTGAAGCATTCGGCCTCGAGTTCTCCCGCGGGACCGCCGTCCAGGGTATAGCAGGCGACCGACTTGATCCGATCCAGGGGGAATTCGGGGAGCCCCTTGCCCGTCTCCTCGTCCGGCGTGAAGACGATTTCCAACGGCCCGCGGGGGATCTCCGGGTGAGCCAACAGGTAGTCCAGGGCTCCCATGATCTCCGCGAGGCCGGCCTTGTCGTCGGCGCCGAGGAGGGTGGTCCCGTCGCTCGACACGATGGTGTCGCCGACGCGGTCGAGCAGGGAGGCGTCCTCGGCCGGATCCAGGCGGCGGCCTTCGGCGAGCGCGATCGGTTTCCCGTCGTAGTCCGGCGTGACGAGGGGCTTCACGTCCTTGCCGGACACGTCGCTCGAGGTGTCCAGGTGGGCGAGGAGGCCGATGGTCGGGGCGGATTCCCCGCCGGCGGTAGCGGGGATACGGGCGATGAGGTAGCAGTGGTCGGTGAGTTCGATATCAGCTACGCCGAGGGCGCGGAGTTCTTCCTGGAGGATGCGGGCGAGCTCCCATTGACCCTCCGTAGAGGGGGTCGCGGAGGCGTGCCGGTCGCTCGTCGTCCAAACGCGGACGTACTTCAAAAACCTGGGCAAGACGCGGTCGGATATCTCCGTATCCGCGAGCCGCTCCGTAATCTTGTTCATGGGCGCAGTATGGGGAAAAGCGGGGCGCGCGTAAAGCCTGGCCGGTTGCCGCCGACGTAGATTCGGCCATATATTTGGAGCGATATGAGAATTCCCGACTTCCCTGAATTCGTTCCCCTGACCTTGGACTTACGCGAAGAGATGCATCCCCGGCTCAACCTCACGAGCGACGGCGTGTCGGAGTACACCTTCTCAAATCTTTACCTTTTCCGGCGACGTTATAACTACCGCGTATCGCGGGTGCCGGAAAAGACGCTCGTCCTGTCCGGCGAGCGGGACGGCAAGCGCTTCTTCATGACGCCGTGCGCCGTACCCGGCCGCGGCATCCTGGACGAACTCTTCGACTCGCACGATTACTGGAAGGGACTGTCGGATTCCGTCCTGGACCCGGCCCGCGTCCACCTGGAACAGTGGGGCATACAGGTCGTCGAGGACCGGGACAACTTCGATTACCTCTATCTGCGCACCGACTTGGCCGAACTCTCGGGCAAGCAGTACCACAAGAAGCGGAACCTGGTGAACGCCTTCATCAACTCGTACAAGTACGAGGAACGCCCGCTCACCGCGGATCTCGTGGGCCAAGCGATGGACGTCCTGGAACGGTGGCGGAGAGACAAGGGCTTCGACGGCGATTACGTAGCCGCGAAGGAAGCCCTGGAACTCTTTCCCGAGCTCGAGATGAAGGGAGCCATGTACTACGTGGACGGGGTTCCCGCGGGTTGGTGCCTCGGCGAGAGCCTCGCGAAAGGCAAGATGTTCGCGGTCCACTTCGAGAAGGGCATCGACGAATACAAAGGAATCTACCAGTTCATCAACCAGGCCTTCGCGGCGTCCCTGCCGAAGCATTTCACGCACATCAACCGCGAGCAGGACCTCGGGGACGAGGGGCTCCGGCAGGCCAAGATGACCTATAGGCCGTCGGGTTTCGTACGGAAATACACGGCGAAGAGGATCGAAGCGGGCGCGTAGGGGGAATTCGGCGCCGTCCGCCGGCGGCGACCGAGCACCGTCGCTCCCGCCCGCGCTTACGGACGGGCTTTCCGGCGCGGCCGGACGCGCCGAAGGAGAGAGAGATGACGGTTCCCTCAGTCGCGGTACGGAGGCGGAAAGAAAGCCTCTCCCTCCGCGCTTCGTTTTCCCTGTTGGCCGCGGCGGTCCTCGCCGTGGTCGTGGTCCTCGTTTCCATCGGCTTGATCACCCTGCGTACGACGGTCGCGACGCAAATGGGCCTCTTCCAGAAAGCCGACCGGTATACGGAACTGTTGATCGCGCTCTCCGACGCGCACGTCGCGTTCAAGATCCAGATACAGGAGTGGAAGAACGTCCTCATCCGCGGCTACGCGACCGAGGACCGCGAGCGCTATTTCGCCGCGTTCCTCAAGGGCGCGGAGTCGGTCGGCGAGCGGCTCGACGCCGCGCGGGAGATCGCCCGCGGCCTCGGCCTCCCCGGCGACGATATCGAGAAAGCGAACGCCGCGGTGCAGGCCCTTTCCGGCACGTACCGATCGGCGCTCGAGACGATCGACCTGTCGGGCGATCTCGGATACCGTGCGCTGGATGCCCTGGTCCGCGGGAAGGACCGCGAGCCGAGCGAGGCGATGGCGTCCATGGTGGAAACCTACCGTGAGCGCATGAGGGAGATCGACGCGCAGGTCGCGCAGGAATCCGACCGCGCGTTCGTCCGCGCGTCCGCGCTTTTGGCGATCCTCGCGGTCGCTTCCCTCGTCGCGGTCGCCGCCATGCTCTTCTTCATCCGACGCACCATACTGCGGTCGGTCGGCGGGGAGCCCGCGGAGATCGCCGCGGTCGCCGAGCGGGTCGCGGACGGCGACCTCGCGCTGACTTGGGACGAGGGCCGCGCGGCCACCGGCGCGTACGGATCGATGAAACGCATGGCCGCGCAGCTCGTGAAGGTCGTCTCCGAAGTCCAAGCGGTCGTCGCGGGCGTCGCGTCGGGGGCCGAACAGATCAGCGCCTCGGCGGAGAGCCTGTCCCAAGGCGCCACGGAACAGGCTTCGGCGGCCGAGGAAGTATCCGCGTCCATGGAGGAGATGGGCGCCTCCATACGGGCCAACGCGGAGAACGCGCAGAAGACCGACGCCATTTCCCGGGGCGCGGCCGAACAGGCGGACGGGGGCGGGGAAGCGGTCGCGGAGACCGTGGCGGCCATGAAAGAGATCGCCGCGCGCATCTCCGTCATCGAGGAGATCGCGCGCCAGACGAACCTGCTGGCCCTCAACGCCGCGATCGAGGCCGCGCGGGCGGGGGCCTCGGGGAAGGGGTTCGCGGTAGTCGCGGGAGAAGTCCGCAAGCTCGCGGAGCGCAGCCAGACCGCGGCCGCGGAGATCGCGCAACTCTCGGTGCGCAGCGTGGCGGTGGCGGAGCGTGCCGGAGCGCTCATCGGCCAGGTCGTGCCGGCGATCCGGAATACCGCCGAGCTCGTCCAGGAGATCGCGGCGGCGAGCGGCGAGCAGAATTCGGGAGCCGCCCAAATAGGCGAGGCTATCGCGCAGCTCGATCAGGTGGTGCAGCGGAACGCGGCGAGCTCGGAGGAACTCGCCTCCATGGCCGAAGAGCTGAGCGGCCAGGCCGTCCAGCTTTCTCAAGCCGTGGCCTTCTTCAAGGTCTCCGCCGCGCGGGCCTAGCGCCGGGATCGGCCGCGCCGTCCTCCGGGATCCCCGGCATCCGGCGGGCCGTCCGGTATTTTTCGGTAAATCGGATGGACGTAGGCCGCGGGCCGCCCTAGAATTCCAGGCATGAGGATCGGAAAGCCGCGGGCCGGACGCGTTTCTCCCGAGCTGAAGGGCTCCCTGAGACTGACCCTGATCTACCTGTGCGTCGGCGCGATCTGGATCGTCTCGTCGGACAGCGTGCTCGCCGAACTCGTGCGCGACGGAAAAACGTACGCCATGTTGCAGACCGTCAAAGGATGGTTCTACGTCGCCGCGACGTCCGCGCTCTTCGGCCTCTTCGCCTACGCCGAACTCAAGCGGGTCGCGGCCCTCCGGGAAAGCGAGCGCCGCGCGCGGCGGGAGTTCGAGGAGACGGTGGAGGCCTCCCTGCGCGAGAAAGAGGCCCTGCTCCGCGAGCTCAACCACCGCGTGAAGAATAACCTACAGCTCATCGCGAGCCTGCTCTCCCTCCGCATGGACCGCATCGACGACCAGGCCTCCAAGGCCTTCTTCGTGGAGTTCCTCTCCCGCATCAAGTCCATGGCCCTCGTGCACGACAGCCTCTTCTCGACCGAGGATTTCGCCGAGGTGGATCTGCGGATGCTCATCCAGGAGGCGGTCGGCGAATACGCGACCGCCTTCGGCTCCCTCGGCGTCCGGTTTTCCGCCTCGGTGGAGGAGAACCTCCGGTTGGAAATGGAAAAGGCGGTCCCCGTCGCCCTGATCATCAACGAGGCGGTGCTCAACTCCATCGATCACGCCTTCCCCGACGGAACGGGCGGCTCCGTCCGGATCGCCGCCCGCGCCGCGGGCGACGCCGTCGAGTTGGAGATCCGCGACGACGGCGTCGGCTTCGATCCCGCGGCGATCGGCGACAAGACGGTGGGAATCAGCATCGTCCGCGGGCTCGCGCAACAGATCGACGCGTCGGCCGAATTCCGGTCCTCTTCCTCGGGTACCGCCGTGGTAGTCCGCGTAGCCGCCGCTCAGGCTTCCCGGAAGACTCCCCCGGCCAATTCGTAGCGGCGACCACGCTCCATGGCGGCGTAGGCGGTGCCGCTCGCGTTCTTCTCCAAGGACGTCTTGAACGGTTCGGGGGGACAGCGGTTGTGCGGGAAGAGGTCCCAATGGGTCGGGACCGCGTACCGGCTCCCCACCGCTCCGGCGAGCCGGGCCGCGTCCCAGTGCGAGAGGTTGCCGTAGCCCGCGTTGATGCACACCGCCATGACGTCGGGCCCCGTCGCGCCCTTCGGCAGCCCGGCGCGCACCGACGATCCCGAGAGGAGCGGGAGATAGTCGGTCCAGGCGCTGTCGCCCGTGTCCCAGAAGGTCGCGCCGTTCGGGAAGCGGAGCAGGAACCCGACGTGGTTGAGGTCGGTCCCGTCCGTGGGCAGCGCGAAGGTGGCGCGGACGGCCAGGGGGCCGCGGACCGCGCCCGAGCGGACCCGTTCGGCCGCGGCGAGCACTCCCGGCGGCCGCTCGAACAGGAACTCTTCGCCCGCGTGGATGGTGCGCACGCGCTCGAAGGGGAAGCCTGAATCCTCGGCCACCGCGATCGCGTCGCGGGGGCCGACCACCCTGATCCGCTCGTCTTCGGCCAGCGCGGCGAGCGTTTCGGGGTCGGCGTGGTCGCAGTGGGAGTGGGTCAGGAGCACGAGGTCCACGCGGAGCTCGGAGGGGAGGAGCGGCGGCGGATAGAGCCGGCTCTTCGGCGTCGGTTCGCAGGATTTACCCCGCGTGGCGCACCAATCGCTCAGGTAGGGGTCTATCGCGACGAGGAACCCGTCCGCCCCTTTCAGGACGAAGGAGTTCTGGCCGAGGAACCACGCGGAAAAACCGTCCGCGGGAGGGACCGCGTCGCGGATATCGGCGGCGAGCGCCGCCCGTTCTCGTTCGTATTCCGTTTCGGACATGGGATTATCTTACGAAAAAAAAACGGCGGGGTCAAAGTTCGCGGAGCGGTCGTCATCCTTGCGTGACCGTGGGGCGGGGTGTATACTGCACCGCGATGCCCCACACCATACTCGTTCTCAATCCTGGATCCACGTCAACCAAGGTCGGTGTTTTCAGGGACGAAGAAACCGTCTTCTCGGCGAGCGTTTCCCACGGCACGTCCGAAATCGAACGCTTCGATACGGTGGCTGATCAGCTCGAGTATCGCGAGGCCGCGATCATGGATCTACTCGCGGACCACGTGGTGGACCTCAAGGCCATCGATTGCATCGTAGGAAGGGGCGGCCTCGTCCGCCCCCTGCCGCACGGTACGTACCGGGTCAACGATCGGATGAAGGAGGACCTCCGGACCGCCTGCTACGGCGGCCACGCCTCCAACCTCGGCGCCTTGCTCGCCGACGATCTGGCCCACAAGCTCGGCATTCCCGCCTACATCAGCGACCCCGTGGTGGTGGACGAGCTCACGGATGTCGCCCGGCTCACCGGCATCAAGTCCATCAAGCGTAAAAGCATCTTCCACGCCCTCAACCAGCGGGCGGTCGCCCTGCGCTACGCGAAGTCCAAGGGCGTACGCTACGAAGATCTGACCCTCATCGTCGTCCACATGGGCGGCGGCGTGAGCGTCGGCCTCCACGCGCGCGGCCGCGTCGTGGACGTCAACAACGCCTTGGACGGCGAGGGCCCGTTCTCCCCGGAGCGCGCGGGGTCCATCCCCGCCGGACAACTCGTCTCCCTCTGCTTTTCCGGCGCGCATACCGAGCACGAGGTCCGCAAGCTCCTCACCGGGCACGGCGGACTCGTCAGCCTCTTCGGCACCAACGACATGCGGGAGATCGAGCGGCGCGCCGCCGAGGGAGACGCCGAGGCGGAGCTCGCGCTCCGCGCCTTCGATTACAACGTGGCCAAAGAGATCGGATCGCTCGCCGCGGCCGCCGACGGCAAGGTGGATGCCATCATCCTGACCGGCGGCATCGCGCACGGAGCGAACATCGTGGACGCCATCAGCGCCAAGGTCTCCTGGATCGCGCCGGTGATCGCCTACCCCGGCGAGGGCGAGCTGGAAGCCCTCAGGGACGCGGGGCTCCGCATCCTCCGGGGCGAGGAACTATCCGTCGAGTACTAGGAGATACCCTTGAAAACCATCGCAGAATTGATCGCGGCCGCGAAGGCCGTCGCCGGAAAACCGCGCATCGCGGTGGCGGCCGCCCAGGACGAAGAGGTCCTGCAGGCGGTGGAAGCCGCGCGGGTAGCCGGACTCGCGGACGCCATCCTCATCGGAGATCGGGCGGCCATAGAGCGGATAGCCGCGAAGGAAGGCATCGACCTTTCCGCCTACGAGGTCGTCCAGGAGCCGGAGCTCGCCAAGGCCGCGGCCTCGGCCGTCGCGCACGTCCGGAGCGGGGAAGCGTCCTTCGTCATGAAGGGTCTGCTCGACACCTCGGTCATCCTCAAGGCGGTGCTCAACAAGGAGACGGGCCTCCACGCGGGGCGCCTCGTGAGCCACGTCGGCGCGGTGGAATCGCCGCACTACCATAAGCTCGTCCTCGTGACGGACGCCGCCATCAATATCGCGCCGACGCTCGGCGAAAAGATCGATATCATCCGCAACGCCGTTGACTGCGGCCGCGCCCTCGGCGTGGAGACGCCCAAGGTCGCCCTCCTGGCCGCCGTGGAGAAGGTGAACCCGGAAAAGATGCCCTGTACGGCCGACGCGGCCATCCTGACCCAGATGAACCGGCGCGGCCAGATCCCCGGCTGCGTCGTGGACGGCCCGCTCGCCCTGGACAACGCGATCAGCGCCGAAGCGGCCCGGATCAAGGGCATCGAAAGTCCGGTGGCCGGGGACGCGGACATCCTCGTGGCCCCGTACATCGAAGTCGGCAACGTCCTCTACAAGGCCCTCATGGACCTGGGCGGCGCCAAGGGGGCCGGCCTCGTGGTCGGGGCCAAGACTCCCATCGTCCTCACGAGCCGGTCCGACACCGCGGAGACCAAGCTCGCGTCCATCGCGTTCGCCGTTCTGGTCGCTTTCAAGAAGTGACCGTTTTTCATATCGAATCCGAGGAGGCCGTATGGCTAAGAGAGGCGTGGTCGTCATAGACCGCGAGCGCTGCAAGGGGTGTTACCTCTGCGTGCGCGCGTGCCCGGTGAAGGTCCTGGAAGCGGATACGCAGATCAATGCGGCGGGCGTCTACCCGTCGTTGGCGAAGTATGCCGAGAAGTGCATCGCCTGCGGCAGCTGCTACATGATGTGCCCCGATGCCTGCATCGAGGTGTTCGAACGGGAAGGAGTCGAGGCATGAGCGGGACGAAGGAAGAGAAGCGGCTCATGAAGGGCAACGAGGCGATCGCCGAGGCGGCGCTCCGCGCGGGGTGTTCGGCCTACTTCGGTTACCCGATCACGCCGCAGAACGAGCTCATCGCCTACATGGCCCGCAACATGTTGGACCGCGGAAGGGTGTTCATCCAGGCCGAGAGCGAGGTCGCCGCGATCAACATGGTCTACGGCGCGGCGTCCACGGGCGCCCGGGCCATGACGAGTTCCTCCAGCCCCGGCATCAGCCTCAAGCAGGAGGGCATCTCCTACGCCGCGGGCGCCGACATGCCCCTCGTGGTGGCCAACGTCGTGCGGAGCGGCCCCGGCCTCGGCGGCATCGCGCCGGCCCAGGGCGACTACTTCCAGTCCACCCGCGGCGGCGGCCACGGGGACTACTACTGCATCGTCCTGGCGCCCAAGAGCGTGCAGGAGGCGGCGGACCTCACCTACCTCGCCTTCGACCTGGCGGACAAGTGGCGGATGCCGGTGATCATCCTGGCGGACGGCATGATCGGCCAGATGATGGAGGGCGTGGTCCTTCCGCCGGAGCGTTCCCTGGATTCGCTGCCGAAGAAGCCCTGGGTCATCGGCGGCATGGCCGCGTCCCATCGCGACCCGCACCACCTGTCCTCGCTGGAGCTCGTGCCCGAGAATTTCGAGCGGAAGATCCGCGCCCGCTACGAACGCTATGAGGAAGTCAAGAAGACCGAAGTCCGCTTCGAGTCGATCTCCTGCGGCTACGACGAGGTGGATGCGGGAAAGAACGCCTGCTCGGCGGAGGACGCCGACCTCGTGATGGTCGCGTACGGAACGTCGGCGCGCGTCTGCCTCGGCGCCCGCAAACTCGCGGAGAAGGCGGGGATCAAGCTCGGCCTCTTCCGGCCCATCACGCTCTGGCCCTTCCCGTCCAACGAGATCGCCCGCGTCGCGCAGAACGGCAAGCCGATCCTGGTGGTGGAGATGAGCATGGGCCAGATGGTGGAGGACGTGAAGCTCTCCGTGCTCGGCGCCGCGCCGGTCCATTTCCTGGGCCGCGTCGGCGGTATGATCCCGACCGAAGAGGAAGTCTTCGCCGAGGCGAAGCGACTGCTGGGGAGATAAGCGATGAAGAAGCTCTACGGGCATCCCGAAAGCCTGCTGAAAGTACAGACGAAATACTGCGCGGGTTGCGGCCACGGCATCATCCACCGCATCATCACCGAGGTCCTGGACGAGATGGGCCTCCGCGAGAAGTCCATCATCACGAACCCCGTCGGCTGCGCGATCTGGGCCGACCTCTACTTCAATTTCGATTCCGTCCAGGCTCCGCACGGGCGGACCCCCGCGGCCGCCACCGGCGTCAAGCGCATGCTTCCGGATCATATGGTGATCTGCTACCAGGGCGACGGCGACCTCGCCGCGATCGGCACGGCGGAGATCATCCACGCCGCCAACCGCGGCGAGAAGTTCACCACCATCTTCGTGAACAACGCGATCTACGGCATGACCGGCGGCCAGATGGCGCCGACCACCCTCGTGGGCCAGAAGGCGACCACCGCTCCCCACGGCCGGGACCCGGTGGAAGCCGGCATGGGTTACCCCATCCGCGTAGGCGAGGTCCTGGCCCAGCTGGAGGGCACGCGGTACATCGCGCGCGGCGCGGTGAACAATCCCGCCAACGTGCGCAAGACCAAGAATTACATCAAGAAAGCCTTCCAAGCGCAGATGGCGGGCGTCGGCTTCACGATGGTGGAGATCCTCTCGCAGTGCCCGACCAACTGGGGCATGGCGCCCATCGAGTCCATCGAATGGCTGGAGAACAACATGATCCCCGTCTTCCCGCTCGGCGAGATCAAGAACCAGTTGCCGGCCGAAATCGGCGGCGTTGCCGGCGCGGCGAAGGAGGCCGTGAAATGACCGAGAAATCCTTCTTCGCCGGTTTCGGCGGCCAGGGCATCATCTCCCTCGGCCAGATCTGGGTCTATTGCGCGATGGAGGAGGGGAAGAACGTCACCTTCTTCCCCTTCTACGGCGCGGAGAAGCGCGGCGGCATCGCCCGCGCGGGCGTCATCGTCTCCGACGAGGAGATCGCGAGCCCCCTCGTGACGACCCCCGACTCCGTGCTCGTCATGAATCCGGATTCCCTGCCCCTCTGCGAGAAGATGGTGAAATCCGGCGGCCTCATGCTCATCAACTCGAGCCTCGTGACTGAAGGACCGACGAGGCAGGACGTCCGCGTGGTCAAGGTGGACGCCCAGACCATCGCCGAGAAGATCGGCGACGCCAAGATCGCCAACATGGTGGCCCTCGGCGCCATGGCCAAGCTCACCGGCGCCCTGGAGCTTTCCTCGGTGGAGCGGATCCTCAAGAAGTTCTTCCCCGAGAACAAGCACAAGTTCGTGCCCATGAACGTGGACGCGATCACGGCAGGGATGGCGGCGGTGTAAACGGCCGCGGCCAGGTCTCCGAAAGGGCGATCCCGACGGTCCGTCGGGATCGCCTTTTTATTCCGCTCCTTCGGTTGACAACGCCACCTTCTGTTCTAGAGTAAGGATTACCATAATTCCCAGGAGAAAAAGGTGATCATAAAACCTCATGGTTATCACGCGATCATAGCCAGCGCGTGTCTGGTGAACATCGCGATGTTCGCGGCCGCCTGCGCCAACTTCAGGACGGGGGGCATACCGCTCACGCAGCCCTTGGCCGCGGTGATCGCCATGGGCGCGCTGTATCTCGCGCTGACCCTGGCCGCCACGTGGCGCCTCGGAGATCCGTTCCGATTCGAATTCCGGGACAAGCAGGCCGACGAGCGGGCCTACGCCGCGGCGCTCTTCACGCTCGGTGGCATTCCGCTCAAATCCCTGGTCCGCGTATTCCTGACGAGCGCCGCGTACGTCGTAGCGGTCGTGGCGATGAAGGATACCATCGGACTGCGCAGCCTCAACGGGGCGCTCCTGGGCGGCTTCCTCATGACCCTCGGCATGTTGGCCTGTTCTTGGATCTTCGTGCTCGTGGATCGGCTGACCGCCAAGACCCTGTTGGCCGAGAGTCTCGTCCACTACCCAAAGGACTTGCGGGACGCGCGGCAACAACGGAAGAGCTTCATCATCCCCACCTTTTCCACCCTCATGGCCGCCGTATTCGCGTTCACGAACGCCATCCTGACGTTCAGCAAATTCAGGAGGAGCGGCGGCGAAAACGCGATCGAGGCGTATCTCGGCTCGGCCGCGATTTCCGTCCTCTTCATCGGCGTGATCGTGGCCCTGACCGCCATTTGGACCTCCACGACCGCGCTCATCTACCGCTCGGTGATCGAACAGCTCGACCGATTGTCGTCCGCGGAAAAAGACCTGACGCACCGCATCTCGATCTCCTCCGTGGACGAATTGGGTACGATCGCGGGGAGAGTCAACGCGTTCTGCGACAGCCTGTCGGAAAGCATCGGCGGTCTCAAAGCCGCCCAGGCGAGCCTAAGCGGCTTCGGCGCGGCCATGAATCGCGACGCGGGTGCGACGGTCTCCGCCGCGGCCCGCATCATCGCGACGGTGGAGGATCTGCGCGAGAAGGTGAGGAACCAATCGACGAGCGTGGAGGAATCTTCCAGCGCCGTCGAGCAGATCGCCCAGAGCATCGAATCCATGGAAGGGCTCATCTCCGAACAGGCCGCGAGCGTAACGGAGGCTTCGGCTTCGATCGAGGAGATGATCGGCAACATCGGCGCGGTGTCTTCCTCGATCGAGAAGATGGCCGAGCAGTTCGGCGCGCTCCTCACGGCGGCGGAAGAGGGGAAGACGACGCAAGCCGACGTCCGCTCCCGCATCGATCAGATCGCGGAGCGTTCGGAGTCCCTCCTGGAGGCGAACAAGGTCGTCTCCGCCATCGCCGCGCAGACGAATCTCCTGGCCATGAACGCGGCCATCGAGGCGGCCCACGCGGGCGAGGCCGGCATGGGCTTCTCCGTCGTCGCGGATGAGATCCGCCGTCTCGCCGAGACGTCGTCGGGCCAATCGAAGAAGATCAAGGCCGAGCTGGCCCAGGTCCAGCAGGCGATCAAGGAAGTGGTCGTTTCCTCGCAGCGTTCGGAGACGTCGTTCCAGCGCGTGGCGGAACGGATCGGGGATACCGACAGCTTGGTCATCGAGGTGAAGCAGGCCATGTCCGAGCAACAGGAAGGCTCCGCCCAGGTCCTCGCCGCGCTCAAGTCCATGAACGATATCACTTCCCAGGTCCGGACCGGCTCCCGGGAGATGAGCGAAGGTAACCGGACGGTCCTGGAAGAAACCGACCGCCTGCGGAGCGCGACCTCGGGCATCACGAAGGGCATGGAGGAGATGACCCTGGTCACGCGGAACATAGCGGAAGGCGCCGACAAGGTATCGAGCATGGCCAGGGCTACGATGGAGACCATCGACACGATGGCCGAGGCCGTCGGCTGTTTCAAGACGTCGTGACTACGGTGAGGGAGAGGGACTGAAATCATGCATCTTCGTTTCCACCATGCCTGCATAGAAACCGCCGACTACGCGGCGACGGTCGACTTCTACGTCCGCCTGCTCGGCTTTTCGGTAGAGAAGGAGACGCCGGGATTTCACGGTCGCGCCTACAACAGCTGGCTGAGATCCGGCGACATCCGCCTGGAGATCCAGACGCCCAAGGGCGTCGCGGAAGCATTGGCCCGGCCCGCGGAGGCGGGGGCCGCCGGCGCGGCCGCGCCTGCCCGCGCCGCGGAAGTGGCGGGCGCGGCCAGGCCTTCGGCGGCCGATGCGGGCGCGCCGGCGGCCGTCGGCTTGCGCCACCTCTGCTTCGCGGTTGACGACCTGGACGCGTCCCTGCGCCGCCTGGAAACGGGCGGCTGGACTCAATTCGCCGAGAAGGGCGGGAAGCGGATCTACGAGGTGGAGGGCGGCCGCCTCCTCAAGGTCATCGCCCCCGAGGGGACCGTCATCGAACTGCGCGAGGGGGACGGCGTCTAGCGCCGAGGCGGTCCCGCGCGACGGTCCCGCTCCTTACTTGATCTCCACGACCTTCCAGATCCGCTCCACGCGCTTGAGGTTGTCGTGCGTCTTGAGGATGAGCTTGTACTGGCCGGGCTCCGTGAAGACGTAGGGCGCCACCTCGGCCATGGCCCCCGCGGCGATGGCCACGCGGTCCCGGCGGAGGGTTTTATGCTTGCTTGGGTCCAGGTCCATCTTGTAGAAGAGTATCTCGAAGACGCCGTCCGCGCCGGTGCCGTTCGTGACCGCGAAGGAGATGCCGGTTCCGAGGGCCGCGGGGATCTTGTCCGCGTAGATGACGGGTTCGTTCGTGATCGTGAAGCCGACGTAGTCCACGGCGACGTCGGGCGCTGCCGCGGATGCGGGCGCTGCCGGCATG
>JAEXTK010000124.1 GCA_023406985.1 Spirochaetota bacterium | reverse complement strand
CGGGGGGGGGCGGTCCGTCCCGAGAATTTCCGGGGACGGACATTTTTGAATTATTGCTCGGAGTCGAAGACAGCCTGGATCGCCGCGCAGGCCTGGGCCGGGGTCTGGGTACCGGCGAGGATGGTCTGGACGTTGTCGTTCACCGCTCCGCCGACCGCCGGCGAGAGGAACTGGTCCAGGTAGAGCTGGAAGAACGTGGTCTTGTCGACGATGCCCTTCACCATCTTGGCGTTGGCGTCCTTGATGCCGGTCTCGGCGCCCTTGACCGTCGGGATGATGCCGGCGATGGAGGCGTAGGTGGCGTTGTTCTCGCGGTTGTCCAAGAACTTGAGGAAATCGACGGCCGCGTCGCTCGCGTTCTTGCCGACCGCCATGCCGTTTCCGCCGCCGATCACGTCGGTGACCGCGCCCTTGCCGCCCTTGATGGCGGGGAAGGGAGCCGCGGCCAAGGCGGCGCCGATGCCCTTCTTGCTGACGGAGCTGTCCACCTGGACGTTCGGGGCCCACTGGCCCATGAGTTCCATGGCCGCCACGCCGTTGCCGACGAGGGCTCCCTCATCCGGATAGGTGGCGCCGAGGAAGCCGTCCTGGAAGGCCTTCATCTTGACGAGTTCCACGAGGATTTCGCCGGCCTTGATGAAGGCGGGGTCGTTGAAGCCCTTGCCCTTGCCGGAGGTCGCGTTCTGGAGCGCCTGGCTGCCTCCGATGCGGAGGGCGAGGTAGGACCACATGTGCATGGCCGGCCACTTATCGCCGCCGCCGAGGGCGATCGGGGTGATGCCGGCCGCGCGGAGCTTCTTCACGAGCACGATGAACTCGTCCCAGTCGGCGGGGAAGGTCTTGTAACCGACCTTGGCCAGGAGGTCCTTGTTGTACCAGAAGGTGATGGCGCCCATGTCGTGGGGCACGCCGTACTGCTTGCCGTTATAGGCGTACACTTCCCAGACGCCGGGGGCCATGGACTTGCCGAATTCGGTGCCCTTGGTGAACTTGCTGATATCGCGCAGCAGGCCGGCCTTGGCGTATTCGGCCATGACGCCGCCGCCCCAGCTGTGGAAAATGTCGGGCGGATTGCCGGACTGCATCAGCGTGGCGACCTTGCTCTTGAAGGCTTCGTTTTCGAGGACCGTGACCTCGATGGTGACCTTCGGGTTCGCCTTCATGTACGCGTCGGCGACGCTCTGGTAGAAGCCCTTGTCCGTCGCCGCGGTGCCGATATGCCAGAACGTGACTTTCTGGGCCATGGCGCTGAAGGGGACTACCAGGCTGAGTACCAGAAGCAGAACGAATACGATCTTTCTAAAACTCATGAGAACCTCCTCGGGGTATTTCCTGAGGGCGACGCCCTCATGGTCTCATGGTGGGGCAGTTGCGCAATTCTGGGTATCCGATCTTCTTCCGTATCTGGTATAGGACGAATTCCCTATGAGCGGAATTGCGGATACCGCCGTCCGGTACTATCCTCAGGGAAAGGTATGGAGCATCTCTCCTTCCTCTACTACGCGCTCGCGTACTCCGTCAGCCTTCCGGCCCTCGTGCTCGTGGCCCTGGCGTATCTCAGGACCGGCGAGCGTTCGCTTCGGAGTTACGTGCTCTTTCTCGCCTCCATCTCGTTCCAGCTCCTCTGCGTGGCGCTCCTCCGCTACCTGGACGCGGCGCGCATCGGGAGCCGGGCCGGAGCGGTGTCCCGGCACCTCTACTTCTTCGCGGAGAGCGCCCTGGTCCTGGCCGTTCCCCGCGTGAGCCACGCCCTGCTCGCCGTCTCGAAGTCCGCGGCATGGAATCGGGCCTCCGGCGCGTGCTTCCTCGCCTGTCTCGCCCTCATCGCCTCGCCGTTCTTCGTGCGGTACGCACCGGACGGCGCGGCCATCTACCCGCGCGCCGGATTCTTCCTCTATCGGGGACTCTTCTTCGCGGCCATGCTCTATTCCATCGTGCGCCTCGCCGCGGGGCTCGGATCCCTCCCCCCGCGCGCTCCGCGCGCCTTGATCGGCTTCGCCCTCGCGTCCTTGACCTTCACCCTCTGGGAGACGCTCCACTGCGAGCTCCTTCCCGTCCTCGCCCGCGTTCCGCCGACCATCGCCTTGAGCCCCGCCGGGTACCTCGCCACGAACATCCTCCTTTCGGTCTACGTGGTCCGCCGCCATATCGCGGTCCCGGTTCAGAGCGCCGGCCCCGACCGGGTCCTGGCCGCGCTGGAGCGGAGCTCCCTCAGCGATCGCGAACGGGAAGTGGCGGCGCTCCTCATCAGCGGGCTGCGGAATAGGGAAATCGGCGAGCGCCTCTTCATCTCCGAATCCACGGTGAAGTCCCACGTGAAAAGCGTCTACCGCAAACTCTCCGTCGGGAGCCGCGTACAGCTCATGAACGCGCTCCGCACGGGCGACTGAACCTTCCGGCCTCCTCCGTTCGGGTGATTTTCGTTCCTGCCGCACGATTCCCCCCTTCGGGCGATGTTCCGGCGACGGGGAACGGGCTATCGGGATGGTGCGGAGGTTCATCATGGAAAAGAGGCGGGTGAAGGTTCGATCGGCCGCGATAGCCGCGGCCGCGTTCTGCATCGCCGGGATAGCCTGGGCGTCGGGAGCGGTCGAGGATGATCGCGGAGCTTCGCGACCGCCGGCCGTCAGGGAGGATGGCCCGGTCGCCCTATCCGGCATACGGATCATCGACGGGACGGGCGGTCCCCCCGTCGAGGACGGCGTCATCGTGTACGACGGGGGCCGCATCGTCGCGGTCGGGCCGCGGGACCGGGTGCCCGTGCCGCCCGGCTGCGCCGTGCGGTCTGCGCCGGGGGCGGTCGCGCTCCCGGGATTCATCAACGCCCACGTCCACGGCGCCTACGACGAGGAGCACGCCGCGCTCTGGGCTTCCGTCGGCATCACGACGGTGCGGGATCTCTCTTGCGACCGTTGGAAGCTGGAGGAATCCATCGCCTTCCGCGATCGGGCGAGAACGGATCCCCGGCTCTGCCGAATCGTCTCCGCGGGTATCCTCATCACGGTCCCCTGGGGCTACATGGCCAAATGCGGCATCCTCGTCCGGTCGGAGGCGGATGCGCTCACGAGCGTGGATCGGGAACTCGCGCTCGGCGTGGACTTCGTGAAGATCATCCTCCAGGAGCCGTCCTTCCCCGCCTTCGCTCGCCTCTCGCCCCGCGTCGCGGCCCGGATCGCCGAGCGCGCCCACGGAGCGGGCGCGGGCGTGACGATCCATATCGGGACGAGCGCGGACCTCCGCGATGCCCTGGCCTGCGGAGCGGACGATATCGCCCATATACCTTCCGATCCCCTTCCCGGGGAACTCATCTCCGCGATGGTCGCCCGCGGCGTGGGCCTGACGCCGACGCTCACGAACTGGGCGGCGGCATCGGCGGAGGAGCAGCGCGTCGTCATGGATAATTTCCGCCGCTTCGTCGCCGCCGGCGGGACGGTAGCCTTGGGCGCCGAGCATATCCACACGGCGCGGGCCGCGGGGCCCTTCGTCGGCTTTCCCTCGGCCGAGCTCGCTATGATGCGGGAAGCCGGCATGACGCCGATGGGGATCATCGTCGCGATGACTCATGACGCGGCCCGCGTCTGCGCCTTGGAGCGGGAAATCGGTACGCTGGAAGCCGGAAAGGCCGCGGACATCGTCGTCCTCGACGCGGACCCCCTCGCGGATCCCGGCGCCTTCTCCCGGATACGGATGGTCATCCACGGCGGGACGACCATCCGCGACGAAGGGACTACGCTTCCTTGATCGAAGCCACGTAGAGGGCGGCGACGACGACGCAGAGGGCGACGATGACGCAGAAGACCGCGGTTTCCGCGGGGCTCCCGGCGACTCCCGCGGCCGCCATCCGGATGATCATGGCGAGGAGGGCCAGGCCCAGGGTGAGGCCCTTGAGGAGGAAGAGGCCCGTGAGGAGGTAGCCGAGGGCCTGGTCGGCGGCCAGCGTCGCGCCGGCGACCAGCGCGAGCGGCACCACGAAGGCCAGGTCCATGACCTGGATCGGGAGGGTGGTGTAATGCTCGATGGCCGTCGCGTCGGCTCCGCCGAAGGGGCCGGAGAGGATGCGGGCGAGCCACATGAGGAGGAGGGCGCCGCCCACGAAGAAGTCGAAGCCGACGGCGACGCGGCGCACGGCCGGGCGGGAGAACCGCTCCTTGACGAGGCGGGCGTCGAGGCGGCCGAGGGACAGGATGAGGCCCGCGACCGCGAGGGACAGGAGGGCGACGTAGGCGAGGAAGAGTTCGTTGTAGACCACGCCGAAGGCATAGGTGGCGTAGGTATAGGCGAAGTAGGCGAAGGTGCCGGAGAGGAGGAGTCCGGCGCGGAGGCTTCCCCTACGGGCGAAGAAAAGGGCGAGGAGGAGGAGGGGAACGCCGAAGGCGAGGGTCACGAGGTCCTGGGCGACGGCCTGGGCCGCCATGGAGACCGAGTCGTTGCGGTAGAGGCCTTTCCCCTGGAGCACGACGGTCTCCCCCCGCAGGGACGTGAAGGTCGGCGCGGCCGCGGTCCCGCCGAAAGCGGGCGCGAGGCCGGCGGCGCAGGCGACGGCCGCGAGGACGGCGACCGCCGCGGCGATGGCGATGAGGGGCTTCGATACCGTTTCCACGCGATCTCTCCTTGTTTATGCGTCGAGGAGCTCGCCTTCCACGCGGCGGCAGAGCTCCTGGAATCCCGATCCGTGCCGATCCCGCGGACGGCTCAGGTCCACCGCGAAATTCGCGCGGAAGCGGCCCGCCTCCATGACGGCCACCCGGTCCGCCAGGAAGACCGCTTCCTCGATGTCGTGGGTGACGAGGATCACCGTGAGGAGCCGTCCCGCCCAGAGCGCGGCGCACTCGGCTTGGAGGCGTTTCCGCGTGATCGCGTCGAGGGCGCCGAAGGGCTCGTCCAGGAGCAGGATCTCCGGCCGCCGGCAGAGCGCGCGCGCCAGGGCCGCCCGCTGGGCCATGCCGCCGGACAGCCGCTCGGGCCGCTCGTCCGCCCACCGTTCCAAGCCCACGAGGGCCAGGTTCGTGCGGATCTCCTCGTCGTCCACCGCCTTTTCGGGAAAGGCGAGGGCCAGATTATCCCGCACCGAGAGCCAGGGGAGCAAGCGGGCGTCCTGGAACATGACGCCGAGCCGCGGCCGTCCGCCGCGCTCGGTCGCCGGTCCGCTGCGGGTGGCCGCCAGGGCGCCGCGCTCGCCCTGCCGTCCGCCGCGTCCGCCCACCGGTCCGCCGCGCGTGGCCGCCGTCCCGCCGTTTCCCGCGGAGGAGGATGGCGGGCCGAACCGCAGGCTGCCCGAATCGGGTTCTTGGAGGCCCGCGATCGCGCGGAGCAGGGTGGTCTTGCCGCAGCCGCTCGCGCCCACTACGGCGGTGAAGGTGCCCGCGGCCGCGCGGAGATCCACGCCCGCCAGGGCGTCCACCGACCGCTCGGCATTCCTGAAGCGGAGGCGGAGGTCCGCGATCTCGATCTCAACCATCGATGGCCCCCGTTCCCGCTTCCAGGGCCGAGGAGAAGCGATCCACGAGGCGGCGCAGCAGCGCGTCGAAGAGGAGGCCGAGGCAGCCGATGCAGGCGATGCCGACGAAGACCAGGTCCACGCGCGCCATCTCCTGGGCGTCCGTGATGAGGTACCCGAGGCCCGCGGCGGAGGAGAAGAGCTCGGCGCCGAGCAGGGCCCGCCACGCGTAGCCGAAGCCGAGGCGGAGGCCCGTGACGATCTGGGAAAGGGCTCCCGGGATCAAGATGCGGCGCAGGTGCCTGCCGAACGGGAGCTCCAGGGAGCGCGATAGTTCGGTCCATCGGGCGTCCACCGAGTCGAAGCCGCCGAGGGCGTTGAGGAAGATGGGGAAGAAGGTCGCCAGGACGATCACCGCGAGCTTGGAGCCTTCCCCGATCCCGAGCCAGAGGATGAGGAGGGGGATGAGGGCGAGGGGCGGAACCGCGCGGAGGAATTCGAGGATGCCGCGGAAGGCCGCGTGCAGGCCCCGTTTGTAGTGGAAGAGGAGGGCGAGGGGGAGGGCCAGGATGCACGAGAGGAGGTACCCTCCCCATACCCTGGCCATGCTCACCCCCACGTGGCGGAGGAGTTCCCCGCGACCGACGAGCTCGGCGGCCCCGGCGAGGACCTTGAGGGGCGAGGGGACGAGGTAGGGATTGACCGCGCCGAGGGCCGAGAGCAGGCCCCAGAGCGCGAGGATGGCCGCGGGAACGATGAGGCGCTTCATGGCTCGTCGCGAGGCGGCGTTTCGCGGGAGCCGAACAGGGAGTCCGCGCCCTCGGCGAGGATGGCCGCGGCGAGGCGCCGCTTGAACAGCCGATACGCTGCGCGCTCTTCCGCGGTCCCGCCTCCCTCCTGGTACCGGCCGACCTGGTCCCTGAAGAAGTCGTCGAAGAGGGCCGGGGAAGGCCAGTAGCCGCGGCGACGGCGGCCGGCCTGGACCTCGAAATAGAGCTTCCCCCCGGCCGCGTCCGGCGCTTCAGCGCAGGCCGCCCCCGTATCCACGACGTACCGATCCGGCCGGCGAGACCCGATGCGCGTCACGAGTTCCACGGCCTCGGCGATGCCCCGACCGCCGAAGGCCGTGAGGAAGGAGATTTCCGCGCGGTCCGGGGCAGCCTCCGGCGAGAGCTCGCGAAAGGCCCGCTCCAGGAGGCGGAAGACCAGGGCCGAGGCGATGATCTGCGCGGGCCCGCAATAGGCGTACAGCGATTCCCAGGTGAAGGAGAGGACCTCGCCGTCGTCCCGCACCGCGATGGAGGCGTCCATGGGATCTAGCGCTTCTTGAACGCGGCGGCCAGCGCGAAGTCGGCGGGATCGACCGGGGTCTTGATCATGCCCTGGTCCAGGAGGAAGGCGACGTCGGCCTTCATCGCCGCGAGGTCCTCCTGCGTCATGACGCTCGCCATGCCGTTCCAATCGTAAAGCTTCTTGCCGTCCTCCACGGTGATGGCGTGGATCTTGGACCCGATCGCGACGGCCTCGGCCTCGTTCTTGAGGATCCATTCGGCGGCCTCCGCCTGCGTCTTGAGGTAGAGGTCGAGGAGCGCGGGGTACTTCTCGGCGAAGGCCGGACGCACCGCGGTGACGAGGAGGGGCGTGAGGTAGCCGTCGGCCGTGAGGAGGGTCCGCAGGCCCGCCTCTTCGCCGCGGATGATGAGGCTCGCGGCCTGGAGGGCGCCGTCCACCTTGCCGGCGAGGAGGGCCGTGCGCGCTTCGGGTAGGCCCATGGAGACGAAACTGACGTCCTTGACGCCGAGGCCCCCGCGCGCGAGGGCGGCGACGAGCATCTGGTGGAGGACGGTCCCCTTGGGCCCGGCTATCGTCTTGCCCTTGAGCTCCGCCGGGGTCCGCGGACCGTCGCTTCCCACCATGAGGGCGAAGGCCTTCTTCGGCCGGCTCACGAGGGCGGCCACTTCCACTCGGTTTCCTGCCGCGTTGGCCAGGATCACCGAGGTGGTGTTCACCACCGAGCCGATGTCCAGGGAGCCCGCGGCCATGGCCTCGGTCTGGTGCGCGCCGGAGTTGATGTTGTGCCACTTCACGGCCACGCCCTTTTCGGCGAAGGCCTTTTCCAGGAGGCCCTTCTCCTTCATGACCATGATCTGGACGTTGAACGGCGACTCCACGAAGGAGACGTTGATCTCCTTGGGCGATGCATCCTTGCCTCCGCCCGCGAAGGCGGCGGCCGCGACGGCCAGGCTGAGGGTGACGGCGAGGGTAGGGGAACGCATGTTCGAAGCTCCTTGGGCCTCGCGGCGGAGGTCCGAGGCGGGGCGCTGCTGAATAATAGTTAGGTTAACCTAACACGAGTGGGCCGGCGTGGCTAGTTCTCCGTTATGGATTCCCGGCGGATCCGCCTCGCCCGCGGAACTCTTCCATGGAAGCGTTCACGCCGAAGAAGTCCGCCATCGCGTCGAACAGGCCGACGGGGAACAGGCGGAGCAGGTACACGGCGTAGACGAAGGGCGGCATGATGAGGCGCTTCTTCTTGCGGAGGATGGCCTTCATGATCTTCCGGACGGCCTTCTCGCTCTTCATGATGGGGAGGAGCAGGGGGAATCGGGTCTTCACGCCGGCGAACATGCCCGTGTCGATGAAGAAGGGACAGATCACGGTGGTGGCGACGGCGCTCTTCCGCCGCCGGAGTTCCATGCGGAGCGCCTCGTGGAAGCCGAAGGCCGCGAACTTACTGGCGGAATAGTCGGCCAGGCCGGTGACGCCGAGGAGGCCCGCCGCGGACGAGATGGTTACGAGGCGCCCCCGGTTCCGCTCGATCATGGAGGGGAGGAAGGCCTTCACGGTCCAGAAGTTGGAGACGACGTTGACGTCCATGGTGCGGACGAGCTTCTCGTCGCTCGTGTCCAGGAAACTCGTGCCCGAAACCACCCCCGCGTTGTTCACGAGGATATCTACGGGGCCGAGGGCCGCGACGAGCTTGGCGCCGAGCGCGTACACGGCTTCCCGATTCGTCACGTCGCACCGGGCGGCGAGTACCGAGAGCCCCGCGGCGTCCGCTTCGGCCTCCAAGGCCCGGATGTTCGCCTCGCTCGCGTCCCATACGGCGACCTTCGCCCCGAGCCTCGCGAAGGAGAGTGCGAGGAGCCGTCCGATTCCGCTCGCCCCGCCGGTGACGAGGGCGACCTGTCCGCCTATGGATTCCATGGTGACATTGTAGCATGCAACGCCCCGCGGCCGCAGCCACCGCGTGACGCGCCGCCCAAAGCGTCGCCCGTGGCGCGCCGCCCGCGGCGCCGCGTCTGTCGGCCAGCCTTATTGCGCAAGGCCGATCCTCGTCATACAATTCCCCCATGAATGGGGAACCGGGCATGGGCGGAAACGAATGGCGCGGCGGACGGCGGCGGAAGTCTCCCGTCGACAGTATCATTTCGAGCGCGGTCGTAGCCGCGGCCTTCGGCGTCTATTGGGCCTTGAACCCTCACGCCGGGTGGCCCCTCTTTCCCATCCTCTTCGCCGGCGTTTTCCCTGCGCTCAGGGGCATTCGCCGCCTCGCAGCCGACCGCGCCGAGTCCGCGCCCCTCAAGCTCAGTCCCCGCGAGCGCGAGGCCGAGAACGAGCGGACGGTGCTCCGCGTGGCGCGTTCGCACGCCGGACGGGTGACCCCCTCCCTCGTGACGCTGGATTCCGACATGGCGCTGGACGAGGCGGAGGCGACGCTCGCCGCGCTCACCAAGAAAGGCCACGCGGTGATGAACATCCGGGACGATGGCCGCATCGACTACGAGTTCTCCGAGTTCTTGATTAGTGTCCCGAAGATTGGGGAAAAGTAGAGCGGAATAGAAGCGCTACATGCTGTGAGGGCGTACTGAGGATATCCGATCCCCTAGGAGGATATCCTTGTTCACCCCTCCCTTCTGTCCCCACGCCGCGTGCTCCCACCACCAACAGCCTAGAGGTCGATGGTGGTCGCGCGACGGCTATCATG
>JAEXTK010000054.1 GCA_023406985.1 Spirochaetota bacterium | reverse complement strand
CGTCCGGGCCCTGCGGCGCTCCCGGACGGCCGACCGCTCGGGAGCGCGAGCCCGGTCCGCGGCGCCGTCTGGGGGGGCGCCGTCTGAGGGGGCGCCGCGGGGTGTCTAGCGCTTGGCGGGCCGGAAGAAGCCGAAGAGGCTGCCGCAAAAGCCGCCCACGATGTGGGCGAACTCGGAGATATCGTTCGACTGGAAGGAATGGAAGACTTCCCGCCCGAGGTAGAGGATCAGGATGAGGATGAAGGTCAGGGGCACCTCTCCCCGGTTGAAGTTGGTGAACGAGGCGAGGAGTATCATCATGAAGACCACGCCCGACGCCCCGAGGAGGGCCGTGGGGAAGAGGAGCACGTTCATGAGGCCCGTCGCGAAGGCGGTGATCGCGATCATGCCGAGCAGGGAGAGCGAACCGTAGGTCTGCTCCAGGATGGGCCCGACGAGCAGGATGAGGGAAAAATTCGAGATGAGGTGATTCCAGTCGGCGTGCCCGATCACGTGAGTGAGCAGGCGCGCCCAATCGCCCACGCGGGCCGCCGAAAAGCCGCCCTTGCCCGGAACCATGAACCAGGCTTCGGTGAGGGAGGGCAGCAGGGTCTGGCTCAAGATGAGCACGATCGCGCAGACGAAGGCGAAGCTCAGGGTGGTCGGTGCGTTGTACTTGATCTTCATGAGGTAATAGCCTAGCTCAAAAGCGAAAAAACGGCGAGTGGTCCCGGACGGGATCGTCCGGGCCTACAGGTCCAAAACGATCTCCACGGGACAGTGGTCGGATCCCAGGACGTCCTGGCGGATGATCGATTTCCGGACTTTGGGCATGGTGGCCTCGTCCACGCAGTGATAATCGATCCTCCATCCGATATTCTTTTCGCGCGCGCGCAGGCGGTAGGACCACCAGCTGTACTGTTCCGTTTCTCCGGGGTGGAGGCGCCGGAAGGTGTCCGCGAAACCGGACCCGGTGAACCGATCCATCCAGGCCCGCTCCTCGGGTAGGTACCCGGGGTTTTCTTCGTTTTCCTTGGGCCGCGCCAGATCGATGGGCGTGTGGGCGATGTTGTAGTCGCCGCAGAGCACGAGGCGGCGGCCCGCGGCGACGAGCTTCTCGCACGCTTCCAGCATGGCCGCGCAGTAGTCCAGTTTATACGGTAGGCGCGCGCCCCCGTCCTGCGAGTTGGGGAAGTAGGCGCTGATGAGGGTGAATTCGGGGAAATCCGCGGCGAGGACGCGGCCTTCGTCGTCGAATTCGGCGACGCCGAGCGGCCGGACGTCCAAGGGTTCCATCCGGGTATAGATGGCGACGCCGGAATAGCCCGGCTTCTTGGCGCTCGCCCAGAAGGCCTTGTACGGCGTACCGGAGGCGTCGCGGGGCTCCAGGAGTTCGTTCGAAAGCTGGCCGGGATGGGCTTTGGTCTCCTGCAGGCAGAGCATGTCCGGCGATTCGGCGGCGATCCATTCGACCAGCCCCTTCTTCTCCACGGCGCGGATGCCGTTCACGTTCCAGGATAGGATGCGCGTCATGGAGACGACTATAATGCCCGGCCGGGTCGCCCGCAAGCGTTCGGGCCCCGCGCGCCCCGTTGTTTCCTCGGCCTTTTTTGACTATCTTATAGATCGAATTCGACTTTTCGAAGGATCATGCGCATGCCGCGAACAGTAGGAACCGGGACAGGCTTAGCTGTCGAACGGGAGGAGCGAGTAAAGGAACCCGAGGAGTACCGGGTCATCCTCCTCAATGACGACTATACCACCATGGAATTCGTGGTCGCGGTGCTCGTGATGGTCTTCCGAAAAACGCCGGAGGATGCGGATCGGATCATGTTGGACGTCCACCGCAGGGGCCGGGGCGTCGTGGGCACGTATCCCTGGGATATCGCCACGACGAAGGCGGATCAAGTCCACACCATGGCGAGGCAGCAGGAATTCCCCCTGCGCTGCCTCGTCGAGAAGGCGTGATACTCAGTCGAACGGCAGCTCCGTTCAGCGGGGTTTTCGGGGAACGAGGAGAGAAGAGAGCATGAAGATCAGCCGCCATGTGCAGGCTATAATCAACGCCGCGTACAACGAGGCCAAAGTCCGCAACCACGAATACCTGACGCCGGAGCACGTGCTCTACGCCGCGCTGGCCTTCGATCAGGTACAGGGCATCCTCGCTTCCTGTGGGGCCGATCTCGATCAGATCAAGCACGGGATGGAGAACTATTTCGAGCAGAAAGTCCCCGTGGCCGAGAACGCCGAGCCGACGCAGACGGTCGGGTTCCAGAGCGTGCTGGAGCGGGCGGTCCTGCAGAGCCAGTCGTCCCAGAAGAATGAGCTCGACGTCGCCGATATCCTCGTGTCCCTGTTCGACGAGGAGCGCAACTATTGCGCCTACTACCTCCGCAAGGCGGGCGTAAAGCGCCTGGAACTCCTGGAAGTGCTTTCCCACGGCCGGAGGAACGAGGACGCGGAGCTGGACGGGGAGGACGACGAGGACCTCGCCCGCGGCGCGGGCGGCATCGGCGGCGAAAGCCAGGGCGAAGGCAGAGAGAACGAGGAGGCCCCGGCCGACGAGAGCGGTCCGAGCGTGGGGACGCGGACGCGGCCGGCCAAGAAGACCGCCCTGGAGCGGTTCGCCACCGATCTCACGGCCCTGGCCCGCGAGGGCAAGCTGGAGCCCGTCATCGGGCGCGAACTGGAACTCGAGCGCACGGTCCAGGTGCTTTGCCGCCGCCTCAAGAACAATCCCATCCACGTGGGCGACTCGGGCGTCGGCAAGACCGCCGTCACCGAGGGCCTCGCCCAGCGCATCGTCGCGGGCAAGGTCCCGCCGACCCTGCGCGGCTTCTCCATCTACTCGCTCGATATGGGCGCCCTCGTCGCGGGCACCAAGTACCGCGGCGACTTCGAGGAGCGCATCAAGCGCGTCGTGGACGAGATCCTCAAGAAGGAACGGGCCATCCTCTTCATCGACAAGATCCACACCCTCGTCGGCGCGGGCTCGGTATCCGGAGGGTCGCTCGACGCCTCCAACCTCCTCAAGCCGGCCCTCACGTCGGGCAAGATCCGCTGCATCGGATCCACCACCCACGAGGAATACAACAAGTTCTTCGAGAAGGACCGCGCCCTTTCGCGGCGGTTCCAGAAGATCGATATCGTGGAGCCGAGCGAGGCCGACGCCATCGCCATCCTCAAGGGGCTCAGGTCCAAATACGAGTCCTACCACAAGGTCCGGTATTCGGACGAGGCCCTGGAGTCCGCGGTCAGGCTGTCGGCCCAGTACATCACCGAGCGGCATCTCCCGGACAAGGCCATCGACGTGATCGACGAGGCCGGCGCACGCCAGCGCCTGCTTCCGGAAGGGCAGC
>JAEXTK010000196.1 GCA_023406985.1 Spirochaetota bacterium | reverse complement strand
GCATAACCAAGCCACTTTGCCAGCATACCGTCGTGGTAAGCCGTCCCTTCCTTGGTGCTCAGTCCGCCTTTCGTCCCCCAGATGTCCGGATGTTTGAGTTCCTCCGCATGGTTGAATGTCTCGGTAGTGCCGGTGTATTTACCCTTCATCGCTTCATTCACATATTTTCCCCCGAAAACCGCGACGTCGATGTACTGGTCGCGAGCCGGAATGAGACAATCGTGGCCGTAGCTGGTCTTCCCGGACTTCGTCACCGGGTCGGTCCCGAGCATCTGCGCTATTCGGGATTGATAGTTATTCGACCATTCGTTACCGTTATCAGCTTTATGACGCCAATCCCTCGCGTTGTTCGCATACCGTCGGTGCGCTCTGTAGTCTTTATGGTCCCAGAGTTTCCACCATGCTACGCTTGCGCGGGTGTTATGGTATATTTCTATTCCGTACCAAGCTTTAGACGCTAAATAGGTGGCCGTCTGGTAGAAACCGTTGAACGTCCTCGCGGGAATCTTAAGGGTACCGGGGCCGAGTGGCACGGATGTCATACCGGAGACGTCGTCCACCATCTCCAGGATATCCGAGTCCTCCCCGACGATGAATCCATACTTGGGATTCGCCGGCAACTTCCACTCGACTTTCATCTCCGGTATTCCGATGGGGATGCGCAGGAATCCAACCTTCTTCCATTTCCAAGTGATTTTTAATTCCCGAATATTGTCCCTGATGAATGCGCTTCCGGGATTCATATCCGGCACGCTGGAACGGGGACTGTCCACCGATTCCATGAAGGCTGCGATACCGTATTCTTTCAGCCCGAAAGCCTCCAAGAGCCCATCTATGCCGCCGTTGGAGAGGACCTCGTTCGTCCCATCAGGTTTACCCTCCAGATTGGTTACCGCAGCCCAACCCCCATGTAGGGTATCCGCGGCAGCGTTGATTTTTTGCCGCAATACGCCAGTCCCTTGGACAAGAGGCGAGAAACCGAGAACCGGACCGCCGATGGAGATGACGGTGTCCAGGTCGGCTGCGCGACCCGTCTTCTTCAGATACCCTGCGTAGGATATTGCCCGTAATCCCCCCTGGCTGTGGCCGACGAGCTTGAGACCCTTCGTCCCCTTCAGCTTCGCGTCGATTGACGCCATTTGCTCGGGCATGGGGGTGAAGAGATTGTCTATCGCGGGATCATACTTCTTGTCCCCGACGCCGTAGAGGAATTTCAATTCAGGCATAACGGCCTGGGCGTTGAGGGCTCCGCAGAAAACACCGAAAACGACAAAAAAGACGATGTACTTTTTCATACGTATCCCCCTGGCTACAGATTCGGACGGAGATAGGAGTCCGCGACGCCGTTCAGCTCCACGTCCTCGTACCGGACTATAGTGGTGACCGTGTAATCGGGATCAGCTGGATTGCCGAGCACCGGATCGCCGCTAAAAACCAATGCGCCTTCCTCCGCGAGGGATGTCAGCTCATTTTCGTTAATCGAGGCGGGGTCTGATGTGGCGGTTAGAATGGGTATCTCTCGATCGGATGTATCGATCGTGTATGGGAAGTCGTATTTGGTGACGATGACTTCCCCGGTTTTGATGGGGACGCCGTCCGCTATCTGGTATATTACGGTTTCTTCCGTGTTGACGGCGGTTCCCTTATCGTCGATCGACGCATACTCTGATCCTACGGGGACCGCCAACTCGGTATCGAAGTAAAGTACCTCGGAGACCAGACGGGCACCGCCGATCGTCCCGTCCAGGTATTCGGAAGGCGTCTCGATGCGAAGGCGCTTCTCCTCGGCCTCTTCGGTGATCCTGAAGGATAGGCGGGAGAAATAATCCTGTACCTCGGCAAGGGCGGCGCGTCCGAAGAGGGTACGCAATCCCGGATCCGTCTCATCGATATTCTGGGCATTCGTCCGGTACACCACGCGCTCGGTCGCGGTGTCGAAGACGCAAACCTCCTGCGGAGAGTGGATGACGGAGCGAAGTACGCCTTCCTCGTCTGCGGGAAAATCCATTCGGGTGTACAGGGCGCCGTCGATGATCTTCAGCGACAGCCGTTATTCCTCAACCAACTGTCTGCCGTACGGGCTACGATTGTTTTCCTCGTAGACCTTCACGTTCGATTGGAACCCCGTGATTTCCGTGTCCGTGCCGCTCTTGGATATCGTCACGGGAGGCATCTCCGTGTCCGATCCGGCGGAAGCAGGTTTCGTCGGCGATTGATGGAAAAAGTCACAACCGAACAACAATATTGCGGATGCCGTCATCAGCGTAGCTAGAACGATACCAATTCGATCTTTCACTTTTTTCATATGCATCACCCCCTTAACATGGATAATGTATTGTATCATCCGGTGATTAACACCTCAAAGCATTTTTTTGACTTTATAAAATATATCCTTATTATGGAATATATTATAAATGTATATTAATTAATAAGATTTGACGAAAGAGACTGGATCACTTATTCGGAGCCTTGCCTAGAAGGATCCTGGAATATACTACCATCACGCAACACCATTGCGGAAAAATGGCAAATTCCCGCAACTATGTTGCGGATAATTCGATTTCCAGGGAAGCGAACGTTGGGGGAAAAGCCTGGAGCACCTCGTGTATACGGAATTGCGCGCGTACCTGGACTACCGGCAGGACGATCGCCCGCTGTCGTTTTGGAGAACGCGGGACGGCAAAGAGGTCGATTTTATCCTCGGCGACGACGCGGCGATCGAAGTCAAGGCGACGGGTCATCCATCGGAACGGCACCTCGCAGGGCTCGACGCCCTCTCCGAGGAAGGGACCTTCCGCCGCCGCGTCCTCGTCTGCGAAGCGGAACGACCCAGCGCGACTCGAGGCCTGGAGGCGCTCCCCCTCGCGAACTTCGTGGAGGAACTTTGGTCCGGCCGTATCTGAGCGCGATCCTTGTCGCGCCGGCGCGGGCGCGCCATACTTGAGCCATGATCAAGGCCATAGCGAAAGCGCTCGTCGCGCTCAACTCGAACGTGCGGAAGGAACAGATCGCGGCGGGCTTCGCCTGCGGCGTCCTGCTCGCCCTCGTGCCCGCGGGGAACCTCCTCTGGATCGCCCTCTTCGTGCTCACCTTCTTCTTCAAGCTCAACTACGGCGTCCAGCTCCTCGCGACCTGCGTCGTGAAACTGATCGCCCTCGCGCTGCTGCCGCTGCTGGACGCGGTCGGCTGGGCCCTCCTCAACCTGGAGGGGCTCCGCGGCGCGTACACGGTCCTCTACAACCTGCCCGTCGCGCCGCTCACCCGGTTCAACAACACCGTCGTGGCCGGCGGCCTCGTCGTCGGACTCGCGGCGTGGCTGCCGCTCTTCTTCGCGATGCGGGCCTTCGTCGCGGTCTATCGGGCCAAGCTCGCGCCGAGAATCGCGGACAGCAAGGCGTACAAGGCCTTCCTGAAGCTCCCCCTCGTGAACAAGCTTGCGGGAGCGATCGCCAAGGCGAACGATTTCGCCGGCGCGCTGAATTGAGGAGGGCGCGGCATGAAAACCGAACGGAAAGAAAAGAAACCGCCGAAGCCCGCCCCGATCTACCGAAAACCCATCGCGGAGAAGGCGTTCGCGAAGCATTTCCTCGGCGGCCTTGAACAGGAAAAGGACCGCGCCCTCCTCTCTTCTTCCTTTGAACGGGTCGACGGCCGGTATACCCTCAAGGAGGGCCTCGATAGGCAGACCCTCGTGCGGCTCAACGTACTCGCCAAGGCCATCAAAGGCAACCGCGGCTTCCTCAAGACCGGCCCCGCCGTCCTCGCCCTCCTCCTCACGGCCGGTTTGGCCGTGTTCGTCCTCTTCTTCATGAATCCCGTCTTGGAGCGTTCCGCGGAGCGCGGACTGGAAGCCGCCTTCGGCGGCCGCTCGGACGTTTCCCGCTTCCGCCTCAACCTCGCCCGCCTCTCGGTCTCCATGGCCGCCGTCACCGTCGCTGACCGCGAAGAGCCCATGAAGAACCTCTTTGAGACGGGCCGCATCGAACTCCGCCTCAATCCCGCGGCCCTCTTCCGCGGCCGCGTCTACATCGAGGAAGCGAGCGCCGCGTCCATCGCCCTGGGGACGCCGCGCAAGACCTCGGGCGCCCTGGATGGCGCCGCGGCAGCCCCCGCTCCGGCGGCCCCTCCCGCGGGCCCCTCCCTGGCGGCCGTCTCCAGCCTCGTCGATCTTGAGAATTTCGACGGCCGCGCCCTTTTGGAACGGGAAAAGGACAAGCTCCGCGCGGCCGCCGCCTACGCCGAAGCCGAGGCGGCCTACGGGGCCGCTGCGGACCGCTGGGAAGCGCGCGTACAAGAATCCAAGAACGCGGTCGCCGAGCTCGGGACCCTCTCCAAGAGCGTGGTCGCCCTCCGAACCAAAGATTTCCGCACCGTGGAGGACGCCCAGACCGCCCTGGAAAAGGCGAAGCAGGTCGCCGACGTCGCGGCGACCACCGCCCGGGAAGCCGCGGACGTCGCGGCCGCGCTCAAGGCGGACGCCGCCGCAGCGGCGGACCTCGCGCGGGGCGCCCGCGCCGCGCTCGCGGACGACCTCGCCTACCTCAAGTCCCTCGTCGACCCCCGGAGCGGCGTCGCCCGCGGCATCCTGGAACCCGTCGTCTGGGGCGTCCTGGACGACAAGGTGGACCGCTACGCGTACTACGGACGGCGCGGCCTCGAGGCGGCCGAGAAGCTCAAAGCGACCGCCGGCGCGACGGAAAAGCGGGAGGCGAGAAAGGAACGCGCCGCGGCCGGACGCGGCAGGGACGTCGTCTTCCCCTCCACCTCGTACCCGCGCTTCCGGCTCGGCCTCCTCGCGTCGAGCTTCGCCGCGGGCGACCAGGACTGGAAGATCGAGCTCCGCGAGGTCTCCTCGGAGCCGGATCTCGTGCCTTCCCCCACGACCCTGCGCGTGGCGATGGAGCGGGGCGGCGTCCGCGCGGGCGCGGACGTCGTCGCCGATTTCCGATCGGGCTCCGCTGAGGCCTTTTCCGTGAACCTGCAGGGGTCGCGGCTGCCCCTGGACCTGGGCAGCGCCCTCTCCGTCATCGGCCTCGGCGGTTTCACCGGCCGCGCGGACGCGACGGTGGATCTCCGCGGCGGAAAGACCGGCGACCTCGCGGCCTCGGCCGAGGTGGCGGTCGCGGAAGGCGCGGCGACGGCGCCCGCGGGGGCCTTCGGAAGAGCGATGGCGGAGGCCCTCGCCTCCGTGGACGCGGTCGTGCTCGACATCGACTATTCGAAGAAAAAGGGCGAGGACGCGGACTTCTCGGTGGAGTCCAACCTCGATTCCCTCGTCGCCGAGGCGGTCGGCGATCTCGCCAAGGCCTACGCGGGGAAAGCGACGGCGGCGGTGGAGCGGGCGCTCCGCGACTACGTCGAGGCCGAGCTCGCGGGGAAACTGTCCACCGAACGGATCGATTCCCTCGTCGCCCTGGCCGAGGGGGACGCGGCCGCCGCGGCTTCCGTCAAGAAGGCCGTGGACGCCAAGAAGGCCGAACTGGAAGCGCAGGCCCAGGCCATCGTGAACCAGGGGAAGCAGGCCGCGGAAGCGGCGGCGGCGAAGGCCAAGCAGGAGGCCGACGCGGCGGCCCAAGCGGCCGCGGCCGCGGCGCAGAAGGCCGCGGACGACGCCAAGAAGAAGGCCGCCGCCGAGGCCGCCGAGGCCCTCAAGAAGATCGAAAAACCGAAAATCAAATTCTGACCGGGACGGCCGTCCGCGGGCCGGCCGCGGCCCGAGGGGCGCCGCATGGACGCGGCGCCTATATCCTTTCCTATCGGACACGGCCGTAGGCCGTGTGCCGCCTTGACGCGGGGGGCCGAAATCCGGAGAATGGCCGCAAGCCTTAAGTCTATAAGGAAGGAGCGAATACTATGAGCATTATCGAATACATCGAAGCGCGCGAGATCCTCGATTCCCGCGGAAACCCCACCGTGGAAGTCGACGTCGTCCTGGAGGACGGCACCCTCGGCCGCGCGGCGGTTCCGTCCGGCGCCTCCACCGGCGAGCACGAGGCCGTCGAGCTTCGCGACGGCGACAAGAGCCGCTACATGGGCAAAGGCGTCCAGAAGGCCGTCGAGAACGTCAACAACATCATCGCCGCCGAACTCCAGGGCCTCGACGCCCTCGAGCAGGTGGATATCGACCGCACCATGATCGAGCTGGACGGGACGGAGAACAAGGGCAAGCTCGGCGCCAACGCCATCCTCGGCGTGTCCATGGCCACCGCCCGCGCCGCCGCCAACTTCCTGGACGTGCCGCTCTACAAGTACCTCGGCACCTTCCACTCCAACCTCCTCCCCGTGCCGATGGCCAACATCATCAACGGCGGCAAGCACGCGGACAACAAGGTGGACTTCCAGGAGTTCATGGTCATGCCGGTGGGCGCCCAGTCCATCCGCGAGGCCGTGCGCGTCACCGCCGAAGTCTTCCACACCCTCAAGAAGCTCCTCAAGGACGCCGGCAAGAACACCGCCGTCGGCGACGAGGGCGGTTTCGCCCCGGACATCGGCAACGAGGAAGCCCTCGACTTCATCATGAAGGCCATCGAGAAAGCCGGCTACAAGCCCGGCGAGGACATCGCCATCGCGCTCGACTGCGCCAGCTCCGAACTCTTCGACGAGGGCGGCAAGAAGGGCTACAAGTTCTGGAAGTCCAACCCCGACAAGATCTTCTCCGCGGACGAGATGATCGACATCTACACCAAGTGGGTGAACAAGTACCCGATCATCTCCATCGAGGATCCGCTCGACCAGAACGACTGGGACGGCTACGTGAAGATGACCAAGGCCCTCGGTTCCAAGATCCAGATCGTCGGCGACGACTTCTTCGTCACCAACACCAAGCGGCTGGAGAAGGGCATCGCCATGGGCGCCTGCAACTCCATCCTCATCAAGGTCAACCAGATCGGCACGGTCACCGAGACCTACGAGGCCGTCGAGATGGCCAAGCGGGCCGGCTACACCGCCATCATCTCCCACCGCTCCGGCGAGACCGAGGACAGCTTCATCGCCGACCTCGTCGTCGCGCTGGAGACCGGCCAGATCAAGACCGGCTCCATGAGCCGCACCGACCGCGTCTGCAAGTACAACCAGCTCATGCGCATCGAGGACATGCTGGAAGGCGTGTCCGAGTACGCCGGCCGCAAGGCGTTCTACAACCTCAAGAAGTAGTCCCGACGAAACAGGCAGGCGCGGCAGGACGCCGCGCCCAGCTTGGATGCGCGGAATCGGAACTCCGATTCCGCATCGTCATGGATGACGGCAGTCCCGAGAGGGGCGGCTTTTTTGTTGGGGGTGAGGCGCGATTCGATGAGCGCCGATCCGTAGCCTACAAAGACGGAACGCGCGCAAGTACAGTCGCAGCGCGAGGGCCCGGCCGAATAATATGCCCCGGGCAGGGCCGGGGCATATTATTCGGCCACCCTTGCGCTGACGGTCAGGAACAGCGCGCGTTCCGCCTTTGTGGGTAAAGGTGTCGCCGCAAGAAAGGCGGCTCCCCCTCGGCCGGGCTTCCGCTCCGCGGATACGCAGTTAGCGGAGAACGGGACTCCTTACGCGGAGCGGGGATCCCGGCCTCCCCCCACTGCGGGAGCGGGGGAGAAAAACGCTGTCTTGTTCGTCGAAATCCGGAATAATTACTACCGTGAACCTGCGCGTGGAGATAAAAGCGGAACTCTACCGGTGGGCGACCGAACGTTCCCGTTTGGACGAAGGAGTCTTGACCCATCACTTTCCCCACTATACGGCCTGGGTACGGGGCGAAAGCAGCCCGACGCTGAGGCAACTGGAGAGTTTCGCCCAAGTCACCCACACTCCGATCGGCTACCTCTTTCTTCAAACGCCGCCCGAAGAACCGCTGCCGATTCCGGATTTTAGAACCGCGGGAAGCCGGGCGGTTCTGCGGCCCTCTCCCGACTTGCTGGACACCATCAACATCTGCCGCCAACGCCAGGAATGGTACCGGGAATACGCGCTGGAAAACGGGGAGGTTGCGTTGGACTTCATAGGGTCCGCCAAGCTCTCCGATGATCCGGTCGCTATCGCCCCACTCATTCGGCAAAGACTCGGATTGGATACCGAAGAGCGGGGAAGACTGCGAACGTGGGAAGACGCGCTCCGGGATTTCATCGCCAAGGCGGACGAAGCGGGGATCCTCGTCATGTGCAGCGGCGTAGTGCTCAACAACAACACTCGGAAACTGGACGTCGCGGAGTTCCGGGGCTTCGCGCTTTCCGATCCCTTGGCGCCCCTCATTTTCGTCAACGGATCCGACTCCAAGGCGGCCCAGATGTTCACCGTAGCGCACGAGATCGCCCATCTTTGGCTCGGGTCCACGGCGCTCTCCGGCGTCGACCTCGCCCCATCGCCCCAAGAAACTGAACGTTGGTGCAATAAGGTGGCCGCCGAAGTGTTGGTGCCCGAATCCGACTTCAAAGCCAATTTTGACGGCGCCGCGGAAGCGGCGGAGGAGCTCCCTCGCCTGGCACGAAGGTACAAGGTGAGCGCCCTCGTCATCATACGGAGGCTCTACGATTCCGGACTCGTGGATTTCGATCGATACCGGGAACTGTACGAAGCGGAGGAGAAGCGCCTGCATAACATCCCGCACCATCCCGGCGGGGATTTTTACCTTACTCAATCCGCGCGCGTCGGCAAGCGCTTCGCCCGTTCGCTCATTTCCAGCACCCTAGAGGGCAGGACCCTCCACCGGGACGCATTCAGGCTCATAGGATTCTCCAAGCTTTCCACCTTCCAGGAACTCGGCAGAAACCTGGGGTTGCTGTAGCGATGCCCTATCTCCTGGATTCCAACGTATTCATCCAGGCCAAGAATCTTCATTACGGCTTCGATTTCTGTCCGGCGTTTTGGGAGTGGTGGGGCCGCGGCAACGCGGCGGGCACGGTATTCAGCATAGAAAAGGTCCATGACGAGCTCATCGATTATGAAGACGAACTCTCCGAGTGGGCACGGAGAAGGAGCTCCGGATTCTTTCTCTCGCCCGGCCCGTCTGACCTTCCCTCTCCGGCCCGCGTCAGTTCCTGGGCTTCCTCTCAGCGCTACGACCCGGCGGCGGTCGGCACCTTCCTCCAGATCGCGGACTTCTACCTCGTAGCCCAAGCGCTCTCCGGCGGCTATACCGTCATCACCCATGAGACGCCCTCAAGCTCGGTCAAGAAGATCAAGATACCGGACGCCTGCATCGGCCTCGGCGTGAAGTTCGCGACGCCCTACGATATGCTCCGCCGCGAGAAAGCCCGCTTCGTTCTGGGCCACGTCACTCCCACACCCGCGCCACCGTCTCCTCTATCCGCTTCTTCATGAGCTCGATGAGCCTCTCGTTCGCCTTCACAAGCGCGCGCTCTTCCTCTATCCGGGCGACGATCTCCTGCTGGATAGGTAGGGGCGGGAGGGGAACACGAATCTCCGAAAGCGATTCGCTACTGATTTTCAATGTCCCATGAGCAGCAGTTGTAATAATGCGGTTGAATTGATCCACATCCTGCTTTAGCGCAATTTGGAGATAGCGAGAGTCGACCGTATTGGATTCCTTCAAGATCAATGCCTTCACATCCTGATTAAACGCAGATGGCTGACCGATCCGGCAAATCGGCACACCATTAGCGAGCCCCATGCCGCGTACTAGAATCAATAACGCATCAGTTTCGGCCATCTGCGTTGCCGTTTCTTTGATCGCTGAATCGGAGACATGGATCGGAACATCGAGAATTAAATCTTTCTTCATATCCTTTGCAGAAATCCAGGGTATTTTACCGCCCCAATATCTCTCAGTTTCCTTAGGAGGCGTTCCTCCGCTTGCAAATGAAACGATATCCCCCAGCTTCACCGTCGGCCAGTCGGGATCGACGGCGAAGGACGGCCGCCAGTTCTCCGTCACCGCCCGCGCCCCGTCGATGACCGCCTGGTAGCGCTTCACCTCCGCGACGATTTCCTCCTGGATGGAGAGGGGCGGAAGGGGGATTTCTAGATTACGAATAATACCCTGTGAGATATTTGGTTGTGCGCCACCAGAACTCAGAGAAATCATATAGTCTTTCTTTGAAAGCAGAATGTGAAATAAGAACATTGGATTAAATAGCTTATTCGGAAGGACGCCGCACACGGCTTGATTAGTTGCAGCCGAAATCTTCAATATTCCAACTTGACCAGCTGTTGCGCCATACATCGCGACCAGGACAGTATCAACAGGCAGAACTTTTGCGGAGGACTCTTTTAGACCAAGGTCAGTTATGAATTCTTCGGTCTTCCAGATTTCACCTTGTGCTACCTCACCGCTTTTCAACCAAGGAATAGTTCCCTCTTTCCAATAAAGTGCATTTGCCTTAAGAGGAGTTCCCCTGGAAGTCGTCTCGCACACCTCCCCCAATTTCACCATCGGCCATTTTTTCGGACCGGCGGCGACTTTGGGGCGGTAGCGTTCCATGCTCAGGTTCTTGTCGGCTTCCGCCAGAACGAGGGCGCGGGGGATGACGAGGTGACCTATCGAATTATGGCCGTCCAGGGAGCCGTGAAAATCGGCGGGGAGCGTGCCGGAGCGGAGGCGGTCCCTGACATCCCGGAGCAGGGAGAGGGCGGCGGGAAGATCGTCCTTGCCGTTCTCGCGGCGTTGGGCGCCCAGGTCGTAGCCGTCGGCCTCGATCTTGACGAAGAGGATCGGGGCCTCGCTTCGGGCGAGCGCGCGGTCCAAGAAGAGGATGCTCGTCTTGACGCCGGAATAGGGGTTGAAGACGCCGGCGGGGAGGCTCGCGACGGCCCAGAGGCGGCCGTCCAGGAGCAGGGTGCGGAGGGCGCGGTAGGCCGTGGCCGACTGGAAGATGATGCCTTCGGGGACGATGACTGCGGCGCGGCCTGAGGCTTCCAGATGTTCCATGATGTAGTCCACGAAGAGGACTTCGGAGCGGTTCGAGGCGATGCCGAACTTCTTGTGGGGCCTGATGCCGCCTTTTGGGCTCATGAAGGGCGGGTTCGCCAGGATCACGTCGGCCTTCTCCGCCCAACGGGACTGGTCGGTGAGGGTGTCGTACTCGTGGACGAGCGGCTCGGCGAACTGGTGGAGGTAGAGGTTCACGCGCGAGAGGCGGACCATGTCGGGGCTGATATCGTAGCCCTCAACGTTCCGGTGCAGCTCCTCCAATTGCGCGGGGGACAGGTTACGCTTAGTCCTCCGGATATGCTTGTACGCCGCGATGAGGAAGCCCGCGGTGCCGCAGGCGGGGTCCAGGACCTTCTCGCCGAGCCGGGGCTCCACGACCTCCACCATGAAATCGATGATGTGGCGCGGGGTGCGGAACTGGCCCGCGTCGCCCTGGCTGGACATGATCGAAAGGAGATACTCGAAGGCGTCTCCCAGGTCCTCGCTGTGGTCGTAGCGGAACGCGGAAATCTCCTTGGCGAAGAGGTTGAAAGTCTCCGGGTCCCGGTACGGGAGGTACGCGTTTTTGAAGATTTCGCGGAAGAGTTCGGGCACGTCCGCGTTCTTGTTCACCGCCTCGATACCGTCGCTATAGAGCTTGATGCGCTCCTCGCCCCCGATCCGCTTGTCCGTGATGCGGTCCCAGGAATAATCGGCGTAGTCGCCCGCGAAGAACTGCGCGTCGCCGCCCAGGTCCTCGGCTTCCCGGTCCATGTCGTTCATGAACTTGTACATGAGCGCCAGAGTGATCTGTTCCACCTGCGCCTGGGGATTGGGAATCTTGCCCACCAGGACGTCGCGGCAGGCGTCGATGCGGCGGCGGGTATCGGAGTTCAGCATGGGAGTCCTTTATAGATCGAGTTCTTGTTGGGGGATCGCGGGCATCGGCCGAGCTTCGATCTCCCGATCGACTATTTTGAGCAATTGCGCATCCTCGGTATAGAGAATCGCCGCTTTGCGCGAGAGCGCGGTCCCCGCGATCTGGCAATCGGCCTTGACGATCTGCCGGCCCTCCGAGCCTTCGGCTCTTTCATCCAACCACTTCTTGAAAAGCCGCGCGGCTTCTATCGACGCTCCGACATCGAAGGCGAAGACGCACACGGCATCTTGAAGGCTTCGGGAGAATTCTTGCCGTCTGCCATCCGGCACCGCGACCATCAACTCGGAGAGAGTGACGGCGGAAATGCCGACCTCGTATCCTTCGGTATCGAGGTATTCGATGAATTCGCGCGCTTCCCGAATCTTTTCCTTTTGGCCGGGACTCGCCTCGCCTTTGAAGGCCCAAATGCAAATCATCGTGTCCAGGAGCACCAGGTCCGGCATCTTCAGTCTCCGCGCACCTGGGCCATATACGCTTCAGGATCGATCGCATCGAAAACGCTGCCGAATTTCTCCCGGATCGATTCAATCCCGGAAAGAAGCTTTCTTTCCGATAGGACTACGGCGCTTGCCTCAAAAGACTCCATCTCGCCGGTGAGAATATTGTTCTTCGCGACGCCCTCGACGACAACCTTTCGATACAGGAACTTGCCACACTGACGCGCTAGGTCTTCGTCGCAAGTACAGACGGCGAGGTCTCCGCCCGCGAGCCTGAGCTTGAAAGAGGGTCGCTCGCCACCCACGGATCGAACCGTTCCCGAAAGCGTCGTCGTTCCCTGCAACTTCGGGGCTTCCGTGAACTTCACCTCGAGAGTCGGGGAAATCGAGCCTATCCGCTCCGCACCGATACGCCAATCGAGCGTAAATAAGCGGCCGCGGCTCCACTTGCTGAGCCATACGACAGCTCGCCTGCTTTTCTCGGGAAGACTCGATAGATCCCCAATGGAGAAGCAGCTTACGAGTGTACGGATCGGAGAGACGAATGCCGGCGGAGCGGAAAAAGCCAAGGAGAGGCTACCGGTCTCTATGGCGAGGAGCGACATGACGCCGAGCTCATCCATCGACGGGGAGTCTCTACGAACGATGGGAACGATGGAATCCTCAAGATTGTTGAGGAGTTCACCGAGTTCTCCCGCGCTGAGTCTATCGGGAGCGATGTCGCCGGTGATATGAATGGTGATCTTTTCGGCTGTTTCCCTCTCCATACGTTAAGTGTATCGGCATCGTCCGAGGCTGTCCATCGATTTCTAGGCTCCGAAGCGCTCCAGGTCTACCTCCGCGCGGATCTCGGCCGCGAGGTATTTCCACGAACCGACGCGGCGGAGATGATCGGGCGTCAAGGCGGTGGTGTTGAGTTCGGAGATACGGCCTGAATCGATGATGTCGCGGATACGCTTCTCGCCGACGTACGACTTGAAAAAGAAACGGAGGTCCTCGATCGATGCGGTTTCAGGTTCATGCCGCGCGACGAACCGCGCGAACTCCGCGTCCAGGAGTTCGTCCCGGGTCGGAAGCCTGATGCTGCGGCCGAAGAGCCGGCCGAAGAGCGCCTGAAGCCCCCGCTCGTCGGCGCGGTCCACCAGGGAGCGGATGAGCTGTAAGCCGGCGATGCGCGCGTCGGGAGACGCGAAAGCGTCTGTCGTCGCCGGTTCGGGCGGCCGCTCCGCCGCGATTTCCGCTCCGGATACCGCGGAGCCGGAGAGTCCGACGCGGAGAAGTCTCTCGCGCATGTACCGGAGGACCGTCTCCCAGTCGTCGGCCGCGGCGGCTTGAACGATGTCGGCGTCGCTCTTCACTTCAGCCTCGAAATCGCGCCAGAACATCCGGTCAACCTTCATGCCGTCCAAGCCTATCTCGATCCAATCCGCGGTCTTCATGGCGTCGGGAGAATCGTCCTCCACCCCTATCCTAGGCGGGCGTCCGACGCTTTCCTCGCCGGAGGGGGAGGCAACTACCGGAAGAGCCTTGACCGCCTCGTAATCGTAGTCCTCTTCGAAGTACTCGTAATTGGCGAAAAAGTCGAACATGTAGAAGGTCTTCTTGGCCGCGGCTTGTTCGACCAGGGAAGCGGGATTTTTCCACCGAAAATCGTATTTCCGTGTCCCGCGGCCCTTCATCTGGATGAACTCGGACGGAGAGAATACCGGCCGCATGAGGACGACGTTGAGCACGTCTTCGCAATCGTATCCCGTGGTCATCATGGCCACCGTGACGCAGGCGCGGACCTTGCAGGAGTCGTAGTCCGGGAGGAAGGCAGTCTTCCCCCCAAGGACGTTCTCCGAGAACGCGACGGTCGATTCCTGGGCGTGCGGCACATGGCTCGTCACCTGGCGAGCGAAATCGGAAGCGTACTTCCCGGGGAAGCGGGAGGACGCCTCCGTATTGAGGAGATTCGTTATCTTCGCGGCGTGCGCTTGACTCACGCAGAATACCAGGGTTTTCCCTATCTCTCCGCTCACCGGATCCACCAGGGCGTTCTCCATGAAGGTACGGACGAACGCCTCGTTCGTGCCTTCGGAGAAGTAGCGCTTCTCGAAATCGCGTTTTCTGAAATTCTCCTCGGTCTCTTCTCCGTCCTCGTCCCGGTACACGAAACGGAAACCTTCCTCGGAAAGGAGTTTCGTCGTCTTGTCGGTACGGCAATCCAAGACGGTCGGATTGACGAGATGGCCGTCTTTGACGCCTTCCAGGAGTCCATAGCGGAAGGTAGGTTCTCCCGGTTCGCAGCCGAAGACGCGGTAGGTATCCAGGAAAGATCGTCGTTCGAGCTCGGCTTCGGTCGCTTTCCCGTCGGCGCGGGCCCAGACGCCCCGCAACAAGTCCCGCGGAGTCGCGGTGAGGCCGAGCTTGAAGCCGCGGAAGTACTCGAAGACCCTCCGCGCCTCGCCCGAGATGGACCGGTGGGCTTCGTCCGATATCACCAGGCCGAAATCGGCGGGGCTGAACTCTTCCCGATACCGCTCGTTGGCGAGGAAGGATTGGACCGTACTCACCACGATCTCGGCTTTCCGCCAATCGTTCCGGTTCTCCTTGTAGACGACCGTAAGCGCGTCCTTGACGAGCGTTTCCACGAAAGCCTTCTTCGCCTGCTCTTCCAACTCCAGCCGGTCGACGAGAAAGAGCACGCGACGGGCCGCGCCGGTACGCAGGAACAGCTTGATGATGGCGGCGCAGGTTTTGGTCTTGCCGGTTCCCGTCGCCATCTCCAGGAGAAACCGCGTCTTCCCCTCTCCGGCTGCCTTCTGGATCGCCGCAATCGCGCGCAACTGATAATCGCGCAAGAAACAAAGCTTGTTTTCACGGATGAAGCGATCCCGGGTCTCCTCCCGCTTCCACCCTCCCCGCTGGTCATAGTCGCCCATGCGGCTTCGCGCGAGATAATCGCGTTCTACCCTTTCCGTTGGGAGTCTTGCGCGAGAGAGGACCGGGTCCGCGGAGCTCTTGCGGCTGCGGCCCGATGAGGGATTTTCTTCCGAAGCAAGACCTTCGAGTTCCGAACTTGAATGAAAGGCCCCTACCGCGTGAGGATCGCCTCTTCGGGTATCCCAGAAAAAGAGGACCTTGCCGTTGGATAGATAGATGAAGCGGATGTTTTGGCTTTCCGCGTACTCTCGGGCCTGCTCTTTACCGACTAGAGGATGTTTATGCGGGGCCTTGGCTTCGATGATCGCGAGGGGAAATGAGGCTGCGTCGAAGAGAACGTAATCCGCAAAGCCCGACTTGTCGCCGTCCCCTGTCTTATACTCGACGTGGACGTTCGCCGAACCGCCCGCCCCGTCCAAAAGACGCCACCCGGCTGCAGCAAGTTGTTCATTTATCATCAGTCGGGCATGCGCTTCGTTCTGCATTTTTGCTACCGTTTACGTTCATGATACTACTATCCACCGCTTTCGCAAGCAGAGGCCGTACCGGCAGGCGAGGTTTATGTTGGAGAAGCGCCTCAGCGTATGAAGACGGCACGCGCTGTTCCTGATCGTCAGCGCGGGTGCCGTCTATATGCGCCTCTATTTCTTCTTCTTCAGCAGCTCGGCGAAGGGATTGTAGGTATCGGACGAGGCTTCGTTCTCCAGGTATTTCCGGGTGGTTTCGTCTTCTTCCACGGAGGAGGTCGGCTTCAGGGCGATGCGCTTGGCGGCGACGTCCACGTCCAGGATCTGGACGGTGACGGTATCGCCCTTCTTGACCGTGACGCCGGCATTGCCGTACTTGCCTTCGCCCTTGAATTCGGAGATGTGGATGAGTCCGTCCAGGCCGCTCTCCAGGGAGACGAAGGCGCCGAAATCGGCGATCCGCACGACCTTGCCGACGTGCTTGGAATTCTTGGGATACTTCTCCAAGGCCCGCGTCCACGGATCGGGAAGCAGGCTCTTCATGCTGAGCGTGATCCGCTCGCTGTTCCAATCGATCTTGAGGACGGAAGCCTCGATCTCCTGGCCGACGGACAAGACGGCGCGGATGTCCTCCACGCGGTCCCTGCCGATCTCGGAGATGGGGAGCAGCGCCTGGACGCCGCCCAGGTCCACGAAGGCGCCGAAGTCCTGGATGGATTTGATCGATCCCTTGACGAGCATCTTTTCCCGCAGCGTCTTCTTCAGCTCTTCGACCTGGGCTTGATGGGCTTCTTCCAGAATCGCCCGGTTTGAAACGAGGATGCTGCGCCCGTTGTCCTTGTATTCCTGGATCTTGAACGTCAGGTGCTTGCCGACGTAGGCTTCCGGAGTTTCCGTCCGCCGTTCGCCCATCTGCGAATAGGGGCAGAACGCCCGGGTCTCGCCGATCCGGATCTCGTAGCCGCCCTTGATCTCCTTCTCCACCAGGCCTTCCACGGGGATCTTGTTCTTGAACGCGTTCTCCAGCATGGCCGGCGCGGCCTTGCCGCCGGAGATCTTCGTGGTGAAGTTCATCTCGCCGTTCTTCGCGTCCAGGAAAAAGACCCTGATCGGGTCTCCTTCCTTGACGGTGAGGTTCCCGTCCTTGTCGGTAACCTCCGCCCGGTCCAGCACGCCTTCGCTCTTCCCGCTCAACTCCAGGAAGACGCAGTCGTTCGAAATGGACACGACGAAGGTATCCACCATTTGGCCGGGTTTGAGCCTCCCCATGCCGGAAAGGCTGTTTTCGAAAAGAGACGCAAAACTATTCGCGGTATCGTGTTCCATGGCTTCAAGCACCTTAAAAACAGTATAGGACAGGAGTATACCAGAAAAACGGCGACGATGATATCGCGGGAATACGCTTCGGCGGCGGCGGTCTTTGGAAAGTCCTCGCCCTAAAGGAGTAACGGTCGGTTCAAGAGGGAGGCGAGGGCCTAAGACGCGCGGCCGCCATCGTTGAGGCCCGCGGGGTGCCTTCTTTTACCGGGCCGTTCCCAGCTGATCGAGGGCGCTCATGGATTTCTGTCTAGGGAACGCCATGAGCGCGGGGACGAACCGCTCTGAAGCGGCCTCGCCGAAAAGACCGCGGAAATCGCTGAGTTATGGACTACCATGTCCGAACTCTCTTCTGGTGCCGGGTCGACTGTATCGATAGCTTTCCCTTCACCCCCATGGTATCCTCATCCCCATGGACGCCGAGCTCGATTACCGTGAGATACGCTACCGGTTGGAGCACCATGGGGCCTTCCGGCTCTTCCGCAAGGAGCGGGCGGCGCTGATGATCTCGTTCTTTGTGGAGGCCTTCAAGAAGAGGAACCGGTCGGATATTCCGCGGAACGCGTTGGTTTCTGAGCTGTCGGCATTCTGCGACTACCTCAGCCTGACCGTTGGGGAGGATGCCGAGACGAGGCCGAGCGCGGCGCTCCTGGACGAATGGGCGGACGAGGGATTCCTTCGCAAATTCTACCGGGAAGAAGCCGAGGAGCCGAGCTTCGATCTGACGCCGGAGAGCGAGAAGGCCATCGAATGGGTGCGGGACCTTTCGGCTCGGAGCTTCGTGGGGACTGAGTCCCGGCTCCTCAAGGTCTTTGACCTGATGAAGGACATCGCGTACGGGGCAGCCTTCAACACGGACGAGCGGATCTCCGAACTTGAGAAGCGCAAAAGCGAGATAGAGGCGGAGATAGAGCGGGTCCGCTCGGGGACGGCCAGGGCCTTGGATCCGACGGCGATCCGCGAACGCTACTATGAGCTTGAGGATACGGCGCGGCGGCTTCTCGCGGACTTTAGGCAGATCGAGCGGAATTTCCGTGAACTGGACCGTGACGCCCGGAGCAAGGTCATCGCCGCGGATCGCGAGCGGGGCCGCGTGCTCAAGGACATCTTCGAGTTTAGGGAGGCCATCCTTTCCAGTGACCAGGGCAAGAGCTTCCAGGCCTTCTGGGCCTTCGTCATGTCCTCCGAGAAGAAGCGCGAGTTCGCCATCCTGGCCGAGCGGGTGCTCGATCTCCCTGAAGTGGCCGCCCTGCCGAAGAGCGTGGAGCTTGAAGCGTTCGATCGGCTGCTCGTTTCGGCTGGGGTGCGGGTGCAGCGGACAGCCCAGCTCCTCAACGAGGAGCTCCGTGTCTTCCTTGATGAGAAGAGCCGCAGGGAAGGACGGGCCGTCGCTTCGCTCGCGGTAGAGATCAAGAAACTCGCACTATCCCTCCGCGACGATCCGCCCGCCGATCGGGCCTTCATCGCCGTGGAGGGCGACGCGGACATCGACCTGGTCATGGAACGGCCCCTCTTTACGCCCGAAGAACCGGCCCGGATAACGCAGGCGCCCGGGGAACGCGGAGAATCCGAGGCCGATACCGTCTCTCTCTTCGCACCGGACGAGATAGACCGAGAGGCAATCCGCGCGAACATCGCCGCGAGCCTCCAGGACCGGCCGCAGATAGCCCTCGCCGACCTTCTGGAGCGGTACCCGATAGAAAGCGGCGTCGCCGAGCTGCTCGGCTACCTGGCCGAAGCCTCCGTGCCGGGCGCGGCCCTCATCGACGACGAGGAGAGGAAGGAAGTCCAGGCCGAGAATCGGCCGCGCGGAAAGGCCTACCGCGTCGGCGTGAGCGAAGTTGTCTACCTCAAGGAGGCATCGAATTGAGGACGCCCCCGCCCTATGCGAGCGCGCTGATTAGGCTTCTCCAAGGACCGGTCTACGCCTCGGGGGAGAAAACCTGGGACCTCGTGTTCCGCCACCGCGCCGCGATAGAGGACTACTTCGCTCAGCTCGGGCTGGAGCTGGTCGTGGCCGAACACGAGGGTCTCGCCTTCCTGCGCAGAAGTCGGGAGGGGGACGGAGATGAGGCCGCCGCGGACCTGCCGGAACTCATCGTGAGGCGCGAGCTGCCGTACCTCGCCTCGCTCCTCTGCGTGCTTCTCGTGGAGGAACTGTACCGCTTTGAGGCAGCGGGCGGCGGGGAGGCGCGCCTAGTCATGGATAGAGCCAAGGTCCGCGGCCTGGTCTCACCCTACTTGCCGAGCCGGACGAACGAAGCGAAGCAAGAGGAAGCGGTGGACGCCCAGATCAACAACCTGGTCCGCTATGGGTTCCTGCGCAGGCTCGGCGATGCGGGGGAGGAGCTGGAGGTGACCAAGCTCCTCAAATACAAGATCGATGCCGCCAAGCTGGCGGAGATAAAGGGAATACTGGTCGAGTATGCGGGAAAACGCGCCTGAGCTTTCCCTCGCGGAGGGACGGAGCGGCTTCCGCCTGGAGCGGGTTGAGCTGTTCAACTGGGGCACCTTCCACAAGAAGGTGTGGACCTTCCCCGTCGGCGGAGACAACGCCCTGGTTACGGGCGACATAGGCTCCGGCAAATCCACCTGGGTGGACGCCCTCACGACGCTCCTCGTCCCGCCGCAGCGCATCACGTACAACAAGGCGGCCGGGGCCGAACGGCGGGAGCGGACCGACAAGGGCTACCTCCTGGGCGAGTATATGAGCTCGCGCGAAGCCGACTCCTCCTACGCCAAGCCGGTAAACCTGCGCGGCGCCGACTGCTATTCGGTGATCATCGCCGTCTTCGCGGACAAGTCGGATTCGCGCCTCGTCTCCTTGGCCCAGCTCCGCTGGCTCAAGGGAGGCGAAACGCAGCGGATCTACGTCGTCTCCGGCAAGCCGCTGTCGGTGATGGTCGATTTCCAAGATTTTACCGGCGACGCCGCCGCCTTCAAGAAGAAGCTCCGCGCCGGGTCGGGCGCGGAAACCTTCGACAGTTTCAGCGACTATTCGTCCTCCTTCCGGGCCTCCATGGGCATCACGGAGAAGGCCATCGACCTTTTCAACCAGACCATATCGATGAAGACCATCGGGGATCTGGACGACTTCATCCGCAACCACATGCTGGAGCGGACCAAGGCCAGAGAAGGAGTCGATGGCCTGCTCCGCAACTACGACAACCTGAGATCGGCCCACGACGCTGTGGCCCGCTCACGCGAGCAGCGCGATGCGCTCCGCCCCATCGCGGCGGAAGCGGCCGAACACGCCTCGTTCGCGGCCGCGTCTGCGGAACTCGCGGACATGCTGGACGGTCTCCCCTACTGGGTTATTTCACTGGAGCTGCCGTTGCTCCGCGCCGAGACCGAGCGGCTCGCGGCGGAGATGGAGGCGTCGGCCGCCGAACTTGCGCGGGCGGATGAGGAACTGAAAGCCGAGCGCGATAACGCCGCGAGCATCAGGGCGGCCATCGAGACCTCCGAGACGGGACGGCGCTTGGCCGAGCTGGACGCGGAGCTGGAGCGAGTTGCCGACGAGCGGGACCGGCGCCGCGACCGCGCGGCGGCCTACGGGGAATCGGCCGAGACGCTGAAACTGGACGAGCCGGAAGACGCCGCGACCTTCATGGCCAATCGCGAGCGCGCGGGGAAGCTACTCGCCGCGGCCGACCGTGAAACCGAAGCGAAAAAGACCGAACGCGACGAGCTGGTGATCGGCAGGGAAGGCGCCCGCCGCCGCGCGGAAGAGATCAAGGTGGAGCTGGATTCGCTCAGGAAACGGACCACTTCCATCCCCGCGCGGGAGCTCGAGCTTCGCGCGGAGATCGCGGAGGCGGTGGGCGCCGAGCCTGAGGACCTGCCCTTCGCAGGGGAACTCCTGCGCGTGAAGGAGAGCGAGCGGGCGTGGGAAGGCGCAGCCGAGCGGCTGCTCCGCTCTTTCGCCCTCAGCGTCCTCGTGAGCGAACGCCTGTACCGGAAGACGAGCGCCTACGCGGCCGGAAGGGACTTGGGCGACCGCCGATTGGTCTTTTACCGCGTGCCGGAGAAGCCCGCGCCCGAGGCGGCGGTCGGCGAGCGGAGCCTGGCGCGGGTGATAGAGGTGAAGCCCGACGGCCCCTTCCGCGCCTGGCTAGGATCGGAGATTACCCGGCGAGCCGATTACGAGCGGTGCGAATCGATGGATGACTTCTACCGCTTGAACGACGCGGTGACCAAGAGCGGTTTGGTGAAAAGCGGTAAAGCTAGACACGAGAAGGACGACCGCCGCCACGTCGCCGACCCGAGGAACTACGTCCTCGGCTGGTCCAACACGGAGAAGGTCACCCTCCTGGAGCGGGACCTCGCCGAAAAGAATGCGGCCCTGGCCGCGGCGGACCGAAACCTCGCCGCCTGCGACCGTTCCATCCAGGCACTCGGAACGGAGCGAGACGCGGCACGGTCCCTCGTCGCCTACGCATCCTTCGATGAGATCGATTGGAGGAGCCAAACCAAACGCTACGAAAACCTACGAGATGAGCGGGAGGAACTTGAGCGGTCGTCGGACCAGCTGGCCAAGCTGCGGGAGGCCCTCACCGCGGCCGGCGCGGCCATCGACCATTGGAATAGTCTGCGCGATGGGCTCCTCACCAAGTCCGGCGGCCTCAAGAGGGAGCTCGATTCGCTCCTGGAGGACATAGCTGCGAAAGAGCGCAACCTGGCCGCCGCAGACGCCGAGTTCCTCGCACCGGCCTTCACGGCGCTCAGTGCCGAGGCGGAAGAGGGTCCGACCCTCCGCGACCTCCGCTCCGGCTGGCAGGAAGGGCTGCGACAGAAGCTGACCTCCCGGCGTAACACGGTGGAGCGTAAGGATAGCGACGTACGCTCGTCGCTGGTGAAGCGCATGACGCAGTTCCTCGCAACCTTCACCGAACGCACGACCGACCTCTCCGCGGGCATCGAATTCCTGGACGACTTCAAGGAAGCGCTGGACCGTATCGAACGGGACGACCTCCCCGCCTTCGAAAACCGCTTCCGCGCGCTCCTGCGGGAAAACACGCTCCAGGACATCGCCCTATTCCAGAACGACCTGGAAAACGATGCGCGGGCGATCAAGGAAGCTATCGACGTGATCAACGCTTCCCTCAGGTCCATCGAATACAACGCTGGGACCTACATCGCGCTCTCCGTGCAGAGACGGGAGGATCAGGACGTGGCCGACTTCCGCGCCGACCTCCGCCGATGTTTGGAGAACACCCTGGACGACGAACTCTACGGCGAGGGGAAATTCCTCCAGGTGAAGAAACTGCTAGACCGGTTCGCGAGCGGAGAGACGGCTGACCGCAACTGGACCGACCACGTGACGGACGTACGGGCCTGGTTCGCCTTCACCGCGAGCGAACGGTGGAACGAGGACGGAACCGAGAAGGAGTTCTATTCCAGCTCCTCCGGCAAGTCGGGCGGCCAGAAGGAAAAGCTCGCCTACACGATCCTGGCTTCGGCCCTGGCCTACCAGTACGGGCTCGGGCTCGCGCGGAGGTCCGGCGGCTTCCGTTTGGTCGTCATCGACGAGGCCTTCGGGCGCGGTTCGGAGGAAAGTACGAACTACGGCCTCAAGCTTTTTAAGAACCTGGACCTACAGCTCATCCTCGTCACCCCACTCCAAAAAATCGGGGTAATAGAAGAGTACGTGTCGTCCATCCACTTCATCGTTAACCCGGAAGGCCGAACCTCCGAAGTCCGTAACCTCACGATCCAAGCATTCCGCGCGGAGAAGGAGGCGCGAAGGGTCGAGGCCGGGTCGGCGAGGGGCGAAAGAGCGAGGACCGAAGAGGATGCCATTGAGGGGGTCGCCGAGGAGCAACCGTGATCGATCAGGCGGGTATCAAAACGCAAGCGGTTCGCCGCTATAGGGAGTACCTTTCCCTCTTGGCTTCTGGAGGAAACGGATCCGGCTTTTTCCCCGTCGAACTCCGCTTCGGCAAGGTGAAGAGCGGAGAGGCGAGCGGGAGATGGGGCGAACTCCGGGATGAGCTCCGAATCCTGCGGGAAGGTTCGGACGAGGACGGGAAGCGTTCCTACCATGTCTACTGGGAGGAGCGGAGGGACCGACTCGCGGGAACGCAACGATTCCCCTCCCGCCTCTCTTTTCCCGACGCCGCATCGCTCCTCGCGTACCTGGGCAAGACCCAGGAAGCGGCGCTCTTCGCCGCGGACGTTGGAATCCTCGTCGACGCCTTCCCTGCGCTCCGGCCTTGGGCCTCCGCTCGCCCGCTCCGCATCGTGGAGCACGCAGGCGACTGGGGACGCCTCATCGCCGTAATCAGCTGGCTGACCACCCACCCGAGACCGGCGGTATTTCTCCGCGAGGTTCCCGCCGTAGAGGACACCAAATTCATCGAACGGAAAAAAGACATACTGAGGGAACTCCTGGACCTGGTGCTCGGTGACGAGGCGATCGATCGGAGCGCTTCGCGTTTCGAGGAACGCTATGGACTACGAAAAGTGGAACCGCTCGTTCGCATCGCCCTCCTGGACACAGAAATAGCCGGCAAGCGGCTTTCCGGCCTCACCGACATTTCCGTACCAGCTTCCGATCTCAATCGGATTCTCTTCCCCGAGATCGAGACGGCAATCATCTTCGAAAACAAGACGAACTTCTCCAACGCCGATGCCTTCCTCACTCTGCCGCGCCTACGCGGTTGTGCCGCCATCTTTGGGTCCGGCTTCGCCGTGGGCGCGCTCCGAGCGACTCCCGCCCTCTCCGGCCGATCGATCCTCTATTGGGGCGATATCGATACCCAAGGGCTTAGGATTCTCGCCCTCCTGCGAGCTTCCTTCCCCAGCTGCCGCTCGGTGCTCATGGACGAAGAGACCTTCGACCGTTTTCCGGAATTTAGAACTGACGCGCCCGGGGAATGCGCCGACGAGCCGCAAGCGCTCGACGCAGCGGAGCTGAAGCTGTATCGGCGACTCGTTGCGCTAGAGAAAGGGAACAGACTGGAGCAGGAACGCATCCCGCTCGGTTGGGCGCAGGAGCGCCTCACCCGGATGTTGGAATAAGCTGATCCGGGTTGATCTGCGCTCGTCGAATCGCGTCTTACCTGCGGTTCCCCGCTATCTCCGCCAGGGCACCCCTTCCCGAAACGAGTCGCGCCGCGGTACAGTCGGCCTCGTGTCGGCTCGACTCTCCCTCGCGTTCTTCAACGCGGAAAACTTTTCCCTGCTCTTGGATCGCGCATACGACCGCGACGAGCTGGAAGCGATGGACGGCGCCGAGTACCGGCGCATGAACGCCTCGATCTACTACCCGAACAAATCGAGGGCGAAGATCGCCGCGATCGCCGAGACAATCCTGGCGAACGACTTCGACCTGGTCGGCCTCTGCGAAGTCGGCGGAAAGGAAACCCTGGAGAACTTCAACCGGATCTACCTGGAGGACCGCTACGCCTACGTCCTCCACGAGGAGAACTCACGCCGGGGCATCTACGTCGGCGCCCTCCTCAAGAGGGGGCGTTTTCCCGCGTTGCGGGCCGCGAGCATGGGGGAGGAGTTCTCGCGCAACCTCCTCAAGCTGGACCTCGGCGAGGAAGGCGGCGGGCTCCGGGTCTTCGTGCTGCACCTCAAATCCCAGCGCGGCGAGGACTACGGCATCGAGCGGCGCGCGCAGGAGGTGGAGCGCCTCAGCGCGCTCGTACGGCCGCGGAAGTGCGTCGTCATGGGCGACTTCAACGGCGTGCTGATCCGGGGGATGCATCAGTTCGAATACGAGCGCTTCCTGGAACTGCCCCTCGCCGACGTCCTCGCGGCCGTGGGCATACCGCCCGAGAAGCGGCGGACGCACTATTACTTCGGCGCCGGAGCCCGGCATTCGCAATTGGACTACATCTTCTGCACCCACGACATCGAGGTCCTGGACGCGGGCGTCCTGGAGGACGGCGTGCCGGCCGACCGGGCGGAACGGGACCGCCTCCCCTCCGACCACCTGTTCATCCGGGCGGTGGTGGAGACGGAGTAGCGGCGGGAAGGCGATCGGCCCCGGGGCCGTGCCGCGGATCAGCCGATTATCTTGACGATTTCCTCGATGGGCTTGTACGTCTTTCCCTTGGGGGAATAGGCCGGGCGGCCGATCGGAATGAAGCTCATGAGCTTCATGTCCGCCGTGGCGCCGAGGATGGCCGAAATCTCCTCTCTCGCGAAGACGGGTTCGTTCATCCAGCAGGCGCCGTAGCCCTTCTCGTGCACCGCGAGGAGGAGGTTCTGGATGACCGCGCCGATCGACAATACGTCGGGATAACTGAGCGCTTCCATGATCGCCGCGGCGGGGCGCCCCGCGCGCTTGAACGCGTCCTCCATCCGGGCGTCGTAATAATCCAGCCCGGTCATGAAGACCGCGACGAGGATGGGCGCGCGGGCGAAGAACGTCGTCGCCCGGATCTTGCCGTCCACGTAGGCCGCGTCTTCGCCGAGGCCGAGTTCGCCCGCCGTCCGCTTCATCGCCGCGGCGACCGCCTCCGCGAGCGCGCCCATCACGGCCTTGTCGTGGACCACGACGAATTTCCAGCACTGGCTGTTGCACCCGCTCGGCGCCGTCACCGCGGTCTTGATGCACTCCACAATCTCGTCCGGCGCGATATCGTCCGGCGCGTATTTTCGGATGCTCCGTCTGGTCGAAGCGAGCGTATGAAAGTCCATGGGTACGTCCTTTGCCGACACCGTATCTACGCCGCACGCGGTGCGGCCCCGTCAGCCTACTACGAATCCGGCCTCCGCGCCATACGGCGGCCGCCCCCGCATCCCCCAGTGGGGGTAGCGAAACGCCCCGCAGCCGCGGCCTTTCCGCTACCAGTCGCAGCTTCTTCACTCCAGCCGCCAGGGATCCGGATTGCCCGCGTGCGAGGAGCGTGTAGCGAGGGGGAGCCGCGTCATGGCGGTATCGCCCTTCCCGCGTAAGGCGGAACGTCCGCTGTTCCCTACCGTCAGCACAGGGGTGCGCACGCGAGGGACCCCGGCCACGTCCGGGGCCCCTCGTGTGGGCGGGCCCCTGTGCTCCTATGATTATTGTCAAGCGACAATCGACTCCCATCCCTCGAATTTCACGCCATACTGTTTGAACTTCCTCTCGAGCGTCTGTCTCGACGCATCGGCATAGAATTCGCGCCGCGTCACGAGTA
>JAEXTK010000190.1 GCA_023406985.1 Spirochaetota bacterium | reverse complement strand
TTGCCCCGGGGCGCCCGCGCCCGCCGCCGTCCTCTTCCTGGCGATCTTCTTCAAGACGAGGGCGGGGATGGCCATCCGGGCGACGGGCGACAACGAGGAGATGGTGCGGTCCTCCTCCATCAACGCCGACGCGACGCGGACGGCGGGCATCATGCTCGCGAACGCCCTGGTCGCCTTGTCCGGGGCCCTGGTGTGCCAGCAGCAACGCTACGCCGACCTCGGGAGCGGGAGCGGCATGCTCGTCGTGGGCCTAGCGTCGGTGATCATCGGCCAGGCCCTCATGGGGAAACGGGGCGTCACCCTCGGTCTCGTTTCGGCGGTCGCGGGATCGCTGCTCTACCGGATCATACTGCAGGGAGCCTACCAGATCGATATGCCCACCTACATGGTCAAGCTCCTGTCCGCGGCCATCGTCGCCGCGGCCCTCGTGTTGCCCTTGGCCAAGGAAAAGGCCGAGCTCTGGTTCCGGAAAACGGCCGCCCGCGGCAAAGGACGGTCCTGATGCCCCAGCTTTCGCTCGCCGACGTGCGCAAGACCTTTGAGCGGGGGACGCCCAACGAGAAGACGGCCCTGGACGGCGTGGACCTGGAAATCGAGAAGGGCGATTTCGTGACCATCCTGGGTTCCAACGGCGCCGGTAAATCCACCCTGTTCAACGCCGTGCTCGGGAAATTCCCCCTGGACCGCGGCCGCATCGTCCTGGACGGGGAGGACATCACCGAACGGAAGGACTATCGGCGCGCCGCGGACATCGGCTGCCTCTTCCAGAACCCCCTCAAGGGGACGGCGCCGAACATGACCATAGAGGAGAACCTCGCCCTGGCTTACACCAGGACCGCGTCCCGGTCCTTCTTCGCCGTCAACCGGAAGGACTCCGCCTATTTCCGCGAACTCCTCGCGCACCTCAAGCTGGGCCTGGAGGACCGGATGAAGACCAAGATGGGCCAGCTCTCCGGCGGCCAGCGGCAGGCGGCCTCCCTCGTGATGGCCACCATCGCCAAGCCCAAGCTCCTGCTCCTGGACGAGCACACCGCCGCCCTGGACCCGGCCACCTCCGCGCAGGTCATGGCCACCACCCGCCGCATCATCGCGGAGGCGGGGCTGACGGCCCTCATGATCACCCACGATATGGAACTCGCGCTGGGCTACGGCAACCGCACCCTCCTCATGGACTCGGGCAGGATCGTGCTGGACGTCTCCGGACCGGAGCGTGCGGGCATGACTCCCCAGGGCCTCGTGGATCTCTTCCGCGCCCGCGCCGGCCACAGCCTCTCGGACCGCACGCTGCTCGCGCTGTAGGGTGCCGGCGCCGGGACGAAGGCGGCGTCGCCGCCCGGCGCGGAGGCGGCGCGTTGGGGCCGATCATCGCACTATCTCTTCCGCGGAATGTTTAGTAAGTTAGTCGGGATATGAATAGGGTACGTTGGGGAACCTTCTTGCGGGATGTCTTCCTGTGCTCCTTGGGTTCGTACGGCGGACCTGAGGCGCATTACGGCGTTTTCTCTGCCGTGCTGGTAGAGAAAAAGAAATACCTCAGCGAAGAAGAGCTTTCCGAAATGATCGGGCTATTCGCGCTCGTCCCGGGCCCGTCGAGTACGCAGACGATAACCGCCATCGGGTATTACGCCGGCGGTCCGCTCCTGGCGATCCTGACGTTCCTCGTTTGGGCCTTGCCCGCGATCCTGACGATGGGATTGGCGGGCACGTTTTTCGCTCGCGTCGGCGCCGATGACGGTTGGAGACCCGTCCTGACCTATTTGCCCGCGGCTGCGGTCGCGTTCATAGCGTACGCGGCGATTTCGCTCTCTAAAAAGGTCATCAAGGGAACCTACGAGGCGCTTCTGTTCGGGGCGATGTTCGTCTTGAGTTTGCCGCTGGTCGGCTATTCGATGTGGATCGTCCCCGCCTTGTTGGTCCTCGGCGGTCTCGTATCGGCGTTGCCGCGCCGCGAAGAAAGAACGGACACCGAAGCGAACGTGAGGCCGCGCTGGTCCCTCTTGGCTCTGGTGGTCGGCATCGCGCTCTGTAGCGAGGTCTTACGGATATGGATCGCCGCGCCGTGGGCGCTTTTATTCACCTCCTTCTATCGGTACGGGTATTCGGTCATCGGAGGCGGGCAGATCGTCATTCCGCTCATGATCCAGGATCTGGTGGAGTCCCAGTCCTTGATTTCCCTGCATGATTTCCTGTCCGGCTACGCCATCGATCAAGCCATCCCGGGACCCTTGTTCAGCTTCGCGGCGTTCGTATCCGCACGGTCGTTCCCCGGTACGGCATTCACTTTTCCGGCGGCCTTGATAGGCGGGCTCAGCATCTTCCTACCCGGCATCCTGCTGGTGTTCTTCATATTTCCGCTGTGGCAATCGATGCGCGCCGTGCCTTCCTTGAAACGGTTCCTGTCCGGCGTCAGCGTCACCGCGGCGGCTTTGATCGCGATGACCGCGGCGGTGCAGTTGTGGAAATTACCGCGGGACTTCGCGGCGTACGGAGTCGCCGTCCTGAGCACGGTAGCCTTGCTGACGAAGAGAGTGCCCGCTCCGCTCGTGGTGGTTCTCGCGGCGGCGGCGGGGTTCGTACGGTAGGCCGACCGACGCGATCAGCGAAGGCGTATCGTCCCCTCTTGGTAGATGACGGCGTTCCCCGCGATGCGGACGCGATCCTGTTCATCCCCGCAGAGCAACCTGCCGCCGCGAGGGGCCGTCCGCCCGGGCCGATGGCCTTATTTCCTCAGTATCTTTTCCATCGGTTTCCCTTTCGCCAATTCGTCGATCAGCTTGTCGAGATACCGAACCTTCCGGACCAATCCGTCTTCAATTTCCTCAACCCGGTACCCGCATATCGTACCCGTAATTTTCGAGGCATTGGGATTTATTTCCGGCGCTTCAGCGAAGAACGCCTCAAAACTATTGCCCTTTTCTATTTGAACGGTCAGCTCATCACGGCCATATCCGGTGAGCCATCGGATCACCGCATCCACCTCTTCCTTCGTCCTGCCTTTCTTCTCGGCCTTTTGTATATAGAGCGGATAGACGCTCGCGAAGGTCAGTCGGTAGGTCCGCTCGATGCTCGCGTCGCTCATTTTCATGGTAGCCATAACGTCCCCCTGAAATCGACGGCCATTCCCCCGTGCCGTAACGCCCTCATTGACAGCCGTCGCGATAAGTATATAACTTTTAGTCAGGATTGAAATCACCGGGGACCGCTCGCGGCTCGGCGGGTCCCATCGCGATCGTTTTCCGGAGGCGCTACATGGGCATCGCTTCACTCGACGTATGGGCGATTCTGGTATCCTCGGTTTCCGCGTTCCTCATCGGCTGGCTTTGGTACGGGCCGCTTTTCGGGAAGGCGTGGCAAAAGGCCAACGCCCTGACCGACGAAGCCATCGCGCAAAGCAACCTGCCCCTGATCTTCGGCGGGTCGTTCGTCCTGATGGTTTTGGCGGCCGTCAGCCTGGCGATGTTCATCGGGAAGGAAGCCGACTGGTCGTTCGGCTTGTTCGCGGGCGCCATGACCGGCGTCTTCTTCGTGTCCACCTTCCTCGGGGTGCTGTACCTTTTCGAGCGCAAGCCCCTGGGGCTCTACCTCATCAACGCGGGATATTGCTCCGTGACGTTCGCGGTCATGGGCCTCATCCTCGGCGCTTGGCGCTGAGCGCGGCTTCCCCGCGCCGGTATCGTCGCCGGCGATCTCCGCGCGCAGGCGCGCCGGCCCGCGCGCGCCGCCGCGCCGGCCCGCGCGACGATCGAGCTGAGCGTCGTCATCCTATTAACCTGAATTTGGCTTGACAATCGAATATTCGGAGCTCGAATATAAGTTTGCTACGCTGCCGCGCACAATCCTGAAAGGCCATCTTTCCTCACACCCACCGATCCCACACAAGTACGTAATGGAGGTAGAGAATGAAAAAGCTCATACTTCTGGCGGTACTTCTGAATGCATTCGGGTTCTTCGCCTCGGGCGATGAACTACCGACGATCGTCGTCCTCAGCGACGTGCACTTGGGACTGAACGACAGTACGGCTGCGTTCTCGGAACTGGACACTTTCGAAAAGCTGGTCGATCGGCTTCTCGTGGCCTATCAGGGCCATGAGAAGCCGCTCGTGGTTCTCTGCGGCGATACGATAGACCACTGTACGCTCATGCCTTCCATCCTCGCGGAAGCGAGAAATGAGGGAGCCCTGCCTCCGAGCACGCCCGACACGTTCATCGATCCCTACGCCACCTGGTACTACCGGCTCCACAAGGCGTTGCAACCGCTTCTGGACGCCGGATTCAGGGTGATCACGACCGTGGGAAACCACGATATATCTCCCTGCGAGCGCTCCGACCAATTCGGATCCGTTTTCAGCATCGACGGACCGGCCAGCGGACTCATCTCGTTGGATGATGCCCAAGACGAGTACGACGCGGCGATAGAGGATTACGCGCGGAGCCAAGGGTACGATCGGGACAAGATCACGGGCGTATCCTTGTCGGACAAAGGTTTCGCTCTCTATAGCACCTGGAAGACGCGGGAGCACGGCGCCCATCCCAATTTCATCGCGGCCCCGCAGTATTTTTTCCCGACGACCTACGCCTTGGATCCGACGGTATTCGATCGGCTCGTCGCGTACTTAGGGACGCACGCGGCCGGTAACCTTCCCCGCGACATCGTCGACCATCTCGGCGTCTTCAAACGCGGATACGATATCGTATCGGTTTGTTCCGTCGACGCGTCTTCCAAGCCCTCCTTCCTCAACCATCTCTATCTGCAAAACGGGCAATACACGCTCGGCATTTCCGTACCGAACCAATTCTTCATGCATGATCGCAGGATCCGCCTGAGCTCCGGCTACGTGGATGACGATCAATTGAAATTGATACAGGATTTCAACGGGCAACACGACCAGAGGTACGGCATAACGGAGCGCGCGTATAACGAACTATTTCAACGGAAAATGCGGGAGAAACATGTCCCCGAGAACAAGATCTCCGAAACATGGAAACAGTTGCCGATGCCTCCCGAGCCGGCGAAGATCCTTTTTACGCATCACGGCATCGACTATCACGTGCTCCGATACGGTTTGAATTCCTCGCAGGCGCTGGTGAATATCGTCAGCTCCGGTTTCCAGAATTGGGCGAACGGGGGAGGCCAGAGCCAAGCTATGAATTACGCGATCCTCGAGTTGGCCGGACGGCTCAAGGCGGTCTCCTGGAAAGATTGGCGCAAGATGGTAGACCGGTTCGTTCTGGACGGGGACGAAGGGGTCCAGAAAGCCAGAGCCTTGGAGACGGTGTACGGCCAGTATTCCGCGAATCTTCGATACGGCCTTCCCGCGTATACGCCGACGGATCGCTACGTGTATACCGGCGACGAAATCAATTCCAGCGAAGGGCTCGGCACGTCCGGTATAATCAACCTTTTGGCGAGCCGGGACGGAGTCATAGTCCCCGCGCCGGAAGATCCGCCCTACGCTCCCGGGACGATGAACGGATTCCTGGAGGCCCTGCAGGGCTTCGACGTCGTCCTTACCGGGCATCGGCATAGCCTCGACGTCACGAACAACAAAGCGCGCAACTACTCCTACGATGGATTCCATAGCCAGGTCGCGAGCGACAACGCTCTATTGGGGCAGCTCGACGCCGACCGGTCGCGCATAGCCCAGGTGGATCTATACCTCTACCTGAAATCCCGGACCTATATCACGAATCCTTGGACGGGGTATGAGCAAATACTCGAGCGGCTCGTCGCGGGATTGATCGATGCCTTCTATAGCGCCGATCTCAGCCCCTGGCCCGAGCGGAAGGTTCAGTCAAAAATCGTCCAGTGGGTCTTTGAGGTTCCCAGCTCCAATAAGCACCGAATCGGCAACGAGTACGTCTCCTGCTGGATCGAGCTTTCCACCAACAACTCCGAGGACAAGATCACGTATGCGGTCCACCTGAACGACATCCTCGCGGTTCCGCCCTTCAATTAGGTCCGAGGAGTCGGGGCCGCTCCGCGCGGGGCGCATGCCGCAGGATTCCGCCTCGGTCAATCGTAGTCGGTTTCTTGCGGCCTGATGCTGAAGTGCAGGAACGCCTCATCCTGAATCCGGCCCATGGACCGGTAGAGATTCTGAGCCGAATCGATGCTCGACCCCCGCGCCGGATTCAGCGAACCCGTGGAGGGCGTCGTCGCCGACAGGGACGTGTCGCTCTACGACTCCGCCGCGCGTTCCACCATGACGCTCTTCACCGAGCACGGGACGTTCACCGTATCGGCCGGCGTGTCCTGGGAGAACGCGGGAGCCAAGGTCCCGTTTGAGCGCGTGATTCCCGCTAGGTTCGCGTTATTGGTCGCGATAGCCTTCCATGAATTCGATGACGTTATTCTCGGGGTCCCTGATGAAACAAACCTTGAACGTTTCGTTTTCCTTGGAATAGTCGATGAACTTCTGGATCGGGATGTTCTTGTGGGTGAGGAGGGCCATCAGGTTATCCATGGATTCAATCACTATCGCGAAGTGCTTCAGGGAACCATTCGCCGGTAGTTCGTACCGTTTCTTGAAGAGTTCGATCCTGAACCCGTCCCGCCCGAGAATAAAAAACGCATCGTCCGTTCCCGCGTTGAATACCCGTACCCGCTTCAACTCCAGGATGTCGCTATAGAACCGTTCCATGGCCCCGATATCGTCACAGTACAAGGCGATGTGGCTCAACCGCAGGCCGAGGACTTCCTTCGATCCTTCCTTGCACCCCACGGCTATCCATCTGCCTTCGTTATCCTCGAATATGAATTCCCGATTGTCGTAGTCGGTCAGATTCAGTTCTTTGACGATCGTGACGCCCTTGCTCGTCAGGTCGCGGTAAAAGCTTGCCTGATCGGTCGAGATGAAGTACGCGTCGTAGCCGTACCCATGCGCCACCCGATTCGGCGTTATCCGCTCCAGCTTCGATTTCGTCAATATGATTTCAATGGTGTCCTTATAGAGACAAATATGCGGTTGATCCGATTCCAGATAAGAGACCGAGCGAAACCCGATCTTCTCATAAAACGCTTTGGTCTCCAGAAACGCCGCGGAAGGGAAAATCTGCAGACTCGTTTGTAAACCTTTATTCATAGACTCCCCGGTTCGAATGTAGGACTGATCTATTTCTCTTCACATTGAAAAACGCCAACTTCGGAGGTGCCGTAAACAGTAATTCCCGCTTCAGAATAGCTCGATAAAAAATCGATGGCCTTAATGACGTACCCTGCGTTCATTCTGCGGCTTGGGCCACGCGGCCAAGGCGATAGCGACGAGAGGTTCGAGCTCCTCTCGGGTGGCGCCGTCCGCTGCTTGGGCGGCGATACCCTGCGCGACGCCGAAATAGAAGCGCGCGAGCGCGTCGGTGTCGCAGGGGCCGAGGTTGCCGCTCTCTCTCGCATTGCCGAGGAAACGCTTCAGGCCCTCCAGGAAGAAGGCGCGCAGCCGCGCCACCGACTTGGCCGCGGACGTATGCGAATCGGCGAGCTCGCCGATCAGGATGAGGCAGCCGCGCGGGGCGCTATTCTGCGTAGCCGCTTGTACCATGGCCCGCAGCACGGCCTCCAGCACGTTTCGGTCGGCGCTTTCCGTCGTCAGCGCCTCGGTCCGTTGAGCGAACGCCCGCTGCGCGTAACGCTGCAGGGCTTCCTCGAAAAGACCCTCCTTGGAGCCGAAGAGGGCATACAACGTCGGGGCCGTGCAGCCCGACGCCTTGGTCAAGTCCGTGATGGAGCAACCGGCGAATCCTTTGAGCCAGAACTCTTTCATCGCGGCGTCGATGAGCTCATCGCGCTCGAAGGTTCGAGGCCGGCCTCTCACGATGCATTACCTAATGATCGATAAAGCAATTGCCGCCCCCTCCGCCTTTTCTTATATTGATTTTACTATCGATCGCTATAAAATAGCAAGGAGAAGGACATGCCGGAACTGAAAGGACGGATAGCGCTCGTGACGGGCGCGAACTCCGGAGTGGGCCTGGCTCTGACCCGGAAATTGCTCGCGGCGGGAGCCTCCGTTGCCGCGCTGATTCGGTCGGATTTTCCTCCAGACGACCACGCGGCCACGAGGGCGATCGCGGAAGGCCGGCTCAGGATCTACAAGGCCGACTTGGGCGATTTCGCGGCCTTGAAGGCCGCACTCGCTTCTATAAAGGCGAATGAACCTCAGCTCGATTTGGTATTCGCCAACGCCGGAGTCGCTCTTCCGGACCTCCGCAGGATAGCGGGACATGACGGGCATTTCCTCATCAACACCGTCGTTCCCTATATCATCCTTGAAGAGCTTGGTCCGCAACTCGAAAAAGGCGCGCTGAAGACGTTCGTCGCCACCTCATCGATCGCGCAGGCCTTCGTCAAAACGTTCTCTGCCGGGTTGCTGGATAATCCGGACAAGTACGTGCCGATTTTCGGCGCCTACGGCCGCTCGAAACTGGCGCTCACGCTCTGGGTACGAGAGGCTTCGGCCGCATGGAAGAGCCGGGGTATCGAACTCCGCACCGTTTGTCCCGGCGGGACCCGCACCAAGATGACGACGGGGCCCGAGGCCAAGTCGTTCGCCGCGCGGTTCATCCTTCCGCTCTTCGGCCATTCGCCCGAGGAAGGAGCCGGCCGCCTTTGGGATGCAGCGTTCGCAAAAGGCTCGCCGGGAGACTTCTTTTCCAACCGAAAAGTCGTCGTCCCCCGGTGGCCCGAGACCGCGCCGGCCATCCTGGCCCAGGTGCAGGCGATCTACGAAAAGGAATACCGGGCGCCGTAACGGGTAACTACTGGACGGTATCCCATGCGCATCCGCAGAGGCCGCGGCTCATCTCAAGCCGACGCGTAGTCCTCTCCGACCTCGTCGAGACTGCGGTCTATATAGCCCAGCAAATAGTCGTTCATTCCGGGGATGTTCTCGCGGAGGCGGGCCGCCGCCACCGGTATGGACCAGCGCTTGATTTCACGGTCGATGTCCGCGCCCTTTTTCGCCCGGTACGCTTTTCGGTACTCCGCCACTATTCGGTTCCTCACGAGGTCGATCAACGGTTTCATCAGCATATGCGTATCGGGCGGATATCCGAAACCATACAGAATGGAAGTCCGCGCGACGTCGGCGAGCGGATTGCCTTTGAAGGCCGTCATCCAATCGATGATGTACGGACCTTCCTCCGTGATGATGACTTGGTCCGGATGGAAATCGAAATGGCATAGGGAGGCGCCGTCTTCCAAGGTCGATAGAATCGCGCCGATGCGCCGTTTACGATCCTCATCGAGGATATCGGAAGCCGCTACGGAATCGGACAGATACTTTTTCAGCGAGGGGAGCGTCGCCCCGTCAACCTCGTGGATGCCGAGGTGCAATCGCGCGAGCAGCCCCGAATAGTTCCGTATGGTCCACGGAGCCGACATCATGAGGCGGAGCATCGTCTTCCCGTAGATGCGGTCGTAGACGATGCCGTTCCGGTCCTCCGCTTGGACGAGGCCATGGCAGCGCGGGGAGCGGATATGCACCGAGTACGCGTACGCGGCGTTTCGCGCCTCGCCCTCGATCCATTCGAGGGGGCACCAGGGATGGAATAGTTTCAGGATCTTTCCGTCGGGTAAGGCATAGACTTCCGCGGTTCTTCCGATTGAAATCAACGGCCCGTATCGCATGGATATTCTTCCTCTGATCGCCACTATAAACCCGTTTCCCGCCGCGCGGCCATCGTTTTTCCGACTCGGCTCCCCCTACCAGGCGTTTCCCTTTTGGATGGCTCGAGCAGTATTGTAGAACTGTGACGTCGCTGTAATTCATGCGCCATAGAGGAGGGATCGATGGCGGATCTCGAGTTTTTCATCAAGGCTTCCGTCAGCGGAAGCGGTAAGGATCGCGAGGGGATCATCTTCGCGGATGATCAGGAAATTCGGTACTCGGTGCCGGCATCCATGGGCGGCAAAGGGGTCGGAGCGAGCCCCGAGACCCTCCTGCTGAGCGCGGTCACGGCCTGCTACAGTCTGACGCTCCTGGCGTACCTCCAGAAACGCCGGCTCCCCTGTTCCGACGTCGAGGTGAAGACGGAAGGCGTCGTGACCGGTTTCCCCCAGCACGACACGTACGCGAAGATCATCGTGAATCCCGTCGTCAACGGCGGCGATTCCTCGCGGCAAACGGAATACCGGGACGCGGCCAGGGAAGCCCGCGAGCATTGCTTCATCGGGCAGACCGTCGCCGCGGGCGGCGTCGCCTATGAGCTGGGCAGCGTGACGGTACCTTCGTCCTGATCAACCGGGAAGGCGCATCGTGACGGAAACCTGTGCGCCCGGGATGCCGTACGCGCTGAAGGCCGTACCGCCCTATCGGCTGGACCTGACCGGAGGCTGCCGTGGCGGTACTGCACAACGACGTGATCCCCTTCTACGAAGAGCTTGGGCTTCCCGTAAAGACCGTGCTCACTGACAACGGCCGAGAGTACTGCGGCACCGAGGCGCATCCGTACGAGCTGTACCTAGAGCTTAATGACATCGAGCATCGTCGCACGCAGGTGCGCAGGCCGCAGAGCAATGGATTCGTGGAACGGTTCAATCGTACGGTGCTCGATGAATCCTACAGGATCGTGTTCCGGCAGAAATTATACGAGAAGTCGAGACGCTCCAAGAGGATCTCGATGTGTGGCTGAAGGAGTACAACTACGAACGTCCACATCTGGGCTACCGAAACCAGGGGCGGCGCCCATGGGAGACCATCGAACAGTTCGTGAACGGTTCACCAAGACCGTAGATCTAGAAGGTTAGGAATACACATAATCGATAAAAGACTATGTGCGTAACGGCGACTTCTTCTTTATGAGGATCGCAACTTCCGTCCTCCATTTTGACTGATCAGGTTCTTTCTCGGGGTCACTGAGCTCAAACTCCACCCGCGAAAGAAATCTATCTCCTTCAGCGGATTCCCACTGCTCAAACTCAATCCCGTTCTCATGAGCCCATCGAATGAGCGCACCATTTCCAGCGACGCCCTCCCTGGGATCGCAAAACGTGAGCGTCGCATAGGTGCCCGCAGGTAGTTCGTCCGAGACGAAGTCTCCGTCAACGACGGCAGGTTTTTCCACACACCATCCAACTTCGATCTCCAGCGCACGGGCCATATCGATGACTCGATAGCGAATCAAAGGAGGTCCACTTGGAACGATTCCTTGCTTTATGAGGCGCTCCTCTACAAATCCAATTCCTTCCGCAATGGCTTTACCTATAGTGTCCATGGTTACCGTTTTGGTCTGGGCAACGTAATAAACTTTATCGCGCTCGGAAAGCGCGGGGGGTACTAAGATCATAGTTCCTCCTTTTGCAGAAAAAGAATCATATCCGGCGCTTCTATGGTCTGGCCCTCCGGATGTGTCACTATAATCCGGTTTCCCGCCGCGCGGTCATCGTTTTTTCCCGCTCGGCATTCCCTGCTCCGCGATATACCCAGGGCCCTCGGGCGAGGCCGGGAGTACCGTCAGAATATCAAAAATGTCAAAATATGCCATTTTGTTTTGACAGATTGTATTGTTGGCATTACTTTAGAACGGGCATACCGGCCTTGCGGGAACGGCTGCGCAGATGGGATCAAATCCATCTTATTGCGATGCACACCTCTGCGATACGGGAGATGGTTGGGATGGCACGGAAAATTTCGCTTTCGGTCAGGATCGCGTCGGTATTCAGCGCGGTGGTAGCCGCGCTCCTCGGGCTCATCACCCTCGTCATCGGGCTGCGGCTCTCCACCTCCGTCGCGGCCTTGGTGCGGGAAGAGAACCTTCAGATCGCCACCGCGCGGGCCGCGGAACTGGGACAGCTCATGGACAAGCTGCGTTCCCAGCTCACCCTCATCGCCGCCGATCCGCGCATGGTCGCGGGCGACCGGACGACGGTAGAGGCGGTCCTCAAGGATTACGTGAAGCTCACGTCGGACGAGGGCGGCGAGCTCATCTTCGCCTATCCCGACGGCTCGTTCTTCACGACGTCAGGCGGCGCGGGCACCATCGGAGACCGGAAATACTTCGTACAGGTAATGCGGGAAGGGCAGGATTACGTCGTCGCGGACGAGGCCATCTCCAAATCGCTCGGCGTGCCGATCGTCGTGCTCGCGAAGGCTGTAGCGGGCCCGGACGGCAGCCGCGTCGGCCTCGTCGCGTTCCAGTTGAAGGCGTCCACCCTGAGCGAGATCGTTTCCGCGGTGAAGCTCGGGGAAAACGGCTACGCGTACCTCGTGGACAATCGTTCCTTCGTCATCGCCCATCCGAACAAGGATATCATCCTGAACCTCAACCTCCTGGAGTCCGCGGCGACGGGCTGGAAGGGCCTGGACGATGTCGGGAGGGCGATGTTGGCGGGCGAAACGGGGGCCATGGCGTACCATCGGCCCGACGGGATGAATATCACGGGCTACTATACGAGCGTCCCGAATAGTCCGGGCTGGAGCCTCGCCCTGGCCCTCCCGCTCAAGGAAGTCAACGCGACGAGGGACGGCCTCCTCGTCCTCCTGTACCTCATCCTCGCGGCCGGCGTCCTCGTCGCGGTTTTCGTCGCGTTCCTCATCGCGCGATCCATCGTGAAGCCGATCGCGCACGTCGTCCAAGTCTTGGGCCTGCTCACGAAGGGGGACCTGGCCCTGACCGGCATCGATTCCGCGGCCGCGCGGAAGGTCGCGGCCCGGGGCGACGAGCTCGGCGTCATGGGTCAATCCATCGATACCTTCATCGCGAGCCTTTCCTCCATCGTGGAAGGCATCCGGACCGCTTCCGGCCAAGTGGCTGCGGGCTCGGATCAGATGTCGGAGATGGCGCAAGGCATGGCCCAAGGAGCGAACGAACAGGCTTCCGGCATCGAGGAGTTGTCGGCATCGGTAGAGCAGCTCGCCGCGACGGTCAAGCAGAACGCGGACAACACGGCCCAGGCGGACGCCTTGTCGCGGCGGGTGGCGGAGAACGCCGCGGAATCGGGGCGGGCCGTCGACGAGACGGTAGCCAGCATGAAGGAGATCGCGACCAGGATCTCCATCATCGAGGAGATCGCGCGGCAGACGAACCTCCTGGCGCTAACCGCGTCAATCGAGGCGGCGCGCGCGGGAGAGGCCGGAAAGGGTTTCGCGGTCGTCGCGACCGAAGTGCGGAAGCTGGCCGAACGGTCGGCCTCCGCCGCGCGCGAGATCAACGAATTGTCCACGAAGAGCGTGGCCGTCGCGAGCGACGCCGGTAAGCGAATCGAGGACCTCGTGCCTGACATCCGGAAGACCGCGGAGTTGATCCAGGAAATTTCCGCCGCGAGCAGCGAACAATCGAGCGGCGCGGATCAAATCTCCAAGGGCGTGATGCAATTGGACACGGTCGTGCAGCAGAACGCGTCCAGTTCCGAAGAGCTCGCGGCCACCGCCGAAGAGCTTGCGGGCCAGGCGACGAGCCTCTCCGACAGCATCGGTTTCTTCAAGACGAACGCGCAAGTCACGACCGCAATAACCCCGTAGCGCGCGGCGAACGGGGAAGCCCCTCCTTTCCGTAGCGGAACGGGATGAATATTGACTTCATACCACCATGGTGGTATATTGAGTATATGAGAGTTAAGACTTCCGTTTCTTTATCCAGTGAAATCCTCGAGCAAGTGGGCCTGTATGCAACTGCAGGCGAGCGTTCGGATTTCATTGAAAAAGCACTCTGGAAGTACCTCGAGTTTTTGAGTCGACATGAGCGTAATCAATCGGATCTCGAGCGCATTAATAATGCCTCATCATTTTTAAATGATGAGGCTAGAGATACTCTGGATTATCAGGTGCTCTTTTGAAGCGGGGGGATTTATACCGTGTGTATAAAGGTAATAAACAAGACCCCCGTGAATACCGTGTGTTCGTAGTCATTAGTCGTCAAACCGCAATCGATTCTAACTTTTCAACGGTTACCTGTGCTCCGGTTTATTCACGATGGGATGAAATATCCACGCAAGTGCCAATCAGTATTGAAGCCGGTCTCAAGCACGATAGCGCCATCCACTGCGATGAGCTCATCAGCCTTCCGAAAGTTAAACTGACAGACTACATCGGTTCTTTGTCTATGAACCAGATCGATGAACTGAACCTCTCTTTAAAGATTGCACTTGATATTGAGGATTAGGTAGAAGGTTTTTTTGGCCAGAAATCTTTTGCATCAACTCGCCGACGATCTGTAGTCCTTTTTTGCTGCACCCGAGCGCCCCAATGCCCCGGTTGTCGCGCCAGTCTTCCCCCCGCCCCCGCAGTGGGGGTAGCGGAGCGCCCCCGGAGGCGGCTCCGCCGCCTAGGCGCGGCATGTGGTAACACCTCTACTGGCTAAGACGGGACGCGCGCTGTTCCTTTTGTTACAGCATGGGGGTGGCGGCATCCATGCCGTTGGAGAACGCTGCCGCGTTCTCCTTGCCTTCGTAGTACCGGCCATCCATGGCCGGCCCGGCCCCGCCCGGGCCGTTCGCGCACGCTCGGGCCCCCATGCTCCTATGATTATTGTCAAGCGACAATCGACTCCCATCCCTCGAATTTCACGCCATACTGTTTGAACTTCCTCTCGAGCGTCTGTCTCGACGCATCGGCATAGAATTCGCGCCGCGTCACGAGTA
>JAEXTK010000172.1 GCA_023406985.1 Spirochaetota bacterium | reverse complement strand
GGGGGGGGGGGTGGGGGCCGGGGCGGGGCGAGACGCGCGGCGCCGCTGTCGCGGGGCGCCGGCCTTCGGGGCGGCGCGCGGCGTCTTCCTTCGGAGGACGCCGGGCGTCTTCCTTCGGAGGACGCCGGGCATCTTCCTTCGGAGGACGTCTCTTATGCGCGGGCTACCGCGATGAGGACCCGCGCCGCCTGGTCGTAGGGGGAACCGTCCCAGTCGCCGTAGACCTCGACCGAGGCGAAACCGGCGTCCAAGAGCAGGCTGCGCAGCTCGGTCGCCGCGTAGAGACGCTGGTCGAAGGAACGCTCCATCCGCTCGGCGCCCCGGATGAGGATCCAGCGATTGCGGAGGGCGGCCCACGAATCCACGGGCGTATACTCGGTCAGGACCGTGTAGCCCTCGCGGTCGAACCACTCGCCCTCCATGAAGTCCCGCGCGGCGATTTCCTTGCCCACCGTCTCGATGATGAAGGCGCCGCCCGGCGCGAGGGAAGCGCGGACGTTCCGCGCGAGGAGGGCGTCGTCGGCGGGATCGTCGAAATAACCGAATGAAAAGTAGAGGTTCACGACGAGGTCGAAGTAAGCGGGGCGGACGAAACGGCGCGCGTCCTCGCGCACCAACTCGATCCTGATCCCCTCGTCGTCGCAGCTCTCCTGAGCCGCCCGGAGGTAGGAGGACGTGATGTCCACCCCGGTGGTCGCGTACCCGCGGCCGGCGAGTTCCACGGCGACCCGGCCGGTCCCGCAGCACAGGTCAAGAAGCCGCCTCGGCTTCCCGGACGCCCCGTCCGGTCTCGGTTCTATGCCCGAAAGCCGCGCGATGCCGTCGGCCACCGCGGGGACCTCGGCCCAGCGCGCTTCGTCGAACATGATCGGCGAAAAGCGTTCCCAGAATTCTTCCTCTTCGAACCATTCTCTGTCTGTGGCGGTCACCGTAGCCTCCTGTTTAGGTCCGGACAGTCTAGCGCAATACCGGCGACGCGCGCTACAGTGGCGGGATGCGAGACAATCAAAGCGCCTCGGGAAAAGGCTTCGCCTACGCGATCGCCGCCTATACCTCCTGGGGTCTTCTCCCCCTCTACTGGAAGCTCCTCGCGGACGTGGACGCCGTGCAGATACTCGCGTGCCGCGTCGTATTCTCCTTGATCCTGGTCTGGATCGTCCTCGCCTTCCGCGGCAAACCGGCCTGGCCGCGGCTCCTCGCCGATCCTCGCGCCCGGCGCTCCCTCCTCGTGTCGGCCGCCTTCATCTCGGTGAATTGGGGGCTTTACATCTGGGCGGTCAACTCCGGCCACACCGTGGACGCCTCCCTCGGGTACTACATCAACCCGCTCGTCAACGTGGCGCTCGGCTTGGCGTTTTTCCGCGAACGCCTCAAGAGCCTCCAATGGATAGCCTTCGGCCTGGCCGCCGCCGGCGTCATCCTCCTCACCGTCAAGACGGGCGGCGTCCCTTGGATCGCGCTGACCTTGGCCTTCACCTTCGGCTTCTACGGCTTCGCCAAGAAAGCCGCCGGCATCGATTCGCTGGAGGCGCTCGGCGCCGAGACGCTCCTCATCGCGCCCCTCGCCGTCGCCTACCTCGCGTACCGGCACGTCGCCGGGGCGGGGGCCTTCCAGGGCCCGCCGGTCCGGACCGCGATCCTGGCGGCCTCGGGCGTCGTCACCGCCCTCCCGCTCCTCTGGTTCGCGAACGGCGCCAAGCTCCTCCCGCTCTCGCTCATGGGTTTCGTGCAGTACATCTCGCCCACCCTGCAGCTCGCGGCGGGCGTCTACCTCTTCGGCGAGGCGTTCCCCGCGACGCGCCTCACGGCCTTCGCGCTCGTGTGGGCGGGCCTCCTCGTCTATTCGCTCTCGTACATCCCCGCGCCGCGCGATCGGCGCAGCGCCCCGCAGGAGCGTTGAGGCCGGATCTTTACGCTTGCCCGGGTCCGCGAGTACCTCTATAATGGGAAAATGTTTACCGATGTCATAATCATGGCGGGCGGGTCGGGGACCCGCCTCTGGCCGGCGAGCAACTCCAAAACCCCCAAGCAATTCCTCTCCATCGGCGACGATTCTTCGTTCTTCAGCGCGGCCTTGGATCGCGCGTTCGCCGTGATCGGAGACGGCGGAACGGGCCGCGTCGTCGTCGTCGTCGGTCTCGCCCACATCGACCACGTGCTCCGCGCCTGCGAGCCCCTCGCCCGGGAACGCAAGGACCGCGTCGTCGTGATCGGCGAGCCGAGCGCCCGCAATACCGCCCCCGCGCTCGCCTGCGCGGCCACGTATCTCCGCCTCGCCCACGGGCCCGGCCGCCGCGCCCTCATGCTCACGAGCGATCACCTCATCTCGCCGATCGCCGCCTTCCTCGCCGACGCCGCCGCCGCGGACGAACTGGCCGCCCGCGGGCGGCTCGTCGTCTTCGGCATCCGCCCGCGGGGACCGGAGACGGGCTACGGTTACATCGAAGCCGCGGAGGGCGGGGACTCCGCGCCGCAGCGGAGTTTCGCGGTGGCATCCTTCCGCGAAAAGCCCGACCGGGAGACGGCGGAGCGTTTCCTTGCCACGGGACGGTTTTATTGGAACTCCGGCATGTTCGGCTTCGGCGTGGATTTCGTCCTGGACGAATTCCGCCAGAACGCCGCCGACGTGGTCGGCCCCTTCGATGCGCTGTCCGCCCCGTCTCCCGACGCGACGGAACGGCGCGGCGGCGTCTCCGTGATCACCGCCTGGTCCGGCCTCGCCGCGGCCTACGCGGCGGCGCGGAGCACCTCCATCGACTACGCGATCGCGGAGAAATGCCGCAGGGCCGCGGTCGTCGTCGGCTCCTTCGACTGGCTCGATATCGGCAGCTGGGACGAGTACGCCAACCTCGTGGAGCGCGCCGCCCAGGAGCGCGGGGCGGAGGAAAAGCAACCCGTCTTCGCCGCCGCTTCCGCGGGCTGCTTCGTGGATTCGGATCTGCCGGTCGCCCTCTACGGGGTCGACGACCTCATCGTGGTCGTGCGCTCGGGCGCGGACGGAGGACCGCCGGCGGTGCTCGTGTGTAAGCGCGGCGAGAGCCAGGGCGTGCGGGCGGTCGTGGACCGGATCAAGGGCGCGGGCAGAATAGACTTGCTCTGACGCCATCTATGTGCCACAATCGTGGCAGCAGCTTTTCTTCCTATATATCTCCGGAGGTTCTTGCCATGATCATCCTCACGCTCAACTGCGGCTCCTCGTCCGCCAAGTACCAAGTCTATGACTGGAACGCGAAGGAAGTCCTCGCGGTCGGCATCGTGGAGCGCGTCACCCAGGGCGGCTCGTTCATCACCCATAAGGCCAAGGGGAAGGAAGAATTCACCCTGCAGCACGATTGCCCGAACCACACCATCGCCGTCGACCTCATCATCAAGACCCTCACCGATCCGCAGCACGGCGTCATCCACGACATGGGCATGATCAAGGCGGTCGGGCACCGCATCGTGCACGGCGGCTCCAAGTTCATCAAATCCGTCATCGTCGACGACGAGGTGATGAAAACCTTCCGTGAAGTGTCCGACCTGGCCCCCCTCCACAACCCCGCCAACATCATGGGCATCGAGGCTGCGAAAAAAGTCCTCCCGAACGTTCCCCACTGCGCGGTGATGGACACCGCCTGGCACCAGACCATGCCCGCCTCCAGCTTCCTGTACGCCCTCCCCTACGAGTGGTACGAGCAGCACGCGGTACGCCGGTACGGCTTCCACGGTACGTCGTTCCTCTACACCTCCAAACGCGCGGCGACGCTCCTCGGGAAGGACCCGCATAAGACGAACCTCATCATCGCGCACATCGGCAACGGATCGTCCATCAACGCCGTCAAGGACGGTTGCTCCTTCGATACCTCCATGGGCCTCTCCCCGCTCGAGGGCCTCGTGATGGGCACCCGCTCCGGCGACGTGGATCCGGCCGTCCCCTTCTACATGATGCGCGCCGCGGGGCTCTCCGCCGCCGAGGCCGAGTCCGCCCTCAACAAGAAATCCGGCCTCCTCGGCATCACCGGCAAATACACCGACCGCCGCGACATCCAGGCCGCGGTGGAGAAGGGCGACGAGCGCGCCATCCTGGCACAGGACATCGAGGCGTACCGGGTCAAGAAGTACATCGGCGCCTACACCGCCGCCCTCGGCCGCGTGGACGCCTTGGTCTTCACCGCCGGCGTCGGCGAGATGGCTCCCAAGGTCCGGGAAAAGATCCTCCGGGGCCTGGAAGGCCTCGGCATCGTCTTCGATCCCGCCAAGAACCTGACCGCCAAGACGCGCAACGCCGAGACGAACATCGCGGCCGCGGATTCCAAAATCCCGATCTTCATCATCCCCACCGACGAGGAACTCGTCATGACGGAGGACGCCTACGCCCTCATGGAAGGCACCTACGACCTCCACACCAAGTTCACCTACTCCTTCCAGTCGAAGGACTACGTGAACAAGGCCCGCGCCGAGGGTCTCGCGGCGGACATCGCCAAGAATCCGGCCCTGGCTTCCATCGTGGTAAAGTAAGAGTCGATGGACCACCCGATCGAGCTCGCGGGCATCGGTAACGCCCTGGTGGACGTTTTCGCCGCCGTGGACGAGGAGGTGGGCCCCCTGCTCGGGCTCCATCCCGCCCGCTCGGTCCATGTGGACTATGAGCGTCTCTCGGAGATCCTCGTGGCCCTCCCCGACCCCGTCGCCGGTTCCGGCGGCGGAGCCGCGAACGTGGTCAAGATCGCCTCCCTCCTCGGCCTCCGTTCCGCCTTCGTGGGCCGGGTCGGGTCCGACCGGAGCGGCAACAGCGACCGCTTCGCCCGCCTCTTCGAGGACGATCTGCGCGAGGCGGGCGTCCTTCCCCTGCTCGAGCGGGGCGCGGAACCCACCGGCGCCTGCGCGATCATCCGCATGCCCGGCGAGGCGGTCGCCGTCGCCGCCTGCCCTTCCGCGGCCCTGGGCCTGGACGCCGAGCACGTGAGCGAAGACTTGATCCGCGGCGTGAAGGTACTCGCGTTGGACGGATTCCTCTTGGGTAGACGGAAGCTCGTGGAGCGCGTCCTCACCCTGGCCGACCGTTACGGGACCGTGGTCGCGCTGGATGTCGGGTCCGCCTCTCTCGCGGCCGAACACGCGGCGTTCATCGCCGCGACGGCCCGGAAGTATCCGCTGATCCTCTTCATGAACGAGGCTGAAGCCGAATCGTTCGTCTGCGCCCTGGCGGCGGCCGAGGGCGGCGCCTGCGAAGATCAGGACGAGGACGGGGAGCCCGGAGACCACCTCAAGGCCCTGCGCGCCCTCACCGAAGAGGGCCCGTTCCCCATCGTGGTGGTCAAGCGCGGGGCCCGCGGAGCCTTGGTCTTCGCGGGCGGGGACCGCCACGACGTCCCGACCCGCTCAGCCGTGCCGTACGACGCCACCGGTGCCGGCGATGCGTTCGCCGCCGGTTTCCTGGCCGCCTGGATCCACGGCAAGTCGCTCGCCGATTGCGCCATGCTCGGCAACCGCGTCGCGCGGGAAGTGCTCGCGGTGCCCGGCACCGGCCTGGACGGCGAACGCATCCGCAAGATCGGCCGATTACGCTGGTAACGCGCCTTATTTGAGCAGCACGGCGTTCGTAAGCCGGTGGGCCGCCTCTTCCCCGCAGAGCGTCGCGACCAGGGCCCGGGCCCATTCTCCCGCGGTGCCGGCCGAACGGCTCGTGATGAGGTTCCCGTCCACGACGACGCGGTCTTCCTTCCAGCGGCCCCCCGAGACTTCTTTCTCCATGCCGGGGAAGCAGGTGAAGGCGCGACCCGAAAGGATACCGAGCGGAGCGAGGACCACCGCGGGGGCTGCGCAGATGGCCCCGATCACCTTCCCGGAAGCCGCGAAGGCCTTCAATAAGTCGCCGCACGGCCTGGACGCCGCGACGTTGGTGGCCCCCGGCATGCCTCCCGGCACGAGGACCGCGTCCCAGGATGCCGGCGTCCACCGTCCCGCGGCCGCGGACAGGTCCGCGACCGTGTCGGTCGCGAGTATGGAGAGCCCGCGGGAGCTCTTCACCGCCCGCTCATGGCCCACCGCTGCTACGGTGACCTCCACGCCAGCGCGCCGCAGATAATCGATCGGCGTGACGGCCTCGACCTCCTCGAACCCGTCCGCCAGAAAAATGATCGCCCGCTTCGCCATACGCACCTCCTCCCTTCGCCATGCCTCCGCGCCCGCGTCAGGCGCAAGCGCCATCGCCCCGGCACCCGGCGCCGCTTCACCTGCGCGGGCGGCCTGCCCGCCCCCGTTATCCGCGTCAGGCGGAAGCTCCCGCTAGCCGGGCTTCACCTGCGCGGGCGTCCCGCCCGCGTCAGGTGGAAGCACGACCTATCACTAACCGAGTCTGTATTATATTGCATACTCTCATATACTGCCGTAAAATGACCGAAGAGTATGAAGTATGAAACATGTCCTCGTGATCGATGAATCTCCCCTTCTCCGGGAGTACCTGCGCATCAAACTCGTGGAACAGGGTATCGAGGCGAGCGTGGCCATCAACGGCCTGGACGGCATGTCAAAGATGCGGTCCATCATGCCCGACCTCGTGGTGCTCGATTATCACCTGAATCGCCAGACCTGCCTGGAAGTCCTCGAGGAAAAGCGGAAGAATCCCAATACCGCCAACATCCCGGTCATCGTCACCGCGCAGAAGATCGACCAGAAGCGCATCATCGAACTCGTCAACTACAACGTCAAGAAGGTCTTCACCAAGCCGATCCGCATCGACGCCTTCTTCAAGACGCTCTCCGAGCTCCTCGGAACGGAGTTCCAGATCGATTCCACGCCGTGCATCGTGGAAGCCCACGTGAACGACAACATCATTTTCGTGGAGATCGCCCAGGGCCTCAACCGCGAGAAGATGGACTTGCTCCGCTTCAAGATCGTGGAACTCCTGGACCTGTACGAGATCCGGACGCCGAAAGTCATCCTCATGATGAGCGATCTCAAGCTCGCCTACCCGGACGGGCCCAACCTCCAGAAGCTCATCGACGTGATCCTGCAGGCCTCGCGGGCCAAGCACCGCGATATCCGCATCCTGACGAAGGACGATTTCGTCCGCAACTACGTCAAGGGACGCAAGGATATCGCGGACATCGACGTGCTCGGGAATCTCCAGTTCGCCTTGGACGGCCTGCTCGCGGAGCTGGACCCGCGCATGGAATTCGGCGCGAAGAAGGCGGAGATCATCGGAGCCCGCGTCCTTTCCTCCACCGCGGACGCCGAACGCACCGAGACCGTCCAGCTCAAATTCGACACCGAAGCGAAGGTCGTCCCCGACTTCGAAAGCATCAAGGAGGAGGGCAAAAACCTCAAGATAGCGGCAGTGGACGACGACTTCGTCATCCAGGAGCTGATCAAGACCACCTTCACGCAGATCGGCGCCGCCGTGTCCACGTTCTCGGACGGCGCGGATTATCTCGCCGCCGCGGGCAGTGAAGACTTCGACCTCGTGTTCCTGGACCTCATCATGCCGAAAGTCGGCGGATTCGAGGTCCTCACGGCCCTCCGGGACCGCAAGATCGAGCAGCCGACCATCGTGCTCTCCGCGGTGACCCGGCGCGACGCCGTCGTGCAGGCCTTCCAATCGGGCGTGAAGAGCTACCTCGTCAAACCGCTCAAACCGGATGCGATACTCCGGAAAGCCATAGAGATCCTCAAACCGAACTTCTAGGGCACCATGTCGAACAAAGCGACCGGCGAGTCAAGCGATCCCTACCGCCGCCTTTTCGACGAGTCGAGCGCCGCCATCGCGCTCCTCGACGAGAGCGGCTACATCGTCGACGCGAACGAGAGTTTCCGCCTCACCTTCTCCTCCCTCTCGGGCCGCAGCCTCGACTCCTTGGACGAACCCTTTCCCGAATTCCTCCGGACCCGCGACGCGTTCCGCTTCGCCTACCACTTCTCGCGCCTCACGGTCGGCGCGACGCGCTCGGTCAGCCTGGACACCGCGTTCCGCTCCTTCACGGGCGAGATCCGCTCCCTCAAGCTGCGGGCGTGGGCGCTCGCCCGCAGGGAAGACGCGCCGCCGCCCCAGCGCGGCCCCTTCGTCGTCTGCATGCTGGACGACGAGACGGAACTGCATCGCGAAACCCGCAGGCTGAGCGCGGCGAAGGAAAACGCCGAGCGCGCCACCGAGACGAAGAGCCAGTTCCTGGCCAACATGAGCCACGAGATCCGCACGCCCATCCAGACGATCATCGGCATGACCGAGCTCATCCAGAAAACGAGCCTGGACCGCGAGCAGGCCGAATACGCGCGCCAGGTACGGTTCTCCGCCGATGTCCTCCTCTCCCTCATCAACGACATACTCGACTATTCCAAGATAGAGGCGGGGAAGCTCGCGCTCGAGCGCATCGACTTGGACTTGGAGCGCACCGTGGAGCAGGCCGTGGACCTGGTCTGCCTGGAAGCCCACAAGAAAGGGCTCGAGATCACGGTGGACGTGGCGCCCGACGTCCCCACGCTCATCCGCGGCGATCCGGGAAGGCTCCGGCAGGTCATCGTCAACCTGATCAAGAATGCGGTGAAATTCACCCGCGAAGGCGGCATCGTCGTCTCCGTCAGGCGCGCGGAATACGAGGGCGCGGCCGCCGTCACCGTCTCGGTGGCGGACACGGGGATCGGCGTCCCGTTGGAGCTCAGGCCCTACCTCTTCACCACCTTCTTCCAGGGGGACGCCTCCACGACCCGCCGTTTCGGCGGCACCGGCCTCGGCCTTTCCATCTCGCGCCACCTCGTTCAGCTCATGGGGGGCGAGATCCTCATGGTACCGAACGAAGGCGGCGGTTCCGTGTTCCGCTTCACGATTCCGGCCGAACGGTCGGAGTTCGACGCGCCGCGGCCGCGGCCGGAGATCGACGCCGACGACCGCATACTCGTGGTGGACGACCACGCCGAGGCGCGGCGCGTGACGACGGCGTATCTCGCCGACCTCGGCTACGCGCACATCGAGGAAGCCGCTTCGGGCGAAGAGGCGCTGCGGAAGATGGAAGGCGCGGCGGCCGCGGGCCGGCCCTATTCCATCTGCTTCATCGACATGATCATGCCGGTGATGGACGGATGGCGACTCACCGCCGAGGTCAACAAGGACCGGTCGGTCAACGCGGCGAAGCTCGTGCTCATGGTGCCCCAGGGCATGCTCGGCGACGACGCCAAGATGACCCGCCTCAACTGGTTCAACGCCTACGTCACCAAGCCCATCAAGCGGGCCGATTTGATTCAAGCCATCTCCGCGACCGGCAAGGCCCTCATCGACCTGGAGGCGAGCGCGGACGCCAACGCGGAAGCGGTAGCCGAAGCGGTCGCGGCGGCGCCGGCGGAGGAAGCAGCGGGCCGGGACATCGACTTCTCCGCGTACGCGCCCGCGGCGCCCTCCGCGCGGGGGCCGGGCGCCGAGAAGCCCATGCTCGTCGTGGAGGACCATCCGGTCAACCAAAAGCTGTTCGCGCTCATCCTGGAAAAGCTCGGCCACGCGCCGATCATCGCGAACGACGGGTTGGAAGCCCTGGAACGCGCGGGCGAGTACGATTTTTCCATCGTGTTCATGGATATCCAAATGCCGAGGATGAACGGGTACGAGGCGGCGCGGGGCCTGCGGGACCGCGGATACCGGGGCCCCATCATCGCGGTGACCGCGAGCGCCCTCGCCGACGAACGCGGGCGCTGCCTGGACGCCGGCATGGACGACGTGCTCGTGAAACCCTTCAAGCACGCGGATATCGAACAAGCCGTCTCCCGCTGGATCGGTCGGATCAGTTCCGTCGCGCGCGCGGCGGCCGAGGTCGACGTTCCCGAAGCGCTCGAGCCGGCGGAACCGGCCGACCTCGAGGCGGCGGCCGAGGTCGATGAGGGCGCCGATCTCCTGGAAGAGCTGGAAAGCGCCGAGGATGAAGCGACGCGGACGGCGGCTGAGGCCGCGGCCGCGGCCGCGGCGGAAGAGCCGGACCACGAGACGCTCGACCCCGCCGAGCTCCTGGAAACCTTCTACGGTCAGGCGGAGATGGTCCGCTCGCTCCTCGGCCGCTTCGTGGAGCGCTCCCTGGCGCAGATCACGCTCATGCCCGACCTGCTCGCCGCGGGGGATTGGGAAACCCTGCGCAGGGAGGCCCACACCATCAAGGGCAGCGCCCTCAACCTGACGGGGCGGTATCTCGGAGCCGCGGCCGCGCGACTCGAATCGGCGGCGAAGGATGGCGACCGACCCGCGGCCGAAGCCGCGCTTTCCGAAATCGAACCGACCTTCGCCCGATTCCGCTCCGCCGCCGAACGCTTTATCGCCCAGGGCGCGGACGCGACGTCGACGGACGCGCTATAATTCCTCCATGCGCTACTCATGTTTACATACCCACACCCTGTTCTGCGATGGACGCGAAGACGTCGAGTCCATGTGCCGCGCCGCGGCCGACCGCGGCTTCGTTTCGATAGGCTTCAGCTCGCACGCGCCCATCCCCTCGCCCTTCGCCGAGGCATCCGTCTGGCACATGCGGCAGGATCGGCTCCACGAGTACGCGGAATCCGTACGCTCCGCGCGCGAACGCTGGAAGGGGCAACTGGACGTGTACCTCGGCCTTGAGATCGACTATATCCGCGGCGTCTGCGGGCCTGCCGACGGCCGGTTCCGGGCGATCGGCCTCGACTTCGTCATCGCCTCCGTCCACTACCTCATACCGCCGAACGGCGCGGAAGCCTTCACCGTGGACGGTCCGGCCGAAGAGTGGGAGCGGGGCGTGCGCGACGGCTTCGGCGGCGACGGAGAAGCCGCGGCCGCCGCGTACTGGGACGCCGTCGCCGCCATGGTCGCCGAGGGCGGCCTCGACATCGTCGCCCACCTCGACTTGGTCAAGAAGAACAATCGCGAGAATCGCTGGTTCGATCCCGAGGGCGCGGCCTATCGCGGCGCGGCGAATACCGCGATGGACGCCATCGCGAAGGGCGATGCCGTGGTGGAAGTGAACACCGGCGGGCTCAACCGCGGCAGCACCGTCGAGGCATACCCGGCCCCCTGGATGATCCGCGGCCTGCGCGAACAGGGCGTGCGGATGACCGTCAACGCCGACGCGCACCGGGGAGAACACCTGGGGGGACATTATGAAGAAGCCCGCCGACTGTTGGTCTCGGCGGGCTATTCCAGCGCGGTCCTCTTCGGCGGCAGATCGAGCGACGGGCGCGCGATCTGGGCCGAAGACCCGCTGTAAGGATCGGCGGAGGCTAGCGATTCCTGCGCTCTTCCTCCGCCTTGCACTCGATGCACATGAGCGCGTAGGGAATCGCTTCCAGGCGATCCGTCGGGATGCGCTTGCCGCACTTCATGCACAGGCCGTACTTCCCCTGCTGGATCCGCGTGATGGCGGAATCGATGAGCTTGAGCCGCTTCAGGTCCTGGGTGCCGATCGCTTCGATCATCTTCCGATCGATGTCGTCGGACGCGATGTCGGCGAAATCCTTCGGATCCATGCCTTCGACGATTTCCTTGAAATCGGCGTTGCCCGCGATCAGGTTCGTTATGATCTCGGTCTTGAGATCGACCAAGGATTTCCTCATCCTTTCGACGAAGTCTTGATCCATGCCGGTCCCCCTTGTGAAGTCGCCCGTCGCAGAACGCGAAGAGTCGAGCGACGGAAAAGTCCGCGTACAATGCAGTACGGGCCGGAAATTGTCAACCGGTCTACGATCGGCTCGGTCTCCACCGAGGCGATCCGCGGCCTCGCCGGAAAGCTCCGGTTGACAAAGGCGACCGATTGCCTATAGCATTATAGGACGTATACATCGAAAAGCAAATTCTTGGACCGGGCCGCGTCATTTTTTCGCTGGGCCGATCCTTCAGCATGCGAGTTCAAGGAGACGCCGTGGCGAAAGAAGAAGCGATAGAGGTAGAGGGCGTCGTTCGTGAAGCCCTACCCAACACCATGTTCCGAGTCGAGCTCGATAAGCAGAACGGACACCTGATCCTTGCGCACCTCTCCGGAAAGATGCGCAAGCACTACATCCGCATCGTCCCCGGCGACCGCGTCAAGGTCGCGCTCTCTCCCTACGACCTGAGCCGCGGCCGCATCATCTACCGCGAGCGTTGAGAGCCTTCTTCTTCCTCACGATCCCTTTTCAAGATCACCCACGTTGCCCCCGCTCCGCCGGAGCGGGAGTCGGCTTGACCGCACTCCCCCGCGAAGGAGCACCGCTCCACGAACTCGCGGGTCGCCTTCTTGAGCACGGCCTCGCCCTCCGAATGGTTCCCCTTCCCGTGCACCACGAGGATCTTTTCCGCGCCCTGCCGCAGCGCTGAGGCGAAAAAGGCCGAGAGCCGCAGCCACGCCTCATCGCGCGTCAGGCCGTGGAGGTCGATGACCGCGTCGGGCGCCTTATTGCGGAGCCTGCGGCGGCGCTCGGCCGCGGAAAGGATATCCGCCTCGGCGGCCGCATCCTTGTCCTGCACCCCGTTCACCCGTAGCCATGCCGTGAGCGGGTCCACCGCCGCGAGACTGCCCGCGGCCCGATCCGGGGCCGTCCCCTGCGAAGCCGCGCCCTGCGAAGCCGCGCCCTGCGAAGCCGCGCCCTCGGGCGGATTCTCCTTCGCCGCGAGGGTCCGCCGGAGGTCCGCCTCCTGCGCGCGCGCCTTACTTTCGGCGCGGATCGCCTTCTTGCCCGCGCTCTTCGCCGTTTGACGATCCCAATCGTCCAGAATATCCCCGAAATCCATCGAACGCACGCCTTTTCTTCAGTATCTGATCATCCGGTCGCCTTCCACCCACCCCGCCTGACCGTCCGGCGCCTCGGCGTACTGCCACGTTCCCGCGGAGCTCCGGAGCCGCACCGGCTGGCCGGCCGCGAATTCCGCGGCGACCCCGCCTTCCTTCTCCGGTATGCGGAAGACGGGGCAGGCGGGCGAAACCGCGGCGATTCCTCTACCGAGGTATCCCGCCGCGTCCAGCCGGACCGCCGCCCGGTGCCCAACGGAAAGGGCCGCGAGGAGGAGGAAGAAAATCGCGACTGTATAACCGCGCCGCTTTCCGGAGGTTACTCGCCGCTTGGAAAAAAACGCGAGAACGCAGGCGAGCAGGCACACGCACGCGACCAGCGCCGAAAGGGACCAGGGCGCGTAGGCCTCATCGGGCGTATTCATCAAGCCGAGCGAGCGTTCGGCCGCCCCCCCCACGCGGCCGCGGCCGATGCCCGCGCGCGCGTCGCCGTGGGCCCCCCCCCC
>JAEXTK010000036.1 GCA_023406985.1 Spirochaetota bacterium | reverse complement strand
CGTCGCGTGGGTCAGCCCGAGAACGAAACGACTGCGGCTCGTGACCGAGACGCCGATATCGTTCGGGAAGTACTGCGATCGATCGAAGGAAACGAAACCATCGAAGCAAACATCCTCGTGGGAGTCGGCCCGGGTACGGAGGGCGGCGTGGAGGGCGACGCCTTGGCGGGACAGGCGATCGATGCGGTTTTGGACCGTGTCGCAGGTGCACTCGAGGTGGCGGGAGAGGGCGCGGAGGCTCATACCCGAGCAGCTGAGGCGCTCGAGTTCGACGAGGTCGATGCGGCGCTTGGCGTAGTAGTGAACGGAGAACGTCTGAACAGAGAACGACTTACCGCACCGCTTGCACACGAAGCGCCGCACGATGCCGAAGGCTTTGGTCGCATGATAGCCGTCGCGCGACCACCATCGACCTCTAGGCTGTTGGTGGTTGGAGCACGCGGCGTGGGGACAGAAGGGAGGGGTGAACAAGGATATCCTCCTGGGGAATCGGATATCCTCAGTACGCCCCCGCCGCGTGCGGTGCTTCTATTTCGCTCTACTTTTCCCCAATCTTCGGGACACTAATCACGCTTTCGGAGAGATCTCCAGGATCAGCTCGACCTCTCCCTTGGAGAGCTTCACGGCGCGGGCGATCTCGTCCACCGACCAGCCCTGATGGGCGAGCTTCACGACGGTCTCGCGGACGCCGATGGGCGGCGCGCCGCGGTCCTTGGCTCCGCCCTTCCCGCCTTCGGCCTTGAGCAGGGTGCTCATGATCTTGACCTGCTCCTGGGCCTGCTTGGAGATCTCCTCCAAGCGCGTCTCGGTGCGGGCGAGCCATTCACGGGCCTTCTGCATCTCCTCGATGCGCTCCTCGATTTTGCCGAGCGAGGAATCGAGGGTGCCGAGCTTCTCCGCGGCGACATCGGCCCGTTCCTTTTCGGCCGATAGCTTCTCCACGACGCCGCGGACGTTCTCCAGGCCGTCGGCGATGCGCCGGATCTCCTCGTCGAAGCGCTTGGCGGCCGCGTCGGCCTCCCGCAGCGATTGGAAATTCCGGTCGATGCCGTCGGCGGTCGCGTCCAGGATCTGGTTTTTCTTCTCCACGCGCTGATACTTCTCTTCGGCGTCCTCGGCGGCGTCGGAGAGGCGCTTGAGCTGGGCCTGGATGGTCTGCAAGGTGTCGTCGGACGCGGTGACCTGGGCGAGTTTCTCGTCCACGCCCTGGGCGGTCGCGATGAGGCGCTTGAAATCCGCTTCCATGAGCTCGATGCGGCGCTTCTCGGAGAGGAAGCGGGTCATCTTGGCGTTGACCTCGTCCTCCAGCCGCTTGATCTTGACGAACTGGGCCTCGAGCTCCGCGGCCTCGGCCTTCCGCTGATCCAGGCGGTCCATGTCCGCGCCCAGGTCCTCGATGCGGCGCTCGAGCGCCGTCTTGAGCTCGTCCGCCCGCTCGAAGAGTTTCGTCTGCGCGGAGAATTCCTTGACGCGGCGGTCGGCGTCCTTGATGGCGGCGTCGAGGGTACGGTACTGCTCGTCGGCGCGGCCGAAGAGTTCGGTACGGTGGGCATCGGCCTCTTCCCGGATCTCCTGCAGGGCGGTCCGCGTCGCGGCGATGCGCTCGTCGCTCTCCACGGACAGGTCGCGCGACCGCTTGCGGGCTTCGTCCACCTCGCCGCTCGCCGCCCGGAGCTGCTCGGCGACCTTGACCTGCCACGCCTCCAGCTCCCGCCGCGAGGCCTCCACGCGCTCGGCGATGTCGGCCCGGCGTTCGTCCACGGAATCGGAGAGGGTCTTGAGGGCGACCTCGATCTCGCGCTGGTCGCGCTTGAGGAGGTCGGCCATCTCCAAGGAATGCCGGCCGATCTCGGCCTTCGTGGCGGCCGCGGCGGCCGCACGGGCATCCTCCAAGTCGGCGACGAGCTGGTCCTTGAACGCCTGCAAGGACTGGTCGGCCTGCGCCATCTGGTCCCGGATGCCTTCCTCGAAGGCGCCGGACTGCTCCTTGAGCCGTTCCAGGTCGCCGATGGAGCGTTCCGTCTGTTCCGCGAGCTTGGCCCGGAGTTCCTCCGCGTACGCGGCCTCCACGGCCGTCCGCTTCTCGGCGGCCTCGGCGGCCAGGCCCTCGAGCGACGCGTCCACGGACGATTTCCATCCGTCGAGGCGCCGGTCGATCTCGTCGCTCCGCTTGGAAAGATCCGCGAAGAAATCGTCCTCGAAGACCTTGAGCTTCTCCGAGACGTTCTCGTAGGCGCGCTCCTTGAGCGCGGCGAGCTCCTTCTCCACGCCCGCGAGGTCGGCCTTGAGGGCGGCGACGGAGGCCGCGTACGCGGCGGCGGCGGTTTCCCGAGCGTCCTCCGCTTCCTTCTGGAAGAGGACGAAGTCCTCCCGGACCCGCCCCTCCGTCTCGGACATGGACCGGCGAAGTTCCGCGTCGAGGCGGCCGACGTCGTCGGCCAGGGCTTCCAAGCGTTCGAAGCGGGCGGCCGCGGCGGCGCGGTACGCTTCCAGCCGCTCTTCGGTCTCGGCCAGGGCGATCCGTTCGGCCTGCTCCGCGGCGGTCTGCAGGCGAGAACCGACCTCGGCGACGAACGCATCCGTGCGCTGGGAGAGGGTCGTCGCCCGCTCCTCGGTGGATTTGACGAGGGCGTCCATGCGATCGCGCTCGGCATCCACCCGCCGGGACAGGGCGGCGATGGCGGTCTCGGACGCCGCGGCGATCTCCGCCCGGCGGCGCTCGGCGTCCTCCGCGGCCGCGTCCAGGACCTGCGCCTCCACGCGCACGGCGGCCTCTTCCAAGGCGGCGGCGCGGCGGCGGAAATCTTCCTCCGCGGCCTTGAGCGCGGCCTCCATGGCCTGCGTCCGGCCGGCGGCATCCCGCTCGATCCCGACGGACTCTTCGCGGATCGCGGCGAGGCGTGAAGATACTTCCGAAGACAAGGACGTGAGGGACGCGCGGAGTTCGGCCTGGGAGCGGCCCGTCGCTTCCGAAGCCGCGGCCAGGGCCGCGGCCTCCGCGTCGGCGACCGCCTTCTCGAGCGCGGCGATCCGGGAGTTCGCTTCCTCCTCCGTGCGCGCCAGGGCGGCGCCGATCGCCTCGGTGCTGGAAGCGGCGTCGGCCGCCGCCTTGGAGGCCTCGTTCCGCGCGGCGGCCAGGGCCGCGGAGATCTCCGCGGACGCGGCTTCGAGGGCCGCGCGGAATTCGGCCTGGGCGCGCCGCCCCCCTTCCGTAACCGCGGCGAGGGAGGCCGCCTCGGCCTCCGCCACCGTCTTTTCGAGCGCGGCGAAGCGCGCGGCCGTCTCTTCCTCCGCCCGCGCGACCGCGGCAGCGATCGCCTCGGTCCGGGACGCGGCGTCCCGCTCCGTCTTGGCGGCCGCTTCCCGCACCGCGGCCAGAGCGACGGCCTCGGCGTCCAGGGCCGCCTTTTCAAGCGCGGCGAAGCGCCCGTCCGAGGCCGCCTCGGCCCGTGCGAGCGCGGCGTCGATCGCCTCGGTCTTGGCG
>JAEXTK010000126.1 GCA_023406985.1 Spirochaetota bacterium | reverse complement strand
GCTGCCGGCTACGGCCTCGGCGAGCCGGGGCCTGCCGGCCGCGGGAGCTCTACCCCGGCGTCCACGGGACGGCCGAAATCGGGCTCGCCTTCAGAGGTCCAGCCGAAGGGTTGGATGCGGATGTCGCGGTTCCAGCCTGCGCCCCGGTACCGCGCGGCTCGTTCCTACCGACCGTACACGAGCTTCTAGTCCTTCGTGCTCCGGCCGTTCCGCTCCCCTAGCGGCACGAGGCGGAGCGTGAGCAGGATCAAGGCGAAGAACGCGACATACGCGACGGTGAAGGTCCAGGGCGGGAAATCGTAGAAGATGATCCGCCGCACGAGGCGCGCCACGAAGGGCACGCGCTCCCCAGCCTGGCCCGCCGCGTTCCGCAGGTTTTCCTCCAGGATCGTGAGCGGACACCAGATCCCCGCGACCGCCTCCAGGGCGACGAAACCCATGAGGCCGAGGTGGAGGAACCGGAGAAAACGACGGCGCACCCATCGCCACGCGAAGGCGCCGCCCGCGAGGATGAGGACCTCGCCGCCGACGATGAAGGTCACGAGGGCGGCGTGGACGTAGAGGACGAGGTCGGCGACGAGTCCGGGAACGATCATGGCGGACCTCCCGCTCTGTTACGCGAGGTACTTCTCGGTGAACGCGTGGAGCATTCCATGGAGCTTTTCGTGCGTCCCCGCTCCCATCACGGTCTCCTCGTGCCGCTCGAACGCTTCCCGCAGCTCCTCTTGAACGTCGGCGGGAATGACGCGGTCCCCGAGGGGGAAGAGGACGTCGTTTTCCTTGGCGATGTGGTCCCGCATGAGGGCGACGTAGGAGGTCGCGTTCACGGCGAACGAAGCCGCGTCCACCGGGGCGGAGCCGACGGCCGCCGCCATGCCGGCGATGTAGGCGCGGCCTTGGACGTGCTCGTGCAGCATCTGGCCGATCGGGCCGCCAGCGTTCGGGACGCCGTACTTCTCCATGGCGGGGAAGAAGATACCCTCTTCTTTCCCGTGATGGCATTTGTCGGCGAACAGCTTGAGGAAGTCGACTATGGCGACGAGGTCGCCGCGTTCGACGGCTTCCCCGGCTCGCTGTCTCTGAGTGACGCTCTCAAGGATCGACAGACCCCGCAGCACGCCCTCGTGTTCATCCCGCAGATCCTGGCTCGCGTAGTTCATGGATAACCTCCCGCGGACTTCGTCCGCATCGATAGCGTTCGAACGACCCGGTCCGAGCGGACCGGGTCCCGAGGTACGCTTCTCAGGCGTGGCTCCCCTCGGCGTAGCCGTTCTCGGCGTAGCCTTCCTCGGCGTGGTGGCCGTCCTCCTCGCCCTCGGCGAACTTGAAGAACCGGACGTAGGCCTCGATGTAGGCGCGGCCGGCCGCCACGTCGTCGACGTCGTAGGCCTTGAGCGACACGACCCGCTCGAAGCGCTCCGCGAGCTCGCCGACGTCGTCCGCGGGGACGAGGGCCGCGAGCGGCGCGAGGTCTCCCGTCTCGATCGCCTTGTCCGCGGCGAGGACCCGCTCGTCGATCGGCGTCCCCCGGGGCTTCACGCCGGTGAAGGGGGCGCCCTCGGCGGCGCGGTGGATGCGCACGAGGTAGTCGAAGAGGTACGCGTCCGCGAGCTCGCGGGCGTCGGCGCCCTTCCTGCGGACCTTGAGCGCCTGGGCGAACACCCGGCGCAAGCCCGCTTCGTCGTCCGCCCTTACCCACTTGAGGATGTAGTTGACGTTCTTCGTCGCGAGGGCGGTCCGGGCGTCCTTGACCGTGGGGCCGTCCATCGTGTCGCAGTGGGCGAAGGCGCTCGTGGCGCCGGCTGCGGCGAGCGCGGCCGCGAGGAAGGCGATCTTCACTTTCTTGTTCATGGCAGAACCTCCGTGATTTGATATCTCGAAGGTACGATGGGGAACGGGGCCCATCCTTGACGCAGGTCAAACGGGGGCTTTTTTCGTGGAATCCCGCGATTCCCGCGGCTCCCGCTACTTCCGCGGCTCCCGCGCGAACATGGGCGCGCCATCGATCGTCTTGAGCACGGCCGCCACTCCTTCCTCGGTCGTCATGGCCCGCTCCAGCCGGAGGACCGGGCAGCCGAGGTCGCTCATCCAGGCGTTCTCCGCCAAGGTCGCGGCCAGCAGGCGGCCCCGCTCGTCCGCGGGGCGCTTGGTCGTGAAGGGCGGATCGGTGGGAATCCAGAAGAAGTCGTCCGAATCGAACCAAGGGCGGCCGAGCCGATCGCCGAGCGCCTTCCCGAGCGTCGAAGTCCCCGACCCCGAAGGGCCCAAGAGGTGTATCTTCATGGCCGCCCCCGAACCATGATGGCGCGACTTTGAGCGGTTTGTCACCACCCCCTTGACGGTCGCCCGCGTACCGCGTAGGTTCGTCGTGCGCTTGGATCCCTCCGCGGACCGAGACGCGAGGTACCATGGATTCTTCTCCCCGCGCCCTCATCGAGGCGCGTTCGCTCGCCTTCGCCTATCCGCATTCGGCGCCCGCGCTCGACGGCATCGACCTCCGTGTCGAGAGCGGCGAATACGTGGCGATACTCGGCTCCAACGGTTCCGGAAAGAGCACCCTCCTCAAGCTCCTCGTCGGCCTCCTCGCGCCCGATGCCGGTACGATCCGCGTGGACGGCGGCGCGGGACCGCTCGACCCCGCGACTCCGAACGGCGCGCGGGCCGTACGCCGGATCGTGGGGACCGTGCTCCAGAATCCCGACGACCAGATCGTGGGCACCATCGCGGAGGAGGACACGGCGTTCGGGCCCGAAAACCTGGGCTTGAATCGGGTCGAAGTGGAAAAGCGCGTCGCGGAGGCCCTCCGCGCGGTGGGCCTTTCCCATGCCGCCCGGCGGCCGCCCCATCTCCTCTCGGGCGGGGAGAAGCAGCGCCTCGCGGTCGCGGGGGCGCTCGCCCTCGGCGCGCGCGTCCTCCTCCTGGACGAGGCGGCCTCCATGATCGATCCCGCCGGCCGCGACGACCTGCTCGCGCTCCTGGATGCCCTCGTCGCGGAGGGGCGCACCGTCATCCACGTGACCCACGCGCCCGAAGAGGCCCAGCGGGCGCGGCGCGCCGTGGTCCTCCACCGGGGGAAGATCGTCTACGACGGGAAACCGGCGGGACTCTACGCCCGCGGGGAAGCCGAACGGTGGGGCCTCAGCTCGCCCGAGGCCGCGGTCGCCGCGGCGGCGCTCGCGCCCTTCCTCCCCGGCTTCGCCGCCGAAGAGACCGAAGCGGCGCCCTTCGCCCGACGGCTCGCCGCCGGCCTGGCCGGCCGGGACGCCGCGGCACCGTCC
>JAEXTK010000110.1 GCA_023406985.1 Spirochaetota bacterium | reverse complement strand
GTATCCGAGTTCATCGATGACGGCCTTCACCCGTTCACGGGTCTCCGGACTGACCAGGTCGCTTTTATTGAGCACCCGGGAAACGGTCGCCGTGGAAACGCCGGCGGCGCGGGCGATATCGTCGATTCGATTTCCCATACGATAGCCAGTATGCCGCGAACGGGTCGGGACGGCAAGCGCTTACATCCGCGGCCGATACGTCGGATCGGCCGCGATGATCGCGTCGGCCGCCTCCCGCCTATTTCGTCCCCATCCCGAAGAGCCGGCGCAAATTCCGCAGGCTCTTCCCCTGATCCCGGGCTCCCGACGCGCGGCCGGAGAAGGTCTCCAGGGCTTCCTCCGTACCGGAAACGAGGGCCACGTCGCCGGGCCGGAACCGGTAATCGGGCGCGAAGAGGCCGTACTCTTCCTGCCGGTTCTTCACCGAGATGAGGTTGAGCCCGTACTTCTTGCGGAGTTCGGTCTCCACCAGGGTCTTCCCCACGAAGGGTTCGGGCACCTCGAGCTCCGCGATCACGAGGGAGCCGCTCACGGGCAGGTAGTTGAGGAGCACGGAGGAGAGCATGAGCGGCACGATCCGCTTGGCCGCCTCCCGGTTCGGGAAGACGATCTTGGTCGCCCCGACGAGGTCCAGGATCTCGGCGTGGCCTTCGGTCTCCGCCTTCACGATGATTCGGTCGATCCCCATCTTGCTGCAATAGCTCGTGGCGAGGATGGACGCCTCGATCTTGTCCCCGAAATCGATGACCACCGCATCCACCGTTGCGGGCAGGGAATGGCGCAGGCTCGCCTCGTCGAGGACGTCCATCACGATCGCGGTCACCGGGGCGTCGCGGTACGCGTCGATCACCTCGCGGTCCTTGTCGATGAGGAGGATGTCCACGTCGAGTTCCAGAAGCTCCTCGAGTACGTTCTTGCCGAAATAGCTGAGGCCGAGTATCGCGAATTGTTTCATGGATTCACCCCAACAGGATCGAGCCTTCCGGATAGACGATCGCCGCCTCGTTGCGGCGGAGCGCCGGGAACGCCAGGGCGATGAGGCCGACCCTTCCCGCGAACATGGTCGCGATGATGACGAGCTTCCCGGCGTCGCTCAGCGAACCGGTGATGCCGAGGGAAAGCCCGACCGTCCCGAACGCGGATACCGTCTCGAAGATCAGGGAAGAAAAATCGACGCCGCGGAGGCCCTCGATCAGGCTGAGCGCCCCGGCCGCGACGGCGAGCACGGCGGTCGCCTTGAGGAAATAGACGACGGCGTCGTTCATCGTCCGCGCCGAGAGTCGTCGCTTGAACACGGTGACGTCGCCGTGGCTATCGGGCCGCCGCATCATGACCGCGGCCACGACGAAGGCGGTCGTCACCTTGATGCCGCCGGCGATGGACCCCGGAGAGCCGCCGATGAACATGAGGAGGATGGTCAGCGCCTTGGACGGCTGGCTGAGCGAGGACTGGAGCACGGAGTCGAAGCCGGCGGTGCGCGGCGTGATGGACTGGAAGAGGGCGTTCGCGACCGCGACCGGGCCGGAGAGGGCGGCGTAGGCCCGGCTCCGCTCCAGGAGGAAGAAGGCGAGCGCGCCGGAGAGGATAAGGAAGCCGGTCATGCCGAGCACGACCTTGGTGTGGTAGCTGAGCCGCTTGCGCTTCCCGCGGCAGCGGCGCTCGATGTCCTGGATGACGATGAAGCCGAGGCCGCCGAGTACGATGAGGGCGCCGACCGCCGCGAGCACCGGTACGTTCTCCGCGTACCCCTCCAGGTTGGAGGAGAAGACGGAAAAGCCCGCGTTGCAGAAGGCGGAGACGGCGTGGAAGACGGCGGCGAACGCCGCGTCGTCCACGCCCGCGGCCGAGAACAGGACGTAGAGGACCGCCGCCCCCGCGGCCTCGATCCCGAAGGTGAAGAGCATGATCGAACGCACGATCTTGACCGGCTCGTACTCCACGCCCTCCACGTAGAAACTCTGTATCGTCTTGAGCCGCCGGAGCGGGAGCCTGCGGCCCGGAATGGTCAGGAGCAGGGAGGTGAAGCTGATGATGCCGAGCCCCCCCACCTGGATGAGGAGCATGATCACCGTCTGGCCGAAGCGGCTATACCCCGCCGTGTCCACGGAGGAGAGGCCGGTCACGCAGACGGCCGACGTGGAGGTGAAGAGGGCGTCGACGTAACGGAGCGGTCCGGGATTCGCCCGCGAGCCTTCCCAGGCCAGGGGGAGGGACAGGAGGAGGGACCCCGTCCCGATGATGACGGCGAAGAACGCGAGAAGGTAGGACGCGTCCGAAGCTTGGTACTTGCGCATGGCGGTTCAGGCCTTGAGCCGGTATCCGACGCCCGGCTCGGTGATGAGGACCGTCGGCATGGACGGGTCCGGCTCCAGTTTCTTGCGCAGTTGGTTCACGTAGACGCGCAGGTTGTTGTACTCCTCTTCCATCGCGGGCCCCCAAATCTCCCGGAGGATCTGTCGATGCGTCATGATCTTGCCGACGTTCCGGAGGAAGAGCAGCAAGAGGCCCCACTCCGTCGGCGTGAGCCGCTCCGGCTCGTCGCCCCTGAACGCCTCGCGGCGCTCGACGTCCACGATCAAGGTGCCGACGGCGACCTTCCCCTCCGCGGCTTGCGGAGCCCGCCGCCTTAAGGCCACGCGCATCCGCGCCAGGAGTTCGCCGGTGCCGAAGGGCTTGGAGAGGTAGTCGTCGGCGCCCGCGTTGAGGAGGGCCACGATGTCCTCCTCGGCGTCCTTGACGGAGAGGATGATCACGGGCGTTTCGCCGCGCGAACGGATATCCGCGAGGACCTCGGCGCCGTCCATGTCGGGAAGGCCCAGATCGAGGAGGACGATATCGGGTTTGACGCCGACGAAGGCGTTGATACCTTCGGCCCCGCTCCCCGCTTCCCGAACCGCGAAATCCTGCCGTTCCAGGAAGAGGCGGAGGAGGTGGCGGATCTGGACTTCGTCGTCGATGATGAGCGCCTGGGTCATCGCTCCTCCCCGCGGGCGCGCGGCAGCCGTACGACGACGGCGAAGCCCCGGCCGCTCCCGGATTCCACCGACACGGTTCCGCCGTGGGCCTCCACGATACCCTTACAGATCGAAAGGCCGAGCCCGGTCCCGCTCACCCGCTGGGCGTTGGAGCCGCGGTGGAATTTCTGGAGGAGCTGCGGAACCTCCTCTCCCTTCACCCCGGGACCGTCGTCCTGGAAACGGATGGAGACCGCGTCGCCGCCGTTCTCCGCGCTCACCCGCAGGCTCGCGCCTTCCGGGGTATAGGCGATGAAATTCCGGAGGATGTTGCGGAAGACCTGGACCGCCATCACCGGGTCGGCCAGGAACTCGGCCCCCGCGCAGGAGGCGTCCACGCTGATGGTCCTGCCGCGGAGCTCGGCCTGGAGGGTCTCGCGCGAGGGCCCGAGCAGCTCCACGACGTCGGTCGTCCGGAGCCGGGGCCGGAGGGCGCCCGATTCCAGGCGGCTCATCGCGAGGAGGTCGGCCACGAGGGCGTCCTGCTTGTCCGCCGCGCGCAGGGTCGACGTCAGGAGCTCCCGGCGCACCTCGGGGTCGTCGTTCCCCACGCCGTCCAGGAGGGCGCTCGTCGTGCCCTTGATCGTGGTGAGCGGCGTCCTGAGCTCGTGCGACACGTGATTGAGGAGCGTGCGGGAAAGGCGCTCCGACTCCTCCGCCATCTTCCGCGCCTCCACCGCCGCCTGGAGCGCCTCGCGCTCCAAAGCCAAGCCGAGGTTTCCCGCCAAGGTCGCGAAGAGTTCGCGGTCCTCGCCCCGGAGGCCGCCCGCGGCCGCCACCGCCATGACGCCGAAGACCGAATCCGACGACGCGAGGGGATAGTAGCGGGACCGGGCGGAATCCGCGGCTTCCTCGTTCTCCGCGAAGCAGCGCTCGGCGACGGGTCGGTCCACGGCCGCGACGTCCCCGTAGGCGCGACGGTAATCGAGCCCACCGGCTCCCGCGCATACGATGGCGGCCTGCGCGCCCGCGCGGAGCGCCACCTGCGACAGGCCGAGCTGCGCGATGCGCTCCTCTCCCCGGGTCCGCGCGAGTTCCCGCGTGAAGGCGTACAGGAGGGCGCTGCGTTCCTCCCGGGCGGCGAGGGCCTTCTCCTTGGCCCTGAGCCGGGAGACCAGGAAGCCGCAGGCGGAGGCCGAAAGGAAGTACGTGGCGAGCATGAGCGCGTCTTCCAGGCTGCCGATCGTGAAGGCGAACCGGGGAGGTATGAAGAGGAAGTCCCAGGCGAAGGCGCCGAGGGCCGCGCCGAGGAGGATGGCGAGGCGGCTCGCGAAGAAGGCGAGCGAGATGATCGCGAGGAGGTAGAGCAGGGCGACGGTCTTGTAGCCGACCAGGGGCAGGACCGCCAAGCCCGCGAGGGTGACGGCGCCGATCGCCAGGGCCGCGAAGAGCACGTCGCGGCCGCGGGAGGGCGCCAGGAGGTCGCGGAGGGGGCGGCGGCGGAAGGAAAGGTCGGCCTCTCCCCGGAGGAAGATGAGGTCCAGGTCGCCCGATTCCCGGAGCACGTTCTCGTTCACCGCCTTCCGGGCCCGGAAGGGTTGGGCGCTTCCGCTCTTGCCGAGCACGAGCCGGTCGGCCCCCTTGACCCGCGCGTAGCGGATGAGGGTCGCGGCGATCTCGGTTCCCGGCGCGGAGACGACTTCGGCGCCGAGCCGGCGCGCGAGGGAAAGGTTGCGCTCCAGGCGCTCGGGATCGCTCTCGGGTCCGCTCAGGACGACGTGGAGGGCGGTCCACCTTCCCCCTTCGCGCCGGGCGGCGGCGTAGGTCCAGCGGATCAGGTATTCGGAGTTGCCGCTGCCGCTCACGGCTACGAGGTAGTGCGAGCTCCCGGCGCGGACCCCGTCGGAGACCGGTTCCAAAGCCATCGACGCGGATGATACATCCGATCGGGGGCGCGAGTAAATTTGGGAAAGATTAAGATTTCAGGCTCTTGATCCGGTCGCCTTCGGACAGGCCGCCGGTGATTTCCGTGTGGAGCCCGTCGGAAACGCCCACCGTGACCTCGGTCTTGACGAATTTCTGCCGGCCCGTCTCGACCTCCGCGTAGTACTTGCCGTCCTCCAGCACGAGGTCGCGTTCCTTGACGCAGAGGCTGTTCTCCGCCCGCGAGATGATGATCTCGGCGCCCGCGCTGTAGCCCGCCCGGAGCAGGAGGTCCGCGGGCGGCTCGAAGGCGATCCGGAGCTTGAACTTCACCGAACCCGAACTCGCATTCCCCCGCGGCGAGAGGTAGGACAGCGTCCCCCGGATGGTCCGGTCGTCGACTGCCGCCAGCTTGAGGTTCGCGGCCATGCCCACCTTGAGCCTGCCGATCTGGGCCTCGTCGATCTCCCCCTCGAAGATGAGGGAGGTCATGTCCGCGACCACCGCCACCGTGGTGCCGACCGAGTATCCACCGCTCTCCTGGATCGGGGTCCCCTGCTTGACCGGGATATCGAGGACCGTCCCCGCGATCGGCGAGAGGACGACGTTGTCGAGGGTCCGGCCCCCGCTCGAGCCTTCCTTGATGAGCCCGATCCGGTTGCGGGCCTCCTTGTAATCTTCCAGGGCCAGCCGGTACTCCGTCTCGCTCTTCTTGAAGTCCACCTCCGCGATGATCTTACCGTCCCAGAGTCGCTGCTGCCGGGCCAGTTCGACCTCGGCGTTCTTGAGCCGTATGGAGGCCTTCTCCAGGGCCGCCTCCGAGGAGTTGAGGTCCAGGCTGTTCGGGACGACGCGCACCGAGAGCAGCGGCGCGCCCTTTTCCACGCGGTCGCCGCTCGTCGCGAAGATCGTGTCCGCGACGCCGGAGATGGAGGATTTCACCTCCACCTCCTTCTCCGGGATGATGGAGCCGGAGGCGAGCACCTTCTCCTCGATCGTCCGCCGCTCCGCGGCCTCGGTCGGATAGACCGTCTTCCGGCCCGCCGCCTTCGCGATGAGGAAGCCGAAGGTGGCGAGCACGGCGAGGGCGAGGATCGCGAGGCCGACGAAATACTTCTTCATCTTCACTTCATTCCTCCCGGAGCGCTTCCACCGGATGGATGCGCGCCGCCTTCAGGGCGGGATAGAGGCCGGCGAGCGTGCCCGCCAGGACGAGGATGATCGTCGCGCCGAAGGCCACGCCGAGGCCGATCTCCGGCTCGGCGAAATAGTCCACCTGCACGGCTGCGTTCTTCATGTACCACGCGACGGTTTCCGTGAGGAAGATGCCGACCACGAGCCCCGCGTACCCCGAGACGGCCGTGATCAGGAAGGCTTCCTGGAGGATCATGGACACGATGGACGCCGGCGTCGCCCCGAGGGCCTTGCGGATGCCGATCTCCTTGGTCCGCTCCTGGACGATGATGAGCATGATGTTGCTGACCCCGATGATGCCCGCCAGGAGGGTCCCGAGGCCCACGATCCAGAGGAAGGCCCGGATGCCGGTGAACAGGCCGTGGATGCTGCGGAATTCCTTGGACGAATTCCAGGAGCCGATGGCGCGCCGATCCTCGGGGTGCACGTCGTGGCGGGAGGCGAGGAGGCCCTTGATCGCCGCCTCCGTCTTCTCCGTATCCACGTCGTTCTCCAAGAGGATGGAGTACCAGCCGACGACGCCGATCATGTTGAAGGTGCGCTGCATCGTGGCGAACGGCATATAGATGCGTTCCGTCTGCCCCCGCCGGTCGCCGCCGTAGGAATCGAAGTCGAAGACGCCCGCTACGAGGAAGGACACCCCGTCGATCTCCAGGTACTTGCCCACCGGGTCCTCGCCGGCCTCGAAGAGGACCTCCTGGACCCGCGTGCCGATGACGACGACTTTCCGCGACTCGAGGATGTCGCGGCCGTTGATGAAGCGGCCGTTCACGATCTTGATCGGTTCGATGGAGATGATGCTCGGCGTCTCCCCGGTGACCCGGAACGAGCCGTCCTTCTTGCCCCGCTTGGTCGTCACCGACCACCAGATATTGAGGCGGGGACAGACCTCGCGGATGCCCGGAAAGTTCTCCGCGATGGCCGCCGTATCCTCGTCCCGCAGCTGGATGTAGCGGCCGGGCTTGTTGCCCTTGTAGGCCAGGGTGGTCTGTTCGGTCCAGACGTGGATGCTGTTCACCGCCATCCGGCCGAATTGGCGGTACGTCCCCTTCTCTATGCCGCTGCCCGCCGCGAGGAGGAGGAGCAGGAGGAAGATGCCCCAGAAGACCCCGAAGGCGGTGAGCGCGGTGCGGACCCGGTGCTTCTTGATGTGGGAGAAGATGTCTTCCCAGTGATCGGGATCGAAGAGTTCGACCTTCATACGATCCGCCCGTCCTTGATCCGGATGACGCGGTCCGTCTTCTTGGAGATGTCCGCCTCGTGGGTGACGATCACCATGGTCATGCCCTCGCCGTTGATCTCCCGCAGCAGGGCCATGATCTCGTCGGTCGTGGCCGAATCCAGGGCGCCGGTCGGCTCGTCGGCCAGGAGGAGGTTCGGCTTCGTCACGAGGGACCGGGCCAGGGCGACGCGCTGCTGCTGGCCGCCCGAGAGTTCGGTGGGCAGGTGGTCCGCGCGGTGGGAGAGCCCCACCCTATCGAGCATCGCGGCCGCCAACGCCAGGCGCTCGCTCCGCGCCACCGACGGCCGGTACCGGAGCGGCAGCGCGACGTTCTCCAGGGCGGTCTTGTACGGCAGGAGGTGGAAGGCCTGGAAGAGGAAGCCGATGTGCGCGCAGCGGAAGAGGGCGGCGCGGGTCTCGGTCATGTCCCGGAGGGCCTCGCCGTTGAACCGGTACGTCCCTTCGTCGAAGGAATCCAGGATACCGAGGACGTTGAGGAGGGTCGTCTTGCCTGAGCCCGAAGCGCCCATGATGGACACCATCTCCCCCTTCGCCACGGAGAGATCTATCCCGTTGAGGACCGGCACCTCGGTCGCGCCCATGACGTACTTTTTGCGGATACCCGTCAATTCGATCATCGGCTTCGTTTCTTCTTATCAGAAAGGGCCGAAGTCCGCCATCGTTACAAGAAAAATTTATTGATCTTCTTCAAGTTCCCGCACGAAGTCGCGGTACGCCTGCTCGCTTTCCGGGGACGAGAAGCCGTCGATCCGGACGCCGATCACGCGAACGTCCCCGTCGCGCACGGCGCGCATCACGGTCCCGGTCAAGCCAGCGTCGCATTCGCCCGACGCGGGGCAAAGATGGACGGAGGCGTCCAACCGGTCGCCGACGTCCAAGTCGACGCGGCCGCTCGCGAGGAAGCCTCCCGCGCTCATGTCGTGGAGGCGCAAGGCGCCGTCCGCGTCGGGACAGCTCATCGGGATGGAAACGCCGATCCGTACGGAAGCCCGCTTATCTTCGGCCATGGCTCGATTATACCCCGACGATCGCCACGACCACCGGGATGGTGACGACGCAGGCCAGGGTGGACAGGAAGACGAGGGAGCTCGCGTTCTCGGTATCGCCGCCGTAGACGTCCGCGAGGATGGTGGTGTTGGCCGCGATGGGCATCGCGACGACGAGGGTTGGCAGGACGCGGAGGGCACCGGTGAGGCCGAGCGCGCGCATGGCGACGAACGAGAGGGCGGGCAGGAGGAGCAACCGCACCGCGGTCGTGACGTAGTTGCGCCACCGTCCGAGGACGTTCCGCGGGTCCATGCGCGCGAGGATGGCGCCGATCACGATCATGGACAGCGGAGAGGTGATGTCGCCGGTCATCTTCAGCACCCTGAGCAGCGGCTCGGGATAGCGCACGGAGAAGAGGAAGCAGAAGAAGCCGATCGCGACGGCGACGACGCTCGGATTGACGAAGGTCCGCCACGACAGGGATACCGGCCGCTCGCCGTCCCGGGCGATGAGCCACGCCCCGATGCTGAAGGCGAGCAGGTTGAAGGGGATGTTGAAGATCGCCAGGTAGAAGAGCGCTTCCTTGCCGAGCACCGCCTCCACGACGGGAAAGCCCATGAAGCCGACGTTGGAGAAGATGACCGCGTACCGATGGACGCCGCGCGCTTTCCGCGCGGGGCGGATGAGCGCCGGGTAGACGGCGGCGAAGGCGAAGGAGACGGCGTACACGCCGAAGGCGAGGGCGAGGACCGTCCCGGCCTCGCCGAGGAGTTCGCGGCTGAACGGGCGCTGGAGCGAGGCCAGGATGAGGGCGGGGAGGCTCAGGTTGAGGACGAACGCGGTGAAATGGGAGACGGCCCCGTCGTCGATGGTCTTGAACTTGCGGGCCGCATAGCCGATGACGATGAGGAGGAACAGCACGAGGACCTGACCGGCGACGTTCATGGCCGGAGTATAGACGCGCTCCCCGCGCAGTGTCGAGGCGCGCGCCTTAAGAAAAACTTCAGGATTATCCAAGAATCCCTTAAGCCGCGTCCCGTAGCTTTACCCTGCCGCCGAAACGGCGACAGGAGGTTTCGTATGCGGAAGATTTCCTTATCCACCTGGCTGCTCATCGCCCTGGCGGCCCTCGTGGTGGCGCTGGTCGCGACGCTCGCGATCCTGACGCCCCCGGAAAAGTGGGCGGAGCTCAAGACGCTCCATGGCCGCGTCTGCGCGGGCGCCTGGTACTCCCCGACGGCGGGGAACGCGGCAGCGGGGGCCGCGGGCGGCCCGGAGGCCTACGTCGGACCCGGATATCGGTTCCGGGGCCCGCACGGCCATCCCCCGTTCTTCGGTTTCATCCTCGTCATCCTGGCGATCCTCTTCGTCGGAGGCCGCTTCCTCTTCCCGCGCCGCCGCGAGGACGCCTCGCTCGCCATCCTGGAAGAACTCTTCGCCGAAGGGAAGATCGACGAGGCCGAATTCGTACGCCGGCGGTCCGTCCTGAACGGCTCGCGCGGCAAGGAGGAATGACATGACCATCGCCCTCTTGATCCTGTTGGCTATCTCCGTTTTCGCGCTCAAGCTCGTCATCGCCTTCAAGCTCATCGACTTCGCCTATAACCGGTGGATCCGGCCCCAGGCCGGCCGCGGCGGACCGGGCGGCCGCAGCCGCGCGGAGATGATCCTGCGGGAACGGTTCGCCTCGGGCGAAATCGCCGAAGAAGAGATGCGGCGCAGGCTCGCCGCGCTCGCGACGCGCTAACGGCATAAGGAGACCGAAATGAAGAAGATATCGATCATCGCGATCGCCGCCGTCGTCCTGGCCGGGGGAGGCCACTACGCCCACGGCCGCGGCTACGACGGGCTCACCGACCAGGAAATCTTGCAGGCCCTGCCGAACGCCTCCGGCAAGCAGGCGAGCGAACTGAGCATGGCGGAATGGACCGCCCTGGCGAGCGCGGCCTCGGTCGCCATGCAGGAGGACCGGTACGAGGGCGGCGCGCGCTTCCTCTCCTTCGTCCTGCCGGGCGCGGGCCAGCTCATGGTCGGCGACTATACGGGCGGCTTCCTGCGCCTCGGAGCCGAACTCGCCATCATGGCGGGTACCGCGACGGCCTACTACTATCTGCTCCCCGACGATCTGCAGGACTCCTCCCTCTCGCGGAGCGAGCGGCGGGACCTCATGCGCGATTACTGGGAGGACGGCGACGGGGCCAAGGTCCTGCCCGCGATGGGCGTCGCGGCCGCGGGGTTCACGCTCTCCATCGTGAACCGGGTCCTCGCCTCCAAGGACGCGGGGAATCAGGCCCGCGCGGACATCGAATCGGGGAAGGTCACCTTCGAGCCCAAAATTTACCTGATCGGGTCCCGAATCGGCTTCGGGATGCGGATGAGGATCCATTAAGAGCCGCGGAATATGATACCGTAGGGGAATCATGAAGATACGCACGCGCTTGATACTCTCAAACGTTGCCATGCTCGTGATTCCCCCGCTCATCCTCTTCCTGATCGGCGGCGTCGTCCAGCGCGCGCTCACGGACCGGGCCGGTTTCGCGGATTACCGCAAACGGACCGGCCGCCTCGACAGCGCCCAAACCCTGCTCCTCAGCCGCACGATCGCCGAGAATCCCCGGTTTTGGGCCGAGCCGGAAACCGCCCGGCGCCTCTCCGCGGGCTTGGACTGGGCCGGGAGCCTCGCGGTGTTCTCCGGCGAGCGCCCCCTCTGGATCTCGGACGGCGCCGACGAGGAGGCCGTGCGGAGGGCGGTCCAGGCCTTCCGGGAAAACGGGGCCGCGGCCCGGCCCGGCCCGCCCTTCCGCCGTTCCCGGGTCCTCGTCTCCTACGCCTGGGACTTCGCCGTAGCCGGCGAGGAAAACGCCACCTTCTACTTCCTGGTCGATTTCCGCCGCATGCTCGCCCAGTGGCGCTTCCCCTTCCTGCTCTTCGCCTCTACGGTCGCGCTCGTGTTCGTCCTGACCACCGGCTTCCTGGCCTGGATGGTCTCGCGGAGCGTGCTGCGGCCCCTCCGCGGCCTGGAGGAGCGGGCGCTCCGCATCCGCGACGGGGACCTCTCCCCCGTCGCCGACGGCCGCCCCCGATCGGCCGCGCGGGACTCCGACGAATTCGACCCGGTGTTCCGTTCCTTCGACGAGATGCGGGCGCGGCTCAAGGCATCGCTCGAGCGACAGGAAGCCATGGAGCGGAACCGGCAGGAGATGACCGCGAGCATCTCCCACGACCTCAGGACCCCGCTCGCCGCGATCAAGGGCTATGCCGAGGGACTCCGGGACGGCGTCGCGGAGGCGCCCGAGAAGCGGCGCCTCTATATCGACACGATCCTGGCCAAGAGCCGGTTCATGGAACGCCTGATCGAGGACCTCTTCCTCCTCTCGCGCCTCAGGACCGTCGATTTCCCCTACGATAAGCGGATGATGGACCTCCGCGTCTGGCTGCGGGACTACCTGGACGAGCTCGCGCCGGACCATCCCGGCCTCTCCATCCGTCTCGGCGCCGTTCCCCGGGCGCCGTGTCCGGTCCGCATCGACGCCTTCAGGCTCGGACGCCTCGTGGCCAACCTCGTGCAGAACGCCGCCGCGTATACGGAGGCGGGGAAGGGAACGCTCACCGTGAGCCTCGGCGCCGAGGCCGGTGTGGCCGTCGTCCGGTTCGCGGACAACGGCATCGGCATTCCCGAAGAGGAACGGGAGCGCGTGTTCGACTACCATTACCGCGCGGACGCGTCCCGGCACCGCGGCGGCAGCGGCCTCGGCCTCAGCATCGCGCGGCTCATCGCGACGGGCCACGGCGGAAGCATCCGGGCCGAAGCCGCGCGGGAGGACGAAGGCGGCGGCGCCTGCCTCGTGCTCGCGCTCCCGATGGAGGAAGCATGAGCGACCGCATCCTGATCGTGGAGGACGACGACAGCCTCTCCGCCCTCATCGGCGACTACCTCGCCCTCTCCGGTTTCGCCTTCCGCGTGGCCAAGGACGGGCAGGCCGGACTCGCGGCCGCCCTCGACGGGACGTCGGACCTCGTCATCCTGGACCTCATGTTGCCGCTCATGGGCGGATTCGAGGTCCTCGCGGGCATCCGGGAGAAGTCGGAACTGCCCGTGCTCATCCTGTCCGCCCGGCGGGAAGACATCGACAAGATCCGCGGCCTCGGCCTCGGCGCCGACGACTACATGACCAAGCCCTTCAGCCCGGGGGAGCTCATCGCGCGGGTCAAGGCCCACCTAGCCCGCCACCGCCGGCTCACGGGAGCGGAGGCTCGGCAGGGCAACCCGATCATCGAACTTCGCGGGCTCTCGCTGGACGCCGACGCCCGCCGCGTCCGGGTCCTCGATCGGGAAGTGGAGCTGACCCCCAAGGAATTCGATATCCTCTCCCTCCTCATGCACCATCCGAACCGCGTCTTTTCCCGCGAAGAGCTGTTCGCCCGCGTCTGGGGCGAGGACACCTACGGGGACCCGAGCACGGTGACCGTCCACGTGCGGAAGCTCCGGGAGAAGATCGAGGCGGATCCCTCCGATCCGGAAATCGTGGAGACGGTCTGGGGCATGGGCTACCGGATCCGCATCGGTTGATCGAGGTTGACAGGCGAGCCGACATCGGCAAACAATGAAACGACGTTCCACTACGAGCATTCGGAGGGCGGACATGCGCAGTTTCATGGACGACGATTTCCTGCTTACCACGAACACGGCCAAGCGGCTGTACCACGAGGCGGCCGCGGGCCAGCCCATCTTCGACTATCACTGCCACCTCTCTCCCCGGGAAATCGCCGAGGACAAGCGCTTCGCCAACCTCGCGGAGATGTGGCTCGGAGGCGACCACTACAAGTGGCGGGCGATGCGGTCGGACGGCGTGGAGGAGAAGTACGTCACCGGGGACGGGGCGCCCTACGAAAAATTCCTCGCCTGGGCGCGGACGATGGAGGATCTCATCGGCAACCCGCTCTATCACTGGACCCACCTGGAGCTCCGCCGTTACTTCGGCATCACGGAAACCCTGAGCGAAGCCAGTGCCCCGAAGATTTGGGAAAAGGCGAACGCGCTCCTCTCCTCCGACGCGCTCTCGGTCTACGGCATCTTCAAGAAGTTCAAGGTCCACGCCGTGGGCACCACCGACGACCCCATCGACGACTTGGCCTGGCACAAGCGCATCGCGGCCGAGGGCAAGACAGAGACGAAGGTCCTGCCCTCCTTCAGGCCCGACAAGGCCATCCATTTGGAGAAAGAGGGCTTCGCGGCCTACGCGGAGAAGCTCGGCGCCGCCGCGGGGGTCAGGATAGAAAAGTTCGACGACCTCCTGGAGGCCCTGCGGCGCCGCGTCGATTACTTCGACGCGATGGGATGCCGCGCCTCCGATCACGCGTTGGAGTACCCGCCCTTCGAGATCGCGGACCTGCCGAACGGCGCCGCCGCCGAAGCGGCGCGCGAGAAGGCCGCCCGCGCGGCCTTCGCCACCGCCCTCGGGGGAGGGAAACCGGACCAGGCGTCGGCCGACGCGTACAAGACGGCCGTGCTCGCCTTCCTCGGCGGCGAATACGCGCGGCGCGGCTGGGCCATGCAACTCCACCTCGCCGCGATCCGCAACGTCAATTCGCGCGCCTTCGCCGCCCTCGGTCCCGACACGGGCTACGACGCCGTCCACGACCGCCTGATCGCGGCCAACCTGGCCCGCCTCCTCGACCTCCTCGCTTCCAAGGACGCGCTGCCCAAGACCATCCTCTACAGCCTGAATCCCAAGGATTACTACCCGCTCGGCACGATCATGGGCGGCTTCCAGGGCGGCGTCCCCGGAAAGATGCAGCTCGGTTCGGCCTGGTGGTTCTGCGACCACAAGGACGGCATGGAGGACCAGCTCCGCGCGCTGGCGGCGGTCGGTCTCCTCACCCGCTTCATCGGCATGCTCACCGATTCGCGGAGCTTCCTCTCCTACCCGCGGCACGAGTATTTCCGCCGCATCCTCTGCGCCCTCCTGGGTAGCTGGGCCGAAGAAGGGGAGATCCCGGGCGACCGGAAACTCCTGGACCGCATCGTCGCCGACATCTCGTTCGGCAACGCGGAACGGTACTTCGCCCGATGAAGCGACCGGCATCCACGAGCGGGGCCGACGCTACGGCCGTCGGCGCGATGGCCGCGGGGGAGATGACGGGCCGCGGCGCGGCCGGCCGGAAGGCGAAAGGCGGCGCGGCCAAGAGCGCCAAGACCATCAGCGCGGTGGAGCGCGGTTTCCGGGTGGTGGAGCGGCTCGCCCTCGTCTCCTCCGCGAGCCTGGAGGAGCTCTCCAAGTCGGCCCGTCTCGCCAAGCCCACGACCTACCGCTTCCTCATGACCCTCCGCGACCTCGGGTACGTGCGCAAGGACGACGACCGCTGGTTCCTGACGATGAAACTCTTCTCCGTGGGGTCCAAGGCCCTGGACCACATCGAGCTGCCGAAGGTGGCCCGGCCCGTGGCGGAGCGCCTCTCCGCGGACCTCGGGGAGACCGTCCACATGGGCGTGCTGGACGAGGGGGAAGCCCTCTACGTCCTCAAGATCGAATCGAAATACACGATCCGCATGTACTCCCGGGTGGGCAAGAAGATCCCGCTCTACTGCACGGCCATCGGCAAGATCCTGCTCGCCGACCTGGGCGAAGGGGAGCGGGCGGCGGCGATGGCCGATATGAAGCTCGTGCCGTTCACGCCGCACACCATCCGAGACCGCGAGGCCCTGGAGCGGGAATTGGAACGCGTGCGGACGCAAGGCTTCGCCGTGGACGCCGAGGAGCACGAGGAGGGGGTGGCCTGCATCGCGGCCCCGATCCGCGACCACCAGGGCCGCGCGGTGGCGGCCATGAGCGTGTCCTGGCCGACCTTCCGCTTCGACGAGGCGCGGCGGACCGAGTACCGCGACCGCATCCGCGCGGCCGCGGCGGAGATTTCCGCGGTGCTCGGAGCCGGGGTCTGAAAGCCGCCGAGGGACCGGCGCGGGGCCGAACGGAGATAGCGCAATGGGAGCGAATTGCTATAGCGACGACATAGAAAAATTGTTGGCGCTCCGCTCTATCAACGGGGCCGATTTTTGGGCCACGCCGGACGGCGCCACCGCGAACGGCGGGCCCTTGTCCACGCTGGAGGCCAGCGCGCTCTTGGCGGAGCTGGGCTATGACTCCGCCTCGCCGGAATTGAAAGGCGCGGCCGAACTCATTTTCGGCAACATGAAAGAAGACGGAAGGATCAGGACGTTCTCTTCCGGTTCGATCTATCCGTGCCAGACCGCCAACGCCGCGCGGACGCTCTGCCGGCTCGCCTACGCGAATGACGGCCGGCTCGAAAAGACCTATCGGTACTTCCTCGAATCGCAGCACGGGGACGGCGGCTGGCGATGCAACGCGTCGAAATACGGCAAGGGGCCCGAAACCGCGGCCTCCAACCCGGGCCCCACGTTGACCGTCCTGGACGTGTTCCGGTACACGCGCTACCTGAACGCCGACGAACGGCTGGACCGCGCGGTCGGCTTCCTGCTCGATCATTGGGTGACGCGGAAGCCGCTCGGCCCCTGCCATTACGGCATCGGCTCCCTATTCATGAAGATCGAATTTCCGCTCGTCCGCTACAATCTGCTCAACTACGCGTACGTGCTTTCCTTTTACGATTCGGCGAAAAGAGACGGGCGCTTCCTGGAAGCCCTGGAAGCGGTCCGCGCCAAAACGGTCGACGGCATGATCGTCATAGAGAGCGCGAACCGTAAGTTGAAGGATCTGCGCTCGTGCAGGGTCGGGGAAAAGAGCGAACTCGCCACGAGGTACTACACGGCGATCCTCGCCAACCTGGCCTGAACGGGCCGCCCGAGCGGCCGGCGTCAGCGCTTCTGCGCGAACAGCCACTCCCGCATCTCCGCGTCCGCGTACGCGGGAACCCAGGAGAAGTGCGCGTTGGGCAGGAAGAAGGCGTCCTGCGGATACTCGGTGTACCGGGGCGTACCTCCCGCGGCCTGGAGCGCCGCGACGGAGCCGCGGGACGTCTTGACCGGAACCACCGGGTCCGCTTCTCCGTGGAAGACCCAGATGGGCAACTTCGCGATGCGGCCGAGCCGCGCGGGGTCGCCCCCGCCGCAGATCGGAACGAGCGCCGCGAACGTTTCGGGATGATCGAGGGCCAAGGCCCAGGCCCCGAAGCCGCCCATGGAAAGGCCCGTGAGGTAGATCCGATCCGCGTCCACCGCGTATTCGGCGCCGACCTTCTCCAGGATCCGGTACGCAACCGAAAGGAGTTCCGTCGGCGTAAAAGGAGTGCGGCCGCCGCTCGCGTCCGGCCCGTATTTCATGAGGGAGGTCCAACCGAGGGGCGCCCCCGGCCCCGGACCGCCCGAACTCCGGCTGCAGTGCGGCGCCAGGATGAAGCAGGGCCGCTTCGCCTGTTCCTCGGGCCGGGCCCAGACCGCCGGGCCCTGGTTCCCGACGAGCAGGGCGTCGTCGTCGGTATCCAGCTCCCCCGCCCCGTGCAGATAGAGGACGAGCGGGTACTTCGAGCCGCCCGCGGCGCCGGCGGGGCGATCGGCGCCGGCGGGGACGAAGAGGCGGTAGGTCATGGAGAGGCCGGTCTCTTCGTCGTCGTAGCGGAGGCGGAGGAACCGCTTGGCGACCGGGCGGAGATCTTCGCGGACGACGGTGACCGTGTACGTCGTCTTCCCTCCGGAGGGTCCGTAGCCCGCGACGGGGAACGCGAATTTTCCGACGGGCGGCGTCACGAGGACCGGAGCGCCCGCGGCGACGGCCGTGCCGTTGACGACCGCGCGGCCGCCCGGCGCGGCGACCGCGCTCACCTGGATGCCGAGGCAGTCCCCGGCCACCGCGACGGTATACGCGCGGACGTCCTGAGAGAACGCGGGGACGAGGACGCCGCCCCAGCCGTCCGTGGTCCGCACCGAGAGCGACCGCAATCCGCCCTTCTCGCCCTGGGGGGCGGCCCAGCCCGCGCCGGCCGCCAGGAGCAGCAGGACGACCGCGGCCAAGCGTAGTCCGCCGAGCCTACTCCGGATCGTTTCGCGCAAAGGCGCCAGGACCGACCCTCGCGCCTTCGCGTGAGCCTCTTTCCCCTTCTTCATCGTGCGTCCTTTGCGCCTTTGCGCCTTTGCGCGAAACTTCTTGAACGATGACCGGCGCCTCAGCGCGCGAGCCACCCTCCGTCCACCGCGATCGTGTAGCCGTTCACGTAATCCGAGGCCGCGGACGCCAGGAAGACGGCAGCGCCGGCCAGGTCGCGCGGTTCGCCCCAGCGGGCGGCGGGGATGCGGTCCAGGATGGACGCGCTCCGCTCGGCGTCGGCCCGGAGCGGGGCCGTGTTGTCGGTGGCCATGTAGCCGGGGGCTATGGCGTTCGCGTTGATCCCGTGCTTCGCCCACTCGTTGGCCATGAGCATCGTGATGCCCTTCACGCCGCTCTTGGACGCGGTGTAGGAGGGGACGCGGACGCCGCCTTGGTAACTCAGCATGGACGCGACGTTGATGATCTTGCCACCGGTCTTCTGGGCGATGAACTGCCGGGCGGCGGCCTGGCACATGAAGAACACCGTCTTCAGGTTGATGTTCATCACGTCGTCCCATTCCGCCTCGGTGAAATCGACGGCATCGTTCCGTTTGATGATGCCCGCGTTGTTGACCACGATGTCCACGTGGCCGTAGGCCGCGACCGCCCTCTTGAAGATCTCCGGGATCGGTTCGATGGAGAGGAGGTTCGCCTGCATATAGGCGAATTTCCGGCCCGCCGCCTCCACCTTCGCCGCGGTCTCGTTCGCGTCGGCGGGATAGCTCACGCCGAAGATGTCCGCGCCCGCTTCCGCGAGGGCGATGGACATGCCCTGGCCGAGACCCCGCTCGCACCCCGTGACGATCGCGACCTTGCCGTCCAGCTTGAAAGAATCCAGTATGCCCGCCATCGCGTTCCCCCTACTTAAGCGTCTCGGGAGAAACGGCGTCCATATCGTTGAACGTCTGATTCTCGCCGGCCATGGCCCAGATGAAGGTGTAGCTGCCCGTGCCGACGCCGGAATGGATGGACCAGCTCGGGGAGATGACCGCCTGCTCGTTCGCGACCACGAGGTGGCGCGTCTCGTCCGGGCGTCCGAAGAGATGGAAGACCCGTGCGTCGCCCGCCATATCGAAGTACAGGTAGGCCTCCATGCGCCGCTCGTGGGTGTGGCAGGGCATGGTGTTCCAGACGCTGCCCTTTTCCAGGATCGTCATGCCCATCACGAGCTGGCAGCTCTTGCAGACGGCCGGGTGCACGTACTGGTAGATCGTGCGCGCGTTGGAGGTGTCGGGCGAGCCGAGCTTGTTCGGGTTCGCCTTGGCGAGCTCGATCTTGAGCGTGGGATAGGCCGCGTGGGCCGGGCTGCTCGCGAGGTAGAATTTCGCGGGTTCTGCGGCGGAGGCGGACTCGAAAGAGACCTCCTTCGTGCCCATGCCGACGTAGGCGCCGTCGCCCTTGGCCATCTCGTAGACCGTCCCGTCCGCGATCAGGCGGCCTTTGCCCGCGATGCAGATGACGCCGAGTTCGCGCCGCTCCAGGAAGAAGCCGGTGCCGAATTCCTTCCCCGCCTCCAGGGAGAGCCGCGTACCGGTCGGCATGGCGCCGCCGAACACGAGGCGGTCCTGATGGCTGTAGGTGAGCAAGATCTCGCCCGGCGCGAAGACGCGCTCCACGAGGAAGTTCTTCCGCTGTTCCGCGGTGTCGTACCGCTTCGCGTCGTCCGGATGGTTCGAATAACGGATATCGAGTTTCATGTCCTTCTCCTTGGACGCCGTAAAAAACCCGGTTGGTTTATTACGGCGTCTCCGCAAATCCCTACGGGATTTGCTTCTTATTCGTTGACTTCAAAAAACTTCAGTTTTTTGAAGTTTTCCTTTTATCGTCGGACGCGGCCGGAGGCGTCGCCGCCCACGAGGGCGTCGACCTCAGGCTTGGTCGCGAGATTGAAATCGCCGGGAATGGAATGCTTGAGGGCGGAGGCGGCCACGGCGAATTCCAGCGCCGCGCCTTCGTCCCCGCCGAGATTGAGGAGCCCGTAGATGAGGCCCGCGGAGAAGGAGTCGCCGCCGCCGACCCGATCCACGATATCGTCGATATCGTAGGCGCGCGAGACCTTGAAGCCGCCGGTGCCGGATAGGACCGCCGACCAGCCGTTGCGGTCCGCCGACCGGCTCTCGCGGAGGGTGACGGCGACGATGGAGACGTTCGGGAAATCGTTCCGCACCGCCTCGGCGAGTTTCCGGTAATTCTCCGTGCCGAGCTCGCCCTTGGAGACGTCCACGCCCGCGGCCGCGATGCCGAGGCACTTCTGGACGTCCTCCTCGTTCGCCACGATGACGTCGGCGAGGGCCGCGAGGGGCCGCATGACCTCCGCGGGCGCGGCGCCGTATTTCCAGAGCTTCTTCCGGTAGTTCAGGTCGATGGACACGCGCACGCCCGCGGCCTTGGCGGCCGTCACCGCCTCCAGGGTGGCGTCGGCCGCGGACCGGGACAGGGCCGGCGTGATGCCGGTGACGTGGAACCATTCGGCGCCCGTTAGGATCGCCTTCCAATCGAAGTCGCCGCGCCGTACCTGCGCGATGGCGGACCCGTCGCGGTCGTAGACCACGTTGGAGGCGCGCTGGTCGGCGCCGGTCTCCAGGAAGTAGATGCCGAGGCGACCCGCGGTCTTCTTGATGGAAGAGACGTCCACGCCGTAGCGGCGGAGCTCGCGGACGGCGGCCTCGCCGACGGGATTGTCCGGCAGCGCCGTGACGAAGGCCGCCGACTCTCCGAAGATCGAGAGGGAAACGGCCACGTTCGCCTCGCCCCCGCCGAAGGTCGCCTCCAGGGAAGGCGACTGGAAGAAACGCTCGAAGGCCGGGGATTTGAGGCGGAGCATCACTTCGCCGAAGGTGACTATCCTGTGCATACCTGTTCCTCCAACCGTACGTTCCCTAGTATACAGCTCCGGCGGCATACGTCAACCAATTTTGAAACGATGGTTCACTTTTCACAACGCGCGTGCTATACTTCCCCGTCGGAGGCAATCGCATGCATGAAACCTTCAAGACCATCGCGAGGATCGGATTAGTTCCGGTCATCAAGATCGAGGACGCGGCCAAGGCCGTCCCGCTCGGCAACGCGCTCGTCGCGGGCGGCGTACCCGTCGCCGAGGTGACCTTCAGGACCGCCGCCGCCGAGGCGTCCATCCGCGCCATGGCCGCCGATTGCCCCGGCCTCCTCGTCGGCGCCGGCACGGTCATCAACGTCGAGCTCGCCAAGAAAGCCGTCGCCGCGGGGGCCACGTTCATCGTCTCGCCCGGCTTCAACCCCTCCGTCGTGGATTATTGCCTCGCCGCCGGCGTCCCCATCCTGCCCGGCGTGGACAGCGCCACCCTCGTGGAAGCGGGCATCGAGAAGGGTCTGGACGTCTTCAAGTTCTTTCCCGCCGAGGCGGCGGGCGGCGTCGCCGTGCTCGACGCGCTCGCGGGCCCCTTCGGCGGCGTCAAATTCGTGCCGACGGGCGGCATCGACGCGTCCAACGTCGGGGAATACGCCAAGCGGGACTCGGTCCTCGCGATCGGCGGCAGCTGGATGGTGAAGGCCGACCTGATCGCCGCGGACAAGTGGGAGGAGATCGCCGCCCTCTGCCGCGGAGCGGTGGCGGCGGTGAACGGCTTCTCCTTCGCCCACCTCGGCATGAACCACGCCGACGAAGCGGCGGCCCGGCTGACGGTCGATTTCCTCGCCGCCCTCGGCCTGCCGCTCAAGGAAGGCGCCTCCTCCGTATTCGCCGGCGGTTCCTTCGAGGTGATGAAGTCGCCGTTCCGGGGAACCCTCGGCCACATCGCGATCAAGTGCAACAACCTGGAGCGCGCCCTCGCCTACCTGGGACGCTTCGGCTTCTCCGGCGTGGAAGAGACGGCCAAGACGGAAAAGGGCCGGCTCAAGGTGATCTACCTGGACCAGGAGCTCGCCGGGTTCGCCCTGCACCTCGTGCGGGATTGAGCCCGCGGCCGGCCCCCCCCCCGCCCGG
>JAEXTK010000231.1 GCA_023406985.1 Spirochaetota bacterium | reverse complement strand
CGGCCAGGTTCTCGTTGGAGGCGCTCAACTCCTCGTTGGCGGTGGTCAGGGCGGCGGTCCGCTCCGCGACCTGCTTCTCGAGCTTCTCGTTGGCCCAACGGAGGACCGCGTCGAGGCGCCGCTGCGCGATCACCGAGAGGACGAGCGCGAGGAGCGCGACGGCCATGAGGGCGATCGCGATTTGGATGGGCCGCTGGTAGCGGATCCAGAACGGCTCGGGGCGGTTGATGAGCTCGATGGTCGGCGGCAGGTCCCGGACGCGCACGCCGAATCCGTCGAGCACGGCGTAGTTCAGGAAGGCCCGCGCCAACGACTCCGTCCGCAGGTTGGGGGCGCCCTCGCCGGTTCCGCTCACGAGATCCAGCCCCAAGACGGCGGCCGCCGACCCCCAATCGGCGGAGGCGACCCCGTACCCTCCCGCCAACCCCGCCTCCAAGTCGTCGCGGATCAGGCCGAAGAAGGGCAGCTTATAGCGCCGGGTCAGCTCGCGGATGTACGCGGTCCCCGTGATGAACCGCCCGTCCTCGTTCACCCATCCGGGAGAGAAGACGAGCGCCGCGGCGCCTTTCCCCGCGTCCTTGAGCGCTTGGTCCACGCGGCCGGGATTCGGATCGAGGATGAACTTGAACTCGAGGGACGGAAAGGCGTCCGACAGGCGCCGGGCAGCCTCGTCCGGATCGAAGTGCCCCGGCGTGAAACTCAGCAGGATATAGACCGTCTTGAGCTCGGGCAGGACCTGCTGCGCCAGGGAGATGATGTTCTTCTCGAAGTCGGCGAAGGGGAGGAGCCGCGTCCGTTCCGCGCCCGCGTATCGCTTGGCGTGTTGCCGGGTCACCTCGAAGCCGACGATGGCGGCGGAGGGAAAGGACGTCTCCCGCAGATTCACGGCCATATCCAAGGCGAGATCCCCGTGCGCCACGATGAGGCGCGGCGGGTCGTCGGCCAGGCGCTCGACGATGGAAGCGCGGATCGCCTCGGTCGCCGGCTTGGACAGGGGAAACGAGTAGACGGCGAGGAATTGGGTGATGACGCGGACGCCCGGTTCGGTCTTTTCCCAGGTATCGATGAACGACGCGATCGTCTCCGCGGCGCGGGGCGTACCGTTTTGACCGGATAGGAATAAGATGGGCGCGGCCTGCGACGCCGCCCCGATCGGGGCGGGTACGGAGACTAAGGCCAACGAGAAGAGCAGCACGAGCAGAAGGCACCGCTGGCGCTTCATGCAACCAGCATAGTGCATTCTCCCGCCGGCTTCAAAGGAAAACGGCGCCGCGCTCGGGCCTCGGCGGCGAACGAGGGGGCTTGCGCTCCGATCCGCCCGGGGTATACTCTGCGTCGTGCAACCGGTTGAGGGGCTGTCGCCGGGGGCGGCGGTCCGCGGAGCGACCGAGGGAGGACGCATGAAGAATTCCAAGGTATTCTGGATCGATTTACGCACCACGCCGTCGATGACGATTCTCAAGAAGTTGGAGCGGCTCCTCCGCGCGGCGGGTTTCGCGTCCCTCGACCTCAAGGACAAGTACGTGGCGCTCAAGATCCACGTCGGCGAGCCGGGCAACATGGCGTTCATCCGTCCTCCGTACGTGGGCGTGGTCTCGAACCTCGTCCGGGGCCAGGGCGGTAAACCCTTCCTCACCGATTCGAACACCCTGTACTCCGGCCGGCGCCACAACGCCTACGACCATCTCCGCGCGGCCCTGGAGAACGGGTTCTCCCGCGACGCGACCGGCTGCGACCTCATCATCGCGGACGGGCTCAAGGGGAACGACTTCGTCGATATGCCGGTCGCGGGCGGAACGCACTGCTCCACGGCGCGGATCGGCGCCGCGGTGGCGGAGGCGGACGCGGTCATCTCCCTCAACCACTTCAAGGGCCACGAGCTCACCGGCTTCGGCGGGGCGCTCAAGAATCTCGGCATGGGCGCGGCGAGCCGATCCGGGAAGAAGTTCCTCCACGAGGTGTCCCATCCGGTCATCGTCCGCGACGCGTGCACCGGCTGCGCCTCCTGCGCGAAAGATTGCAACGAGCGGGCGATAACGATCGACGCGGAAAAGAAGGCGGTCATCGACCACGATGCCTGCGTCGGCTGCTGCCAGTGCGTGGCGGTCTGCCAGTTCGGCGCCGCCCGCGCCATGGAGGGGAAGGCGAGCGAGATCTGCAGCGAGCGCATCGCCGAATACACGGCCGCCATCCTGGCCGGCAAGCCCGGTTTCCACGTCAACTTCGTGATGAACGTTTCCCCGAACTGCGACTGCTGGGCGAACAACGACGCGCCGGTGGTGGCCGACATCGGCATCTTCGCGAGCGCCGATCCGGTGGCGCTCGACCAGGCGTGCATCGACGCCGTCAACGCGGCTCCGGCCATCGCCGGGACGGCCCTCACCGACAAGGCCTATCCGGGCACGGGAGAGAAGTTCGGCCACATCCACCCGGACGCGGATTGGAAAGCGGGACTGGAGCACGCCGAGGAACTCGGCCTCGGGACGCGGGCCTACGAGCTCGTGAAGGCGTAAGGGCGGGCCCGCCGTCATTGACTTCGGCGGGGGCGGGCTCTAGTCTTTCGCGTATGTTCACCGTTGAGCAGGAACGGGCCGCTCTCCTCGAACGGGTGGTCAGGATCTTCGCGGTCGTCGGGCTGTTCGCCTACGTGCCGTCCATGATCGCCTGCATCGTGACCGGCCTCCTCGCCCTGGGCGTCCTGGATAGCGTCGCCTATCTTCTCGTACTCCTCGCCGCCTTCATGCCCCGCGTGTCCTATCGCGTCAAGTTGTTCGCGATCATCGGCGCCCTCTTCACCGTCGGGGTGGCGGTCCTCCTCTGGACCGGTCCGCTCGGCGCGGGGTACCTCTGGATCCTCTGCGGCGTCCTCATCTCGGCGCTCTTCGGCAGCCGGCGCGTCATCGTCGCCGCCTTCGGCCTCGCCGCCCTCGCCCTCGCCGTCTACGGCGTCCTCGTGACCGGAGGCCTGCTCAACCACTCCTTCCCGCTCATCGCGCTGTTCGTGATCTTCGGCAACATGATCGCGATCTGCGTGGCGCTCTCCTACGTAATCCACGCCATCCTGGGGACCATGCAGTACGCGATGCGGCGGCAAGAAGTCCTGGACCAGGAACTCCACCATCGCGTCAAGAACAACCTGCAGGTGACCTTGAGCCTGATCTCCCTGGAAGCCTACGACGCGCGGCCTTCGCCTTCCCTCGTCGCGCTCGAACGGAGGGTGCGCATCCTCACCGCGGTCAACGAGCTCTTCCTGGCCAAACCCGATTCGCTCGGCATGGACGTGCGCGCGGTCGTGCGCGCGGTCGCGAGCTGCGCCCAGCAGTGGACCATCGTCGCGGAGGACGGCCTGGACGCGAAGACCGACTGCGGCCCCTTCGAGATGGATTCCGCCGGCGCGGCGCATTTCGCCATCGGCGTGGGGGAACTCGTCAACCTGCTCGCGCCGAACACGGTGTTCCTCGCCGCCGTGCCGCGCTCCGCTTCCGCGCCCCCGCGCATCCGCGTGACCCTGCCGGCGGACGCATCAGAGGGCATGCTCGTCGAGGCCGGGAAGTCGATAGAGGCGGACGCGACCGTCGGCTCGCTCCTCGGCGCGGTCACCTACCGAACGCGACCCGCGGAGGGGAGCTTGGGGCCCGGCTTCGAGATCGACGCCGCGATCTGATCGGCGAGCGGGCCCGGCTCGGTCCCGTGCGGCCGCGTCCGGCCTTTAGCGCTCTAGGCCGTTGTAGAGGATCCGCAAGGAAGCCATATACGCGTCCAGGTCGAAGGATTCGGCGAAGGGTGCGTGGATGGAGAACGATTCCAGGATGGAGAAGAGGGTGTACGCCATCGATCGAATATCCATCGATCGGAGTTCGCCGCGCCGCTCGCCCTCGCGGAGGACGGCCTCGAAGGCGTCGATCAGGCGTCCGACGCGCTCCCTGACCACGTCGCCGAACAGGGCGTCGTCGCGCTTGGCTTGGAGCCACAGGTCCAGGACGATGGACATCGGCTGGGATTCGGCCAGGGTGGTCTCGCAAATCGCCCGCGTCATGCGCTCCAGCCGTTCCGCGGTCGTCCCCGCCGTCTCCACCCGGGCGGCGTGCGCGGCGGTCTCTATGGCGGAGAAGACGTGATCGATGGTGAACCGGAACAGCTCTTCCTTATTCTGGAAGTATTGGTAAATGGTAGTCCGGCTGAACCCGCACAGCTCGGCGATGCGGGAAAAATTGGCCCGCTGATATCCCTCCCGGGCGAAGACGGGTACGGCCTTCTGCATGATCTCCCGTCTACGTTCTTCGAAATCGACGATCTTGGGCATGGGGATACTCTACCCCCGAGATCGGAACGTCCGCAAGTCTCGTCGCAGACTTTATGATTGTTGCATGCGGCTCGAAGCGGAGTATCCTAGGTCCGACGGGATTTGGGAGCCGGCGACCGGTTGGCCCTGCGCTGGGAGGGAACATCCCGCAAGGGAAGACCTCGGGTC
>JAEXTK010000013.1 GCA_023406985.1 Spirochaetota bacterium | reverse complement strand
GACGACGGCCGCGGCAGGACGCGCGGGGCCCGCGGCCGCGGGACCGACGACGGCCGCGGCCCGGAACGCCTCCACGGCCGCGGCGTGCGAGAGGAGGAGGTGGTGGCTCACCGCCACGGCCGTCCGGAGGTCCGCGACGCCGGGCGCGTGGCGGCCCTGGAGGTGGCCGGCGTAGGCGACCACCCAGGGTTCGTTGTGCGTGTACCACCGCGGTACGCGGTCGCCGAGTTCGCGGAACAGGAGGGCCGCGTAGTCGGCGAAGCGGCCGACGATGTCCCGATTCGCCCACCCGCCCCGATCCTGCAGGGCCTGGGGAAGATCCCAATGATAGAGGGTCGCCGAGGGCTCGATACCCTTCTCCAAGAGCGCGTCCACGAGGCGGTCGTAGAAAGCGAGCCCCACCGCGTTCGGCTCGCCCGCTCCCGCAGGGAGCACGCGGGACCAGGAGATGGAGAAGCGATAGGCGTTGAGGCCGAGTTCCGCCATGAGGGCGACGTCTTCCTTCCAGAGGCGGTAGTGGTCGCAGGCGACGTCGCCCGTGTCCCCGTCGCGGACCTTGCCGAGTCGGTGGGAAAAGGTATCCCAGATCGAGGGGCCGCGGCCGTCCTGGGCGGCGGCTCCTTCTATCTGGTAGGCGGCCGTGGCCGCTCCCCAGAGGAATCCGTTCGGAAATGCGATCTTCGCCATGCGGTACTCCTTCTTCGGATCTTCGATGCGCCGGCGCGCGTCCCGGGGCCGCTACCGATATTCGGCGGGCCCGTGACGGATACAGCCGCAGGTGGCTCCCACGACGAGTTCCGTCGGGAACAGCTCGCTCGTTTCGTTTTCTACGCCCCGGACCAAGTCGATGAGGCGGGATGCCCCGCGGAACCCGACATGCCGGACGTGGCCGCGCACGTAGGTGTAGGGCCGCCCGTCGAGGCCGCCCGCGTCCGCGTCGCCCGCGCCGCCCTCGGGAGGGAAATAGTCGGCGAGCACCACGGCGGGCTCGACGAAGGCGGCATCGGTTGCGGCGCCAGCGCCAGCGGCGGGGATAACGGGGGCGGCCGGGGCGTCGGGGGTGGCTCCTCCGACGCGGAGGCCGGCGCGGCGGGCCGCCGCTTTCCGTTCCCGCAGCGCGCGCGCGAACGAGGCTGCGTCGACCTGCCGGATGAGGTAGGCGTCGGGACCTCCCGTTCCCGCGAGCAAGCGGGAAAAGACGGGATAGGCGTCCACTCCCGGGGCGAAGCCGTACTGGATGAGCGACTCGTCCCAGGCTCCGCCGCGGGCGGCGAGCGCCTTCCGGAAACCCTCGACCCGGAGCTTCGTGACCATGAGGCCGGCCTGGCCGGGAAAGAGGGCGATGCGCCTGAAGCCGTGGGCCCAGAGGTGATCCACCGCCGCGACGATGCCGCCTTCCTGGTCGGACGCCACCCAACGCGTCACCCCGGGGTCGTCGGGCCGGCCGAAACAGACATAGGGGACGCCGCTCCGCTCGAAGGCGCGGATATAGGGATCGTTCTCCTCCAGCTCGAACAGCAGGAAGCCGTCCACGATGCCGCGGCCGAGGGACAGCGCGTAGTCGATATCCTCCTGCACCGAGCGCCCCATGGAGGCGACGAGGAGGATGCGGTAGCCGAGGGCCGCGCAGGCGTCGCCGATGCCTTTCATGACCTGGGGGAAGAAAGCCGACTCGAAGGCGTACCCGAGGTCGTGGCGGATGATCGCGGCGATCGATCGGGAGGCCGTCTGGGAAGAGAGGCGCCGCGCCCCGAGGCTCGGGCTGTAATTGAGCCGCTCCACGGTTTCCCGTATGCGCGCGATCGTCGCCTCCGCGAGGCGCGATTTCCTGCCGTTGAGATAGTTGGAGACCGAGGTTTTGGACACGCCGGCTTCCCGCGCGACGTCGGCGATGCTCATTTTTTTCCGTATCCCTTCCATGAGTTCCCCATCTGATGAACCAGTTTACCCCAAAGAACGTTCACGCGCAAGCAGGAAAACGGGAGCGGCGCGCAGCTTGCCGGGCCATCCGCCAGGGGCAGCGCCGGCCCTCTCTCGAGACGTTCCGAACCGCCCTCGTGAAAGTTATACGTATTTACTTTTGATTAAACTACTTGAGTTGAACCAGATCGGGCGTAGACAGAAGACGGAACCGCGCAATACCGACGGCCACGCGGTCTCCGCGGTCCCATCGGTTATTCTTGCCGATTCCATCATGCGGTGATAGAATTGGTGTACTAGTTCACCTATGGAGGATCGATGCGCAGCATCCGCAACGAACTTACGGCGCTCTTCGTGCTGGAGGTGTCCGCGCTGCTCTCGGTCGTGAGCTGGGCCTCCTATCGGTGGACCCGGAACATCACCGAGCGGAAGGTGAGCGAGTCCACCGTGACGACCCTCGCCCAGATCGATCGAAACTTCGCCTCCATGCTCGACGGCGCTCACGACATTTCGCTGTTCCTCATCGCCAACCGCAACGCGCGGTCCTACCTCAAGGCCCAGGACCTCGGCTCCCATGAGCTCATCGCGATCCGGGAAGCCCTGAACGACGACCTCGCGAACCTGGTGACCTCCAAGTCGTATATCCTCTCGATCAACCTCTACGGGGACAACGGCCTCTCCTACGAGAGCGCGGGCCCTTCGCTCTCCGAGGCCGAAGCGCCCGCGCTCCCCGCTTCCGGAGAAGCCGTCTTGAGCGGCACCTACTTCCGCGACTACCAGGCCCTGGGGCGCAAGACGGTGATCTCGTTTTACCGGAGGATCAACGATACCCACGACTTCACGCGGAGGCTGGGCATGGCGCGCATCGACATCGACGAGGCCGCCATCCGCGAGGTCTACCGGAACGCGACCGCGCTCTCCGCGGGGTACATCTTCCTCGCGGACGGAGCCGGCCGCGTCCGGTCCCATCCCGATATCGAACGGATCGGGACGGAGCTCGCCGCTAACCCGGTCTTCCGCGGGGCCTTCGCGGAGAACGACGGGTACTACCGGATGGACATCGACGGCGTCGACACCCTCGTGACGCACTACCGCTCCCCCCGCGGCGTATCGGTGAGCGTCCGCCCCTTCCGCGAACTCGCCCGGGGAGAAGGCGAAACCCGCCGCTTCAGCCTGATCCTCTTCCTCTCCGCGGCCTCGGTCGCGGCGGTCCTGGCCTGGTGGATCGCGAGCAAGATCACCCTTCCCCTCAAGGATCTCGTCGCCGGCATGCGGTCCGTGGAGGCGGGCACCCTCGGCGCCGAGGTCCGCGTGGTCCGCGACGACGAGATCGGGGAGCTGACGCGCAGCTTCAACAGCATGAGCGCGAATCTGCGGAAGCTCGTGGACGAGGTGTACAAGAGCGGGCTCGCCAAGAAGGAAGCCGAGCTCAAGGCGCTCCAGGCCCAGATCAACCCCCACTTCCTCTACAACACGCTCGACGTCATCTATTGGACCGCGCGCACCGAGGGGGCCCCCCGCGCCGCCGAAGCCGCCGCCGCGCTCTCGCGCATGTTCAAGCTCGGCCTCAACAAGGGCGAGGAACTCACCACGCTCGCCGAAGAGATCAGGCACTTGGAAAGCTACGCGGTGATCCAGAACATGCGCTTCGACGAGCCGCCGGAACTCTCCATCGACATCCCCGAGGAACTCCGCGATTGCGTCGTCACCAAGCTCGTCCTCCAGCCCCTCGTAGAGAACGCCTACCTCCACGGCATCGCGGATCTGGATAGGCCGGGCCGCATCGCCGTGCGGGGCAGCGCCGCGGACGGCGTCGTCCGGCTCGTCGTGGAGGACAACGGCATCGGCATGGATCGGGAACGCATCGCCGAAGTCTTCGAGCGCGACATGAGCGGCGAACGGGGCTTCGGCGTGCGCAACGTGGACCAGACCGTGAAGCTCTTTTTCGGGAGCGAGTACGGGCTTTCCATAGAAAGCGTCGTCGGTTCGCACACCCGCGCGGTGCTCCGCTTCCCCGAGCACCACGCGGCCGGAGGAGGATCGATATGTTCAAAGTGATCATCGCCGAGGACGAGAAGACCATCCGCGAGGGCCTCGTCGCGACCGTGCCGTGGCAGGAGCTCGGCTTCGAGGTCGCGGGCGCGGCGGGCAACGGCCAGGCCGCGCTCGACCTGGCGGAAAAGGCGCGGCCGTCGGCGGTCATCACCGACATCCGCATGCCGAAGATGGACGGCATCCGGCTCCTCCGCGAACTCAAGGCGCGCTTTCCGCGGACCAAGGTGCTGATCCTCAGCGGGTACGACGAGTTCGCCTACGCGCAGCAGGCCGTCAAACACGGCGCCTTCGATTTCCTCGTGAAACCCGTGGACATCGACGAGATCACCGCCGCCCTGCGGCGCCTCAAGGCGGCGCTCATCGGGGAACTCATCGACGCTCCCCCGCCCGCTCCCCTCCTCGCGGCCGCCGAGCCCGCGGGACCTTCTCCGGCCCCCCGACTCGCGGAGGCGGAGGCCGAGGACCATCGCCTCGTCAGGCAGGTGGAAGACTTCGTGGCCCGGAACTATCGCCGCGATATCTCGGTCAAGGAAGTGGCCGACCTCGTGCGCCTCTCCCCCAATTATTTCAGCCACCTGTTCAAGAAGACGACCGGGGCGAGCTTCACCGAATACGTGAACGCCGTCCGCGTGGCCCAGGCCCGCCGGCTCCTCGCGGAGAGCGACCTCAAGATCTACGAGATCGCCGAGACCGTCGGCTACACCGATTACAAGTACTTCAGCGCCGTTTTCACCAAGCTCGCGGGCGCGAGCCCGTCCCGCTATCGACCCGAACGAGGAGCATCCCGATGATCGTCACCCGTTGCGCAGAGAACCCCATCGTCGTCCCCGGCCTTTTCCCGTGGAGGGCGGCCACGGTCTTCAATCCGGCCGTCATCTACGAGGGCGGCAAATTCTTCATGATCGAGCGCGCCGCCGGAAGCCTCAGGCCCTTCCACTGCTACCTCGGCCTCCTGGAGAGCGAGGACGGCGTCCATTTCTCCCATGTCCGGAGAGAGCCCATCGTGTCCCCCGCCGACTTCGGCTTTCCCTACGGCAGCGTGCAGGATCCCCGCATCGTCAAGATCGAGGGGAAGTTCTACCTCACCTACGCGCTCCGGCCCTCCTCCTACGGCTATAGCCCCACGGGCGTCGGCAAGCCGGAAGAGATACGGCCGGACTATCCCGGCGAATGGGGGCGACCCGAAAGCTTCAGGACACGGTCGGGCGTCATGGTTTCCGACGACCTCGTCCGCTTCACGCAGGTGGCCTACACGACGCCGTTCGAGATCAACGACCGCGACAACATTCTCTTCCCCGAGAAGATCGGCGGCCGCTTCGCCCTCTTGCGCCGGCCGGAGGAGTGGATCGGCAGATCGTACGGCACGGAGAAGCCCGGCATGTGGCTCACCTATTCCAAGGATCTCGTCGATTGGACGCCGCCCGTCCTCATCGCGACCGCGCAGGAAGAGTGGGAATTCAAGAAGATCGGCGGCTCGGCTCCGCCCGTGCGGACGGAAGCCGGTTGGCTCACCCTCTTCCACGGCGTGGACGCCGAGAACGTGTACCGCTGCGGCGCCATGCTCCTCGACCTTGCGGACCCTTCCATGGTCGTCGCCCGCGCGCGGAGTTTCATCCTGGAACCGCGCGAATACTACGAGCGGTTCGGCCTCTATATCCCGAACGTCGTCTTCCCGACCGCCGCGGTCGTGGTGGACGGCCTCCTCTGGATCTACTACGGCGTCACGGATACGGCCATCAGCCTGGCCACGGTGCCGCTCGACGACCTCGTGGACTTCGTGCTCGCGGGGAAATGAGAAGGCCGCCCCGCGCGCCTTTCGCCCGCGAGAGTCGGCCCCTCTTGTTTGAGCCCATTGCGTAAAAACCCAAGAACCGCGCGCGGTTCTTGACCGTCTCCGGTCGGGCCCTCGCGCTGCGACGATACCTGCGCGCGGTTCTTGGGACGTCCGCTTACGGGCGGGCAGCCTGCTGGCCGGCGATGCGGCCGAAGGCGACGCTCATCTGGATGGAGGTGCCGGAAGCGGGATAGACCATGTTGAAGAAATCGCCGTTGGCGACTTCGCCGGCGGCGAAGAGGCCCGCGATGGGCTGGTCCCCCGGTCCGAGGACGCGGGTGTCCAGGTCGGTCTTGAGGCCGACCATGGTGCCGATGGTCGCGGCGTTGACCTTGAGCGCATAGAAGGGAGCCTTGGCGACGGGGGGCATCCCCGTGAGGGCTTTACCGAATTCGGCGTCCTTTCCCGCGGCGATGGCTTTATTGTATGCGGCTACGGTGGCGGCGAAGTTCGCCGCGTCGATTCCGGCCGCGACAGCCAGGGCCTCCAGGGTATCGGCCTTGAACGCCTGGCCTTTCTCCACCGCCTTGTCGAGCAGTTCGTTGTAGGAGGCGGCGTCGTAGATCTGGAAAGAACGTTTTTCCGTCTGGGCGTTGATGGCCGCGTGGAAGATCGGATAGTCGGCGGCCTCGTTGGCGAAGCGCTTCCCTTCCAGGTTCACGTAGAGGTAGGGATACCATACGAGCATGCTCACCGGCGTCTCGAAAGTCGGCTCCCCGGGGACGGCCCGGAGCCCGATGGCGCCGCCGTTACCGACGACCTGGGCGCCGAGCGAGGTCGCCATGGAGAGGCCGTCGCCGGTGTTGCCGACGCCGACGAAGGTGATGTCGGCGGTTTCGGTCGGCGCGTACTTCGCCATGAGATCCTTGTTGCGGTCGAAGCCGCCCGTGGCGAGGACGACGGCCTTGGCGGAGAAGACGAGCTTCTTCCCTGCGGCGGTCTTCGCTTCCACGCCGGTTACCGCGCCGTTCTTCGCGACGAGCTTGACCGCGGCGGTCTCCATGAAGAATTCCACGCCGGCCGCATCCGCGGCCGCCTTGAGCGGGCCGACGATGCCGTGGCCGCCGTCGCTCGTGCTGACGGCGCGGGGGACGGGGCTCGTGCCCGTGGGATAGGGCTTACCGAATTTCACGCCGAGGCCGACGAGCCAGTCGACGTTCGCGCCGGACCGCTCGGCGACGAAGCGGAGCTTCGCGGGATCGGCCTTGCCGTCGGCGCGGTCCAGCCAGTAGTCCACGAGCGCGTCCACGGAATCCTCGATACCCGCCTCTTTCATGATCGAGGAGCCGGTCGAGTAGACGATGCCGCCGGAAAGCACGGTGGATCCGCCGACCATCGGCAGCTTCTCAAGGACGGCGACCTTGGCGCCGGCGGAGGGCGCCCCCCAGGCGGGCGCCGGTCCCGCCGCG